>NZ_JBXWOJ010000002.1:0-456783 GCF_059610805.1 Ruegeria sp. CDSC025 | reverse complement strand
CGCTGACGGCCCAGCTCGGACGTGATCGAGCCGAACAGCTCTGGGTCGCGCGCTGAGAGAGACTGGGTGAAAAAACCGGTATCACGTAGATTGGCGTTCATGGGGGCTCCACAATGCTGGGATTTCTTGCGGATTTCCTATCGGAAACGGGCCATCGGCAAAAGGCTTAAAGCGACGATTTGGCCAGCGGTGGCGTCAAGTCTGGTCTAAAGGGGAAAGGTATGATTGTTTCGGAACCAAATGTGCAGCACTGGAAACCACAATAGATGATTCAAAGAATCGCTTTTCTTGCCAGCGACGCCAAGGTGGCTCAAACCGCACGCGACAAACTGGTCAGGCGCTATGGCAATGCGGCGCCGCGTGATGCCGGTGTAATTGTCGCGCTGGGTGGGGACGGCTTTATGCTGCACACTTTGCACAACATGCAGCACCTCGATACGCCCGTATATGGCATGAATCGTGGAACAATCGGGTTCCTGATGAACGAGTTCCACGAAGAAGATCTGATGGACCGTCTTTCCGCCGCTGAAGAAGAGGTCATCAACCCGCTGGCGATGCGCGCGATGGATCAGTCCGGAAAGATCCATGAGGCGCTAGCCATCAATGAGGTCTCTTTGCTAAGGGCAGGCCCTCAGGCGGCGCGGCTGAGGATCAGTGTGGACGGTCGCGTGCGCATGGATGAATTGGTTTGCGATGGCGCTTTGCTGTCAACGCCAGCAGGATCGACGGCTTATAACTATTCCGCGCATGGGCCAATCCTGCCGATTGGATCGGATGTTCTAGCTCTGACAGCGATTGCAGCCTTTCGTCCGCGACGCTGGCGGGGCGCACTGCTGCCCAAAATCGCCCAGGTGCGGTTCGATGTGTTGGATGCGGACAAGCGGCCGGTCATGGCGGATGCGGATTCAAATTCATTTCCGGATATTGATTGGGTCGAAATTCGATCTGAACCGGCGATTCGGCACCGTATCCTGTTCGACCCGGGCCACGGCCTGGAAGAGCGTCTGATTTCGGAACAATTCACGTAAATGAAAGGCCAGGTACGAATTAATCGCGCTTGTGTGAACCAGTTCACACGAATCCGATTAACATTAAGGTAGTGTGAACTTGCCTGGAGAACACGCCATGGTGGAAGTGAGTGGCCATCAACAGCGGTTTCGAAATGAACGTGCAGTTTATGTGCGGGCGAGGGTAGGTGGTGCTACGCTCGTTATCGGATTTCTAGGCATATTTTAGAAAGCGGACCCCGGGTACAAAACCCCGGGGTCAATTTTTTTTGGACAACGTCTATTTAGAAGGACGTCCCCATTTTCTTCCACAATGGCAGGCACATTTGCCCTACCCGGTCTTCTATCGCCGCGGCGGCGTCTACGGCCATATCCTCGCGCCATCTGCGGGCTGCGATCTGGATGTTGATCGGCTGCGGCCCATGCGGCAGCTCGGCCAGCCGCGCCGGAACACATGCCGCGGGCAGGCCGATGAAGTTCATCGCATAGGAATAGACCGCACAGCCCAGAACTTCATGCACGCCCTCGGCGCCCTCGGTATCTCGGTCCGGTTTGAAGAACGGCTGTGGCAGGAATGGTGACAGGACCAGAGGATAGTTTTGCATGAACAGAGACCACTCGCGCGCATAGTGGCTGCGCTTGGCCAGCATTTCGATAAGGTCTGTGCCAACTATGGGTGGGAATTCCTGAAAGTAGACCTCGAATATGTCGCGGATTGTTTTAGATCCCGCAGCCTCGATATCGGCTTTCAACAAGGTCAGAACTTCGCCCATCAGGGCGCGGTACCCACCACGACCAGCTTCAAAGATATCGGGTGGTGCGACCTCTTCCACTACATAGCCTGCATCGATCAATGCATCGCATGCAGTATCCAGAGCCTTGTCGACTTCGGGATGCAAATCGTATCCAAAGGTCTGCTTGGTGAAGGCGACCTTGATCGGGCCGGTTTGGTCCTCACCCCGCCACGGCATCGGCACGTGAAACGGATCGCGCGGATCGGGCGCGATCAAGCTGGGCATGGACAGGTGCAGGTCCGCTGCGGAGCGCGTGATCAGACCCTGCACCGACATCGATTGTGCCAATATGCCCCGTTCTGCCGATTGGCTGGGATTCCACGCCGGAACACGACCCAGACCCGGTTTGACGGTGACCGCCCCATTGGCGGCGGCAGGAAATCGCAGACTGCCCCCTATATCGTTGCCATGGGCAAGCGCACCGATCCCAGCCATCACAGCCGCGCCCGCGCCACCAGAAGATCCCCCGGGCGAGATATGACGCCCCCAGGGGTTATACGTGCGGCCATGCAGTTCGTTGTCTGTGTCAGCACGGAACGAAAACTCGGGCGTGTTGGTGCGACCGATGACGATGGCGCCCGCCTTTTGCAGGTTGGATACAACCGGCGCATCATCCGGGGCGATCACGTCTTTCAGGGCAACGACCCCATTCGAGGTCGCATGTCCTTTTTGATCGACGTTGATCTTGATGGTGACCGGCACACCATGCAGGGGGCCGGGCTGCTCTCCGCCACCGACCGCCTTGTCCAGATATCGCGCACGGTCCAGCGCTTGTGAACTCAGATCTTCAACAACCGCATTCAGCGCAGGATTGACCTGATGCATCCGCTCGATTGCGGCTTTTACGGCCTCTTCCGTGCTGAGTTTACGGTTGCGGGTCAACGCGGTCAGATCGGTGGCGCTCAGACGCCAGATGTCGGTCACTGTCATGGGGCCTCACTGTCTTGGTCAGACAGTAGAGGCCCAGTGTCAGGTTGCAAGAGGCGGCAACTGTGCCGATATTCTACTGGGCGTAGCCTATGGATTTCAGGGCTTCGGTGATTTCGTCCAGAATCGCCGGATCGTCGATGGTGGCGGGCATCTTGTATTCCTTGCCATCCGCAATCGAGACCATGGTCCCGCGCAATATCTTGCCCGACCGCGTTTTGGGTAGGCGATCGACAACCACGGCCAGCTTGAAGGCAGCGACCGGTCCGATCTTTTCGCGAACCAACTTGACGACATCCTGAACGACGTCCCCATGGTCGCGGTCACAGCCCGCATTTAGGCATAAGAAGCCAACCGGCATCTGGCCCTTCAGCTGATCCGACACACCGATCACGGCGCATTCGGCAACGTCAGGGTGCGCGGCCAGAACCTCTTCCATGCCGCCGGTGGACAGACGATGGCCCGCGACGTTGATCACGTCATCGGTGCGCGCCATGATGTAGAGGTACCCGTCCTCATCAACCATGCCCGCATCGCCGGTTTCATAATATCCGGGAAAGTGATTCAGGTACGAGCTTTTGAACCGGTCTTCGGCGTTCCACAGCGTTGGCAGAGTGCCGGGGGGCAGGGGCAGCTTTACCGCAATCGCGCCCAGCTCTCCGGGTTTCATCGGGTGGCCGCCTTCGTCCAGAATCTGCACGTCGTAGCCGGGCATCGGCTTGGCAGGTGAGCCCAGCTTGGTTGGCAGCTCTTCAATCCCCAGCGGATTGCCCGCGATGGTCCAACCGGTTTCGGTTTGCCACCAATGGTCGATGACCGGAACGTTCAGCGCGTCTTTGGCCCATTCGATCGTGTCGGGATCTGCCCGCTCTCCAGCCAGAAACAGGGCTCGCAGGCAGGAGAGGTCGTATTCAGGGATTAATTCCCCCTTGGGATCTTCACGTTTGACCGCGCGGATTGCGGTGGGAGCAGTGAAGAAACTGCGAACATTATGCTCGGATATCACCCGCCAGAAGGTGCCCGCGTCTGGGGTTCCAACCGGCTTGCCCTCGAACACTATCGTGGTGTTGCCGTGGATCAGCGGCGCGTAGCAGATATATGAGTGGCCAACGACCCAGCCGACATCAGAAGCCGCCCAGAACACGTCGCCGGGATCCACGTTATAGATGTTCTTCATCGTCCAGTTCAGGGCGACCAGATGGCCGGCCGTCGGCCGTACGACCCCTTTGGGCGCTCCGGTCGTGCCCGATGTATACAGGATATAAGCTGGATCATTGCCATCGACAGGAACACATTCCGCAGGCTCAACACCGTACTGGAACCCGTGCCAGTTGAAATCACGCCCCTCGATCAAATGCGCAACCTCTTGTTCGCGCTGGAATATCACGCAGAAATCGGGCTTGTGGCTGGCAAGTTCGATGGCACCGTCAAGCAGCGGTTTATAATGCACCACACGGCCCGGCTCCATCCCGCAAGAAGCGGCGATGATTGCTTTTGGTTTGGCGTCATCAATACGGACCGCCAATTCGTTGCTTGCAAAGCCACCAAACACAACCGAGTGCACCGCACCCAGCCGGGCACAGGCCAACATCGCCTCAAGCGCTTCGGGGATCATCGGCATATAGATGATAACCCTGTCGCCCTTTTCGACACCTTTTGCCCGCAATGCCCCGGCCAAAGTGGCGACCCGATTGCGCAGTTCGACATATGAGATTTCGCGCTTGGTGTGGGTGATTGGGCTGTCATAGATGATGGCCGTCTGTTCACCGCGACCATTCTCGACATGGCGATCAACTGCATTCCAGCAGGTGTTGACCCTGGCATCACAGAACCATTCATAAAGAGGAGCATTGTCGTCAAACAAAGCCTTGCTGGGTGGCCGAACCCAATCAATTCCTTTTGCAGCTTCCATCCAGAATGCCTCCGGATCGGATTTCCAGCTCTGGTAAACGTCCTGATATGCCACTTTGGTCTCCTCCGAAAAATCCCTGCACCGTGTCTAGGGCGGGGTATAGGGGGCAGACAAGCGGTCGAAGTGACGGGGCGTCACTTTATCGCAAAATATTTGCAGATGTATAAGAATTTCCCTGCAAATTTTTGCAAACCTGTCGGCAATTTATGGATTTTGCGCGCCGAATTCACAGTTTTGCAAAACTGCAAATGTATTGGTGCAAATATGAAGGAATCAGTCCGGGCACCTGTTTCGGTGCCCGGAGGGGATCCGTGACCCTTTACCCGTAATGAGCGACAGGCGTTCCTGCGATCGCCGCCATGTTCAGTAACCCGCGTGCGGTGATCGAGGGGGTCACGATATGTGCCTTGTTGCCCATACCCATCAGGATCGGGCCAACTTCCAGCGCGTTGGCCTTCATCTTCAGAATGTTGCGCACACCGCTGGCGGCATCTGCGTGGGCAAATATCAGGACGTTGGCGACACCTTCTAGACGTGAATGCGGGAAGATGCGCGACCGCAGTTCAGGGTCAAGCGCTACGTCCAGATTCATCTCACCCTCATATGTGAAATCGCGCGGCTCCGAGTCCAGAATCTCCAAAGCGGCCCGCAGGCGCTTGCCCGAGCCTTCGGCCTGATTGCCGAATTGAGATTGCGAACAGAACGCGATTTTTGGCTCCAACCCGAAACGCCGGACATGACGGGCCGCGCCCAGGGTGGTTTCGGCAAGCTCTGCAGGCGTTGGTAATTGCCGCACATGTGTATCGGCAATGAACAAGGGGCCGTCCTCAAGAACCATCAGAGACAAAGCGCCATGTGCGCGCAGGTCGCCATTGGCCAACACCTGTTCGACATAGCTTAGGTGCCAGCGGTATTCGCCAAAGGTTCCGCAGATCAGGCTGTCGGCCTCGCCACGCTGAACCATGATCGCCCCAATGGCTGTGCTGTTGGTGCGCATGATGGCCTTGGCCAGATCAGGGGTGACACCGCGGCGCTGCATGATCTGGTGATATGAGGTCCAGTAATCATAGTAGCGATTGTCATGTTCCGGGTTCACGATCTGAAAATCCTCGCCGGGACGCACGGTCAGGCCCAGGCGCTCGCATCGCGCTTCGATGACTTCGGGACGTCCGATCAGGATCGGTGTTTCCGTGGTTTCTTCCAGAATGGCCTGAGCGGCGCGCAGCACACGTTCGTCCTCGCCCTCGGCAAATACTATTCGGCGCGACGCAGCTGCTGCGGCCTCGAAAACCGGGCGCATGATCAGGGCGGATTTGAAAACCGTCTGGTTCAGGCGCTCTTTATAGGCCTCCATATCTGGAATCGGACGCCTGGCAACGCCACTGTCCATAGCCGCCCGGGCCACTGACGAGGACACAACAGCGACGAGGCGCGGGTCAAAAGGTTTTGGGATCAAATAGTCAGGTCCGAATGTCAGTTGCTCGCCCTTATAGGCGGCGGCGGCTTCTGCACTGGTCGTTGCCCGGGCCATATCAGCGATACCGTCTACGCAGGCGATCTGCATAGCGTCGTTAATTTCGGTCGCACCAACATCCAGGGCGCCCCGGAAGATGAAAGGAAAGCACAGAACGTTGTTCACCTGATTGGGAAAATCACTGCGACCGGTTGCGATGATCGCATCGGGGGCCACTTCGCGAGCTGCGTCCGGCAGAATCTCGGGCGTCGGGTTAGCCAGCGCGAAGATGATTGGTCTGTTGGCCATTTTCGCGACCATTTCGGGTTTCAGGACATTCGGTCCGCTAAGCCCCAGAAACAGATCGGCATCCCCGATCACGTCATCCAGCGTGCGCAGATCAGTCTTTTGCGCGAATTGACTCTTGTGCGGGTTCATGTCCTCGGCTCGCCCTTCATAGACAAGCCCGTGAATGTCACACAGCCAGATGTTTTCACGTTTCACACCCAGCTTCACCAGCATGTTCAGGCAGGCGATCCCAGCCGCGCCTCCGCCGGTCGAGACGATTTTGATATCCTCGAACTTTTTCCCGGCAACGTACAGCGCGTTCTTGGCAGCGGCGCCCACGACGATTGCGGTGCCGTGCTGGTCATCGTGAAAAACGGGGATGTTCATCCGCTCGCGGCACAGTTTTTCGACAATAAAACAATCGGGTGCCTTGATGTCTTCAAGGTTGATTGCCCCGAACGTGGGTTCCAGCGCGCAAACGATATCGGCCAGTTTTTCGGGGTCGGATTCGTCAACCTCGATGTCGAAACAGTCGATCCCTGCGAATTTCTTGAACAGAACCGCTTTGCCTTCCATCACCGGCTTAGAAGCCAGAGCGCCTATATTGCCCAGGCCCAGCACTGCTGTTCCGTTCGAGACCACGCCAACAAGATTGCCCCGCGCGGTGTAAAGCTCGGCGTTGGATGGGTCGGCCTTGATTTCCAGGCTGGCCTCGGCGACGCCAGGCGAGTAGGCGCGCGCCAGATCCCGACCGTTGGCCATGGGTTTCGTAGCCCTGATTTCGAGCTTTCCAGGCTTTGGGTGAGCGTGATAATCAAGCGCGGCCTGTCGCAGGTTGGGAGTGTCAGACATAGGCAATTCATCTCCGTTCCGAATTTGGTTGAAGGGTTAAACTATTTCTGGCGCCTTGGCTACGTGACGTCACTTCATAAATGGATTTTTGCCAAACACGGCCGTAGGTTGAATTATGTTCTAATATGGTTACGGTCGCGCATCTTCATATTCGGCACCGCTTCCACAGGAGATCGAAGGCCCAAGATGACCCCGGAAAAACAATCTCAGTCGATACCCGTCACAACCGATACCAAGCGGTCCTTTGGGCTGGACCAGCCGCTGTTTCGTGCAGCGATTGGAGTTGCGTTGCTGATCTTGGTGGTCCTCTGTATCTGGCCGGTGCAGGCGATGTCCCTCAGCCATGAGGGCGGCCCGTTCGAATCCATTTCGGCCGCGGCACTTGTTCTGGCCGGGGGCATTGCGCTTTTCCGGTATCGCGGGATTTCCCGTCTTTATATCGGTCTCGTCTGTTTGCTGCTGGCAGAGCGCGAACTTGCTGCGGATATCTATGCCGTAGATAGCTTGCCATATGGGATTCTGAATGGGCTGGACACGCTGCTTGATATGAACGCGGTTCGCGTCATCCTGGCTGTTTTGGTTCTGGGCGGCTTGCTCTGGCACGGGGTGCCAAACGGGTGGCGTGCGTTCAAGCATCGGGTCCCGTTTCTAATGGTGTTCTTTCTGGCCGGTATGTGTGCGGTGGTTGCACAGGGGTTGGAAGAAGTCAGTGGCGCACTGAAAGACGACCTGTCGGACCAGATGATCATGCGTTTGTTTGTGTTGGAAGAAACGCTTGAGATGTTCTTTTCGATTGGCATTTTGGCTTCTGTTCTGATCGGATGGCCCAAAGCCACGACCGAAGAGAACTTGAATGACCAGCAATCAGACCAAAGCTGAGATTCGTCTGCCGACGCAGGAATTACGTGACGACATCCCGTTTTTTACCAAGGTACTGGGGATGCGGATGGATATGATCTATCCGGCTGATGACCCTCGGGTCGCCGTGTTCTCGGGGCATGGATTGCGATTACGGATCGAACAGGATGCACCCGAGGCGCCCGGAATGTTGCGCATTCTGACCGAAAATCCGGATGAGTTTGCGGCTGGCCAGCGCAGTTTGGTCGCGCCGAACGGGACGCGTGTTGAAATTGATGAACTGAACCCGCCGATGGTGATGCCGGATACCGTGCATTCCTTTGTCGTGCGCAGACTCAAGGATCAGGCCCCGTGGGTCATCGGGCGCGCCGGAATGCATTATCGCGATCTGGTACCCGATCGCTTGGGCGGGTCGATCATTGCCAGCCATATCCGCATTCCTGATGGCGGTCCGGTTCCGGACATGGTGCATTTCCACAAGGTCGGGTTTCAGTTGATTTTCTGCATCCATGGCTGGGTCGATGTGGTTTACGAGGATCAGGGCGATAAGATGCGCCTGACCGCCGGCGATTGCTTTATCCAGCCGCCCGAAATCCGCCATCGTGTGTTGGAGGCATCGGACAATGTGCAGGTGATCGAAATTGGTGTTCCTGCCGAACATGTCACCGAAATCGACCACGAAATGCAGTTGCCGACCCCGCAATACCGCCCGGATCGCGAATGGCAGGGCCAGCGCTTTGTCTACAACCGGGTCGAGGGAGCAGAATGGGGGCCGTTCCGTTTGCCGGGCTATATCTGTCGCGACACCACGATTGCCCAGAACACGATGGGTGTCGCAGGCGTTCAGGTGGTGCGTCGGGGGCAGGGTGACACCGCCTGGGCTACACATGATACCGATATTCATTTCACCTTCGTTATGAACGGTGAGTTGACGCTCGAAGGCGAGGGGCGTGACCCCTATCGGCTGGAACAGGGCGATGCCTTTGTCATCCCGCCGGGTATGCGCACACGCCTGTCTGATCCGACCGATGATGTTGAACTGCTTGAGGTCACGCTGCCTGGCGTGTTCAATACGGTTCTGGATTAAGCATTTTGGCTCAGGAATTCTGCGCTCGGGGCTTCAATTCCCCGGGGGCTTTCATTTAGGGTATGACTTTCTGACCAGATGATCAAAAAATAGGGAATCGCCATGAGCTTGAAAGACGCAGCCTTGTCCGTGCGGGAAAACGCCTATGCGCCTTATTCCAATTTCAAGGTCGGCGCGGCGATCCGGTCCCTGTCGGGGCAGATCTACTCCGGTTGCAATGTGGAAAACGTGGCCTATCCCGAAGGCACTTGCGCCGAGGCCGGAGCCATTGCCGCCATGGTTGCTGCTGGCGAGCAGGAACTGACCGAGGTTTACGTGGTCGCGTCGTCTCCTCAGCCAGTACCGCCGTGCGGGGGGTGCCGCCAGAAACTGGCCGAGTTCGGCAAGCGTGACGTCAAGGTGGTATTGGCCAGCTTGGACGGGGCGGAGTTGAAAACCACTATCGGGGATCTGCTGCCAGGCGCATTTGACGCCTCGCATATGGAGGATGTCTGACCCCATGGACGCCCGCTCGATCATCGCAAAGTTGCGCCGCAAGGATATACCCTCCGCCGAGGAACTGCACTGGTTTGCCCAGGGGCTTGCCGATGGTGGGGTCAGTGACGCGCAGGCAGGGGCCTTTGCGATGGCGGTTTGCATGGGTGGGTTGGGTGCGCAGGGCCGTGCCGATCTGACCATTGCGATGCGCGACAGCGGCGATGTCCTGAACTGGGATGTGGAAGGACCGGTAATCGATAAACACTCGACCGGGGGTGTGGGCGACAGCGTCAGCCTGGTACTGGCCCCCGCACTGGCCGAGCTTGGAGCCTATGTGCCAATGATTTCTGGCCGGGGACTGGGACATACGGGCGGCACGTTGGACAAACTTGAATCCATCCCCGGTGTGACCACCCAGATCAGCCAGGACCGGCTGGTGCAGGTGCTGAACGAAACGGGGGCAGCCATTGTCGGCGCCACCGGGCAAATCGCGCCAGCGGACAAACGGCTTTACGCCATTCGGGATGTCACGGCGACAGTAGAAAGCCTCGACCTGATCACCGCGTCGATCCTGTCGAAAAAGCTTGCAGCCAGCCCGGATGCACTGGTGCTGGACGTTAAGGTTGGCAGTGGGGCCTTTATGAAAACCCTTGATGACGCGCACAATCTGGCACAGGCGCTGACTGAAACCGCCAACGCTGCAGGGTGTCGGACCTCAGCAGTCATAACCGATATGAACCAGCCGCTTGCCTCTGCGCTGGGCAATGCACTTGAGGTGGATGAGGTCATGAAGGTATTGACCCAAGCGCCTGACGCGCCGTTGGCTGTGATCTCTGCCGAACTGGGTGGGGTTCTGTTGGCTGACGCCGGTATGTTTGCCACTTCAGAAGAAGGCCGGGACAAAATCGCCAAGGTCATCCGCGATGGCCGTGCCGCAGAACGGTTTGGCCGCATGATGGCCGCAGTTGGGGCACCCATTCACTTTGTCGACGATTGGTCGCGCTATTTACCCGAAGCCAGCGTGATCCTGGAAGTGCCCGCTCCCGCTGCGGGCTATGTAACCACGATAGACGGAGAGGCGCTGGGCCTTGCGGTTGTCGAATTGGGTGGCGGACGTCAGGTTGAAAGCGATGTGATCGACCCTGCGGTCGGGCTGTCAGATCTGGTGCGACTGGGCGACCGGGTCGAAAAAGGCGTTCCATTGGCTGTCGTCCATGCCGCCCGCGAGGATGCCGCGCGACGTGCGGCTGATGCTGTTCAAAAGGCGATCACGCTTGGAACGGGTAAACCAGTGGTGCCATCCCTTGTCCACGAGAGGATCACGCCATGAGCCGCGCCTTCCTTGTGGTGATGGATTCTGTGGGTATCGGCGGCGCGCCCGATGCT
Organism: Ruegeria sp. CDSC025; assembly: GCF_059610805.1. Taxonomy (NCBI): domain Bacteria; kingdom Pseudomonadati; phylum Pseudomonadota; class Alphaproteobacteria; order Rhodobacterales; family Roseobacteraceae; genus Ruegeria; species Ruegeria sp. CDSC025. The sequence goes on along the minus strand of NZ_JBXWOJ010000002.1, from coordinate 445,742 downwards.
GATCAGTTCTTTAATGGCGACATGCCGGATACTGGGGCAAACACTCTGGCCCATATCGCGCAGGCTTGTGCACAAGGTCAGGCGGAAGAGGGGCGATCCGGGCCTTTGCATCTACCGCATTTGGATGCGCTGGGGTTGGGTGCTGCGGCACGGCTGGCCTCGGGTGCGGAAACGTCGGGTTTGCTGGCCCAGCCGACTGGTCTGTGGGGCTGCGCCTGTGAGGATTCACCGGGCAAGGACACGCCATCTGGGCATTGGGAACTAGCAGGGCTGCCTGTGCCATGGGACTGGCATTACTTTCCAAATACAACACCATCATTTCCGGTTGATCTGAGCAAGGCCGCAGCAGAGGCCGCCGGAACCGAAGGGATTTTGGGGGATTGCCACGCCTCGGGCACCACGATCATCGCCGAATTGGGGGCCGAGCATATGCGAACCGGTTGGCCGATCTGCTATACCTCGGCCGACAGTGTCTTTCAGATTGCCGCGCATGAAGAAAGCTTCGGCCTAGACCGTCTGCTTGACCTCTGCCGCACGCTGGCCCCACGTTTGCACCAGATGAAAGTGGGGCGTGTGATCGCACGGCCCTTTGTCGGCTCGCCCGAACAGGGGTTCACCCGCACGACCAACCGCAAGGATTTTGCCATCGTGCCGCCCGCTCCGGTGCTGACGAACTGGTGTCAGGATGCGGGCCGCCGTGTTCATGCAGTGGGCAAGATCGGCGATATCTTTTCCATGCAGGGGATCGACACACTGCGCAAAGGGTCGGATGCTGACTTGATGGGTCATCTGTCCGATCTGATCGATGAGGCCGAAGAGGGCAGCCTGACATTTGCCAATTTTGTCGAGTTCGACAGTCTCTATGGCCATCGGCGCGACATCAGCGGCTATGCCAGCGCGCTGGAATGGTTTGACCAAGAGATAGGTGCAATTCTGACCCGGTTGCGCCCCGACGACCTGATGTTGTTGACCGCTGATCACGGCAACGACCCAAGCTGGATCGGCACCGACCACACGCGTGAGCAAGTACCTGTCCTGATTGCAGGGCAGGGTGCGGGGCAGATCGGTCAGGTCAAATTCGCCGACATTGCCGCCAGTATCGCACATCACCTGAATATCCCGGCACAAGGGCCGGGGCGGAGCTTTCTATGACTGTTGCTGACCTACCCAAGATCGAACTGCACTTGCATCACGAAGGTGCCGCGCCGCCTGCCTTCATCCGTCAGCTGGCGCATGAAAAGCGCATCGACCTCAGCGGGATTTTCAAACCTGACGGGTCATATGATTTCCGGGATTTCGCCCATTTCCTCAGCGTATATGAGGCCGCCTGTGAAGTGCTGAAATCGCCCGAGGATTTCCGCCGTCTGACGTTGGCTATTCTTGAAGAAAGCGCGGCGAACGGGGTGGTGTATTCGGAAAGCTTTCTGAGCCCCGATTTCTGTGGCGGTGGCGATTTGCTGGCCTGGCGCGACTATCTAAGTGCCATTCAGGATGCCGCTGATGAAGCCGAGCGGAAATACGATATCACTCTGCGCGGCGTGGTGACCTGTGTCCGGCATTTCGGACCCGAACAGGCCAAGCTCAGTGCATATTGTGCCGCTGAAACAGCGGGCGACTGGATTACTGGGTTCGGTATGGGGGGCAATGAATCCATGGGGGTTCAGGGCGACTATAAGTGGGCGTTTGACTGCGCGCGCGAGGCCGGACTGTGCCTGACCACCCATGCCGGAGAGTTCGGCGGGCCGGATAGTGTCCGCGATGCGATCCGTGATCTGGGAGTTGAACGCATAGGCCATGGCGTGCGTGCGATCGAAGATCCCGACCTTGTGCATGAGATCGTTGATCGTGGTGTGACGCTCGAGGTTTGCCCGGGCTCGAACGTGGTTCTGGGCCTGTTTCCCGACTTTGCCAGCCATCCGATTTCCAAGTTGCGCGAGGCAGGTGTCAAGGTCACCGTGTCCACCGACGATCCGCCGTTTTTCCACACCACAATGCGGCGTGAATATGAGATGTTGGCCAAAGCTTTCGGTTGGGAGGCCGAGGATTTTGCCGCCCTGAATGAAACCGCCCTGAATGCGGCTTTTTGCGATGAAGCGACCCGTGCGCGGGTCAAGAAAAGACTGGAGATATCATGAGCGAACACCTGACCGTCGTCGACCACCCGTTGGTGCAGCATAAATTGACGCTCATGCGGGACAAGGTCACTTCGACCGCCGAATTCCGCCAGTTGCTGCGTGAGATCACCTTGCTTCTGGCCTATGAAATCACGCGGGAAATGCCATTGACCACGCGCCATATCGAAACCCCGATGGAAGAGATGGACGCCCCCATCCTGGCAGGTAAGAAACTGGCGTTGGTCTCTATCCTGCGCGCCGGTAACGGAATGCTGGACGGCGTTTTGGAACTGATCCCCTCGGCCCGTGTTGGCTTTGTTGGCCTGTACCGCGATGAAGAGACTTTGAAGCCCGTCCAATATTACTTCAAAGCGCCCGAGGGGCTGAAGGACCGTTTGGTCATTGCTGTCGACCCGATGCTGGCAACCGGCAACAGCTCGGCCGCTGCGATTGATTTGCTGAAAGAGGCTGGCGCGACGGATATCCGTTTCCTCTGCCTGTTGGCCGCCCCCGAAGGTGTTGCCCGCATGAAAGAGGCGCACCCGGATGTTCACATCGTCACCGCCGCACTGGACCGTGAGCTGAACTCAAAAGGCTATATCATGCCAGGTCTGGGCGATGCGGGTGACAGGATGTTCGGGACCAAGTAAGCGGGCTTATCCGCCGCAGATATTCTGCAGTCGGACCCATTCGCGATCTGGCAGTATCTGTTGCAGAGGCTGGCCCGCCATCGGGTCGGCCTCGATCAGGCCCAGCACGGTTTCACCTGTGACGTCCGTCGCATAGGCAAAGGGGACCGAGGGCAAAGCTGCCTCGGCAAAAATTTCCAGCAGGTTCTCGTCTGGTACAGCCGGACGGGGTTCTGATAGAACTTCTTCGGTATAACTGTCGACAATCTGAGGTGTCAGCTCACCGGTTGTCAGCAGGCGGAACGCAGATCTGATGCCGGTCCGGTCCAGCAGATCATCCAGTGGGTCCTGTGCCTGCACACGTGCACGTTCCGCAAGGATGTACCCGGCCACGACCGAGGGGTCCTCGTGATCTTCGACCAGAGATCGGTTCAACAGGACAATTCCACCCGGCAGGGTCAGGCTGGTCTGTACTCCGGCTGGTAGGATAACGATTGAGCGCACGCCCGTTCTTGCCGCCAGATGATCCAGTGCTTCCTGAGTGCCCTCGGACACGCAGGCGCGGCCTGACACTCTTTCGATGCGCCTCAGGATTGTATCGCCGATGTCGATACGTTTGATTTCGGGAACGACGGATACGACATGGTTTTGTAATGCTGACGGTAACCACAACAGCATGAGCGCGGCCACAGCAGCCACGACCCCGGCCACGCTGAACCACCGCAAACGCCCAGGGTGGGGGCGTGACCGGTCGATGGCACGCTGCAGACGGTCAATGGCTTCGATCATCGTGGTTTCGGATTGGGCCAGTTCCAACGTCTCTTGCGGGTCGCCATCCGGGTGGTAAATTGCAGGGAAAACACCGGGGTTCTGGCGCTCTAACGCGGCCAGCGACCAATGCGTCAGTGCCCGGTCGTTGAAATCCGATATCGTCAGCGTCGCTTCGCCAATCGACACAACAACCTCGCGCCGCTGAACATCGGGCGAGGGGCGCCACAGACCGGTGGCTTCGATCCGCTGGAACTGTTTCAGTGCCGTCATCGGGGTGATGTCTGCTCGTTCTTAATTGGAGCCAGCTTAACACGCTAAATTCAACCGGCGCAAACCTGTTGCGCGATGTTCAGGAAATGTGCTGGATACCTAGACGAGCGGAATATTCTGTTACCGCTCTCCATCATACCGCGGGGAAAATGATGCAGGCGGACACCCAGACTTCACCGGTTTTGGCCTCGGTGCTGATGGTCAGTGCTATGGCAATCATCGGCGTGATTGATAATGTGGTCATCTTGGTGGCCGAAACGATCGGTCTGTGGCAGTTCCATTTCAGCCGGGCACTGCTCATGCTACCGCTGATAATGGGCCTGTCACTGCTTGGGCTGGGCCGCTTGCGCCCGATTAGGCTTGGCCCCGTGATCCTGCGTAGTGTTCTCATCACATTGGCCATGTTGTTCTATTTTGCCTCGCTTGCGCTGATGCCGATTGCGCAGGCGTTGGCGGGTTTGTTCACGTCGCCGATCTTTGTGCTGTTGATTACAACCGTCGCCATGAAGCAACGGATAGGCCCATGGCGTATTCTGGCCGTTGCAGTAGGGTTTGCCGGGATTTTGTGCGTGTTGCAGCCGAATCCCGGCGAGTTTGATGCAAAAACGCTGTTGCCGGTCGCCGGAGGGCTGTTCTACGCGTTCAGTTCAGTCATCACCCGAAGCCACTGCGCGCAGGAAAGCACGACGGCATTGCTGGCGGCTATGGTGACAACCTTGGGAGTGGCCGGAGCGGTAGGGCTGATCGTGTTATCCTTGTTTCCGGGGGTTCCGGTCGCTGGGCCGGAGGGCTTCGTCACCCGTGGCTGGGTCTGGCAAATGGGACCGGCAATTCCTTGGATTATAGTTCAGGCAATAGGGTCGACGATTGCGGTATTCATGCTGATCAAATCCTATCAGATCGGTGAGACCTCTTATGTGGCGGTGTTTGAATATTCGGTGATGATATTTGGACCCTTGTTCGCCTGGAGGGTCTTTGGGCAGAATATCGGTGTTCTGCAGATCCTCGGCATATGCCTGATCGCAACGGCTGGAGTTCTGCTGGCCTGGCGATCCACGCGTCCCGCCGCTACAGAGGCCGCATCGTGATCATTTCGCGCGGTCGCTCTTATATCTTCGTCCACATTCCCAAAACTGGAGGGACATCTTTGTCGCTGGCTTTGGAACAGCGCGCGATGAAGGATGATATTTTGCTGGGAGATACGCCCAAGGCAAAGAAACGCAATAGGCGGATCAAACAGCTATCGGCGCGTGGCCGCCTTTGGAAACATTCAACCCTCGCCGATATCGAAGGTGTTCTTTCACCGGATGAGTTGTCGGGGATGACAGTCTTTACCCTGGTCCGAAATCCCTGGGATCGGCTTGTCAGCTATTATCACTGGCTCAAGGTGCAAGGCTTTGATCACCCCGCAATCGCGCTGGCCCGCGCCCATTCGTTTGAAGGATTTGTCTGCCACCCTGCGACGCAACAATCGCTCCGTCAGCATCCGGCGCGGCACTACGTGACGCGAGCCGATGGTATCGAGCAGTGCCAGTATTTCATCAGACTCGAAGCGTTTGATCAGGACGCAGAGCCTCTGTTTGACCACCTGGGGTTCCGGATCACACTGCCGCATCTGAATCGATCAGAGCGGGCGAAAGATTACCGCAGCTATTATTCAGCCGCATCACAGGAGGCCATCGCCGAGGCTTGCGCTGAAGATATAGACAGATTCGGATACTCTTTTGATTAGATGACAGAAATATCGTTTCCCTGCGGGACTTAATACCGGGCGATTACAGATCGTTGTTCCGTTTTTAGCGTTATCCAACGGGGTTTGGGACCCAAATCAGGCTCAAATGTGTCAAAATTTGGACGCGTGATCGGTTTGGATGCTAATGAATATCTATTGTTTTTGGTGCCAGCAGGGGGGAGGCACGTGTTTGAAGTAGTGAGTGACATGGGTATTTCAGATGTTCCGGAAAGCCGGACACAATTCGAAACCAGAGTAGAACTGAACGCGCGCCGTGGCGGCTTGATCCACGGGACCAGGGTTGCAACTGTCGACGGCTGGACGCCGATTGAAGACATTCAGCCTGGTGATCTGATCCGGACAGTCGAGAACGGCTTTAAGGCAGTAAGGCGCATTTCTGTCGATACGATTTCGGTTCCTACTGAAGAAAGTCGGATCGAGTATTTGCCAGTCCGCGTACCCCCAAGTGCCGTCGACAGCCCAGGTACGATTTGGATCATGCCTGAACAGGGTATAGCATTGGAGCATGGCACCGCAGATCTGACTGTTGTGGCAGCACGAAAGTTGAGCGGTTTGTTCCGCATCAAGTCGGACGTCCCGGCATCATCATTCGATGTCAGCGCACTGTTCTTTGACGAGGATGAAGTGGTCTATATGGAAGGCGGCATGCGCGCCTTCTGCCCGTCAGGGCGTTTCGGCGGCCACAGCGGCACAAGTGCGGGCTATCAAATTGCCGAAAGCGAAACAGCGGCGGAATTGGTCGAAGATATACGAACTGAGGGCCGCGTGGCAGCCCTTGCCAACCCGTTGGGTGCGCTGCCTGCACCCATCTCACTGGAACAAGTTGTCCCTTTGAGACCCAGCAGGGGTGCGCGTCGCCCGGGTCGTCCGGGTCGGCCTCTCCCAGTGATCTGAACGGCAGGCCAACCAAACACGATAAGCAGGGTGCTGGCGTAAGGTATCTTACGCCAGCACCAACTGTTTAGGCAGCCTTGGCTTCGGGGTTGAAACGCCCGTAGAAGCTTTGGCCTTTATCTGCCATCTCACGCAGCAGCGGCGGGCAGGTAAACCGTTCCCCATATTGTGCGGTCAACTGATCGCAGCGCTCGGCCGCATAAGGGGTGCCGATGATGTCCAGCCAGCTCAGCGGGCCACCTGACCAAGGTGCAAAGCCCCAGCCCAAGATTGCGCCGACGTCACCCTCGCGGATGTCTTCCAGAACGCCTTCTTCCAATGCGCGGACGGCCTCCAGAACCTGAGCGAACATCAGGCGTTCCTGCACTTCGATCAGGTCGGGCTGATCCTCTGCCAGCGGATACTTGTCCTGCAGACCCTTCCAATATTCGACGCGCTTGCCTTTTTCGTCATAGTCGAAGAAGCCCGCGTTTGCCTTGCGGCCCAGACGGCCCTGTTCTTCCATCCAGAAGATCAGATCATCGGACGGGCTTTCAGGATATTCGTTGCCCATCGCGGCCTTGGTTGCACGTGCGATCTTGGCACCCAGATCAATCGAGGTCTCATCAGTCAGCTGGATCGGCCCGACAGGGAAGCCCAACTGGCGTGCCGCGTTGTCGATCAGAACCGGGCTGACGCCTTCGGTCACCATCCGGGCACCTTCATTGATGTAGGGAATGATGCAGCGGTTGGCGTAGAAGAAGCGGGCATCGTTGACCACGATCGGCGTCTTGCGGATCTGACGCACATAGTCCAGCGCCTTGGCCACTGCGCGATCACCGGTTTCCTTGCCTTTGATGATCTCGACCAAGAACATCTTCTCGACGGGCGAGAAGAAGTGGATGCCGATGAACTGATCCGCACGCACCGAAGCTTTGGCCAGGTCGCTGATCGGCAGGGTCGAGGTGTTCGAGGCAAAGATGCAGTCCTCGGGAATGATCGCCTCGACCTTTTTGGTCATCTCGGCCTTGACGCCCATGTCTTCGAAGACGGCTTCGATGATCAGGTCGCAGCCCTTCAGATGATCAAGGTCAGGGGTCGCGGTGATGCGGCCCAGCATGGCCTCTTTCTTTTCAGCCGTAACCTTGCCGCGCTTCATACCTTTGTCCAGGTACGTTTCGGTATAGGCTTTGCCTTTGTCTGCAGCTTCCTGATCGCGGTCGACCAGAACAACTTCCATACCGGCCTGCGCCGATACAAGTGCGATACCCGCACCCATCATGCCAGCGCCCAGAACACCGATCTTCTTGACTGACTGATCCGGTACGCCCGCAGGACGCACGGCGCCTTTTTCCAAGGCTTCCTTGTTCAGGAACAGTGATCGGATCATGGCACCCGAAGACGGGTTCATCAGAACGGAGGTGAACCAACGGGCTTCGATCTTCAGCGCGGTTTCGAAATCAACCAGCGCACCTTCGTAAACAGCGCTTAGCAACGCCTTGGCGGCAGGGAACGCACCCTGAGTTTTGCTATTCACCATTGCCGAGGCGCCGACGAAGTTCATGAAACCGGCAGGGTGGTAAGGCGCGCCACCGGGCATTTTGTAACCCTTGGCATCCCAAGGCTTCACAATGTCCGCATCTTTGGCGTTCAGCACCCAATCTTTTGCTGCGGCAACTGGATCCTCGGCGATCTCATCGATGTAGCCTGCACTTTTCGCCTTTTTGACGTCCAGCATCTTGCCTTCCAGCAACAGCGGAGCGGCTGCAATCGCACCGACCTTGCGGACCATACGGGTGGTGCCACCAGCGCCAGGGAAGATGCCAACCATGATTTCAGGCAGGCCGTATTTCGCCTTTGGGTTCTCGGCTGCAAAGATGCGGTGCGTCGACAGCGGTAGTTCCATGCCAATGCCTGCGGCTGTACCGGGCAGGGCGGTTGCAATCGGCTTGCCGCCTTTCTTGGTCTTGGGGTCCATGCCCGCCAGCTCGATCTTGCGCAGCACGCCGTGCATATTCATGGTGCCTTCGAACAGGCCCTTGGCGGGGTTGTCACCCGCCTGTTCTTTCATCACCGCAAGCAGGTTCAGGTCCATGCCACCGGCGAACGAACCTTCTTTCCCGCTGGTGATAACGATGCCTTTGATCTCGTCATCGGCAAGTGCCTGATCGATGCAATCGCTTAACTGTGCGAATCCGTCAAAAGACATCACGTTCATGGATTTTCCCAGGACGTCCCAGGTGATAATGGCGACGCCGTCCGCGCCTTTGCTCAGAGTGAAATCAGTCATTGTCATCTCCAATCTGGTCAGCCGTTAGCGGGCTGCCATCTTTCCGGGTGAAAGAGAATCCGTTCTCATCATCCTTCACCATCATGTCTAAGTCGCTGTAATAGCCGGTCTCGTTCGGGGTCCGTGTGCCCACCACCAGAAAGGTTGCAGGCGCATCGGTGTTGTTCACAAGGTGATGGCCGTTGGCTTCACCTGCGGGCCATGCGGCGCAATCGCCGGGCTGCATTTCATGCTCGCCATCGTCGTCGATCAGCGTACAGGTGCCGCTTAGCATGATTGCAAACTCGTCCTGCTCCATATGGTAATGGCGCAGCGAGGACATGCCCTGCGGTTCCAGCCGCACGATGTTCACACCGTACTGGGTTAGCCCGCCCGCATCACCGAGGCGCTGAACAAAACGGCCTGCGGTCGCCTCGGCCAGCTTGCCGGGATAGGCCGAGCCGCCCTGAAACGGAATCTGAGAGAGATCCAGCTTTGGCATCAGACGCGCTCGATGATCGTTGCTGCACCCATGCCGGATGCGATGCAAAGCGTGGCCAGCCCGGTTTCCTTGTCCTGACGTTCAAGCTCATCCAGCAGGGTGCCGATGATCATCGCGCCGGTCGCGCCCAGCGGGTGGCCCATTGCAATCGAGCCGCCATTGACGTTGACCAAAGCCGGATCGACATCGAATGCCTGCTGGAAGCGCAGAACAACCGAGGCAAAGGCTTCGTTCACTTCGAACAGGTCGAGATCGCTGATTTTCATGCCGTTGTCGGCGAGGATTTTCTCGGTCACCGGAACCGGACCGGTCAACATAATGGTGGGGTCGGTGCCGATCTTGGCCGTGGCCTTGATGCGTGCGCGCGGCTTCAGGCCGTATTTCTCGCCGAATTCCTTGTTGCCGATCAGAACTGCCGCCGCACCATCCACGATGCCCGAGCTGTTACCCGCGTGGTGGATATGATTGATCTTTTCCAGATGCGGGTATTTCAGCTTTGCGACGTTGTCGAAGCCGGGCATTTGCTCGCCCATCATCTGGAATGCGGGGTTCAAGCCACCCAGGCTTTGCATGTCCGTGCCGGGGCGCATGTATTCATCATGGTCCAGAATGGTCAGGCCGTTCTGATCCTTAACGGTGATGACCGATTTCGAGAACCGGTTGTCGTCCCACGCAGCTTTTGCACGGCGCTGCGATTCCATCGCCAGCGCATCAGCCTGATCGCGTGTGAACCCGTATTCGGTCGCAATGATATCAGCCGAGATACCCTGCGGAACGAAATAGGTGTTCATCGCCAGTGAAGGGTCAGCCGCAATCGCAGCGCCATCGCTGCCCATCGGAACACGGCCCATCATCTCGACCCCGCCTGCAATATAGGCGTCGCCTGCGCCGCCTTTGACCTGGTTGGCAGCCAGGTTCACAGCTTCCATGCCCGAGGCGCAGAACCGGTTGATCGCCAGCCCGGGGATCGATTCATCCAGATCAGAACCCAGCACTGCGGTTCGTGCCAGACAGCCGCCCTGTTCCATAACCTGGGTTACGTTGCCCCAGATGACGTCCTCTACGGCGTGGCCCTCTAGATTGTTCCGCTCTTTTACGGCGTTCAATGTCAGCGAGGACAGGCGCGCCGAAGTCAGCTCGTGCAGGCTACCATCCTTGCGGCCTTTGCCGCGCGGAGTACGCAGGGCGTCATAGATATATGCGTCGGTCATAGTTTTCTCCTTAAGCTCGATCCGGCACAGAGCCGGGCATCAGGTCGTAGGGGTGTTTCCAGCCAGGCTGCTGGGACAAGCGTGTCAGCCAGGCGTCGATATTTGGCCATTCGGTGCGGTCAAAGCCGAAGGGTTCAGGATAGTAGAGATAGCCACAGCAGCTGAGATCAGCATTGGTTACACCGTCCCCAACGATCCAGTCGCGACCGTTCAGATGTGCATCCAGGACTTGATACGCAGCCTTCAGGCGACCCTGGTTGAATGCGATCACATCTGGGTTGCGATGTTCTTCCGGCAGAAAGTTGATCAAAAAACGGGTCAGGCCTGCCACCGAGCTGAGTTTGTGGTTGTCCCACAGCACCCAGCGCAGTACCTCGTATTTCTCTTCCTGCGTCTTTCCTCCGAACATGCCTGTCTTTTCAGTTATATAAGTCTGAATGACCCCGGACTGACTGGTGCGAAAGTCGCCATCAATCATGACGGGCGCTTCACCCATTTCGTTGATAGTGGCACGAAATTCGGGAGTGCGTGTCACTCCTTTGAAGAAGTCGACTTCGACGGCTTCCCATTCTAACCCTGATAACTCCAGAGCCAGCGCCGCCTTGTACGAGTTTCCGCTGACGCCGAAACAATGCAGTTTGATGGTCATCATTTGCCTCCCTTGGCACATGAGTCAGTGCGATGTGCTGTATCACGTAGCCCGCCCTTTTTCGGGCGGGTCTGGTTTCTTATCGTTTGCGCTCTTCAAGTTCGGAATTGAAGATACGCAAACGGTGCGTCAGGCTCTCTTCGTCGATGACGCTGTTGAAGTTCTCGAACAGGAATGACAGTGCCTCACCTTCGTCCAGACCAGCCTCGCGCGCGAACCCTCTGAGTTTGCGATAGCCGTCTTCGGTCATGGCGACCGGGAAACGGCGTGTTAGGCGAAATCGTTTTGGCATATCGAGCCTTTCGAATGGCCGGCCCCAAGATGGTCTGGGGCCGGTCAGAGATCAGAAGCTTGCCGCGTCCAGGCCCATGACAGTATCCGCACCGCTCTGGATGCGTGTCAGATGAAGACCGGTGGCTGGCAAGCGACGCGCCATGTAGAACTGGCCGGTGGTAATCTTTGTCTCGTAGAACTCGGTGTCCGAAGTCCCGGCTTCAAGTGCGGCATAAGAAGCTTTTGCCATCTGTGCCCACATCAGGCCCAGGCAGACATGACCGAACATGTGCATGAAGTCATTCGACCCAGCCAGCGCATGGTTGGGGTTCTTGGTGCCGCTTTGCATAAAGTACATGGCAGCGGCCTGCAGATCCTTGGAGGCCGCTTTCAGCGGTTCGATAAACGCCGTATCATAGGCTTCGTTCTGACCTGCGTTTTCCTTGCAGAATTTTTTGACCACTTCGAAAAACGCCATGACGTGTTTGCCGCCATCCTGGGCAAGTTTACGGCCCACAAGGTCAAGCGCCTGAACGCCGTTTGCGCCTTCGTAGATCATCGCGATCCGGGCATCGCGGGTATATTGCGACATGCCCCATTCTTCGATGTAGCCGTGGCCACCATAGACTTGCTGGGCCTTGACCGTCATGTCATAGCCTTCGTCGGTCAGGAACCCTTTGAGGACCGGCGTCAGCAGTGAGATCAGGCCATCGGCGGCATCGTCACCAGAGCGGTGGGCCTTGTCGATCATGGTGGCTCCCCACAGAACAAAGGCACGGGCACCCTCGGTAAAGCTCTTCTGATCCATCAGGCTGCGGCGGATGTCGGGATGCACGATCAGCGGATCGGCTGGACCGTCCGGATTTTTCGCGCCGGTCACATCGCGGCCCTGCAGGCGGTCCTTGGCGTATTCCACCGCGTTCTGATAGGCCGCGTCGGCCTGGGACAGACCCTGCATGGCTACACCCATACGAGCTTCGTTCATCATGGTGAACATCGCGCGCATGCCTTTATGCTCTTCGCCCAAAAGATAGCCGGTTGCCTCGTCATAGTTCATGACGCAGGTCGAGTTGCCGTGGATGCCCATCTTTTCTTCGATGTTGCCGACCGATACGCCGTTGCGTTCACCCAGGCTGCCATCTTCGTTCACCATGAATTTAGGAACGATGAACAGGGATACACCCTTGATGCCTTCGGGGCCGCCCACGATCTTGGCCAGCACCAGGTGAATGATGTTGTCGGCCATGTCGTGTTCACCAGCCGAGATAAAGATCTTCTGACCGGAAATCTTGTAGGAGCCATCCGTTTGCGGTTCAGCCTTGGTGCGCATCAGACCCAGGTCGGTGCCGCAATGCGGTTCGGTCAGGTTCATGGTGCCGGTCCAATCGCAGCTAACCATGTTCGGCAGATAGGTTTCTTTCTGCTCTTGGGTGCCGTGCGCCAGAATGGCCGAGGCTGCGCCGTGGGTCAGACCTTGATACATGGTGAACGCCTGGTTCGAGGCGGAAAACATCTCGGCCACGGCAGAGCCAATGACATAAGGCATGTTCTGGCCGCCGAACTCTTCGGGCATGTCCAGGCCGGTCCAGCCGCCTTCCTTCATCTGACCGAATGCGTCTTTAAAGCCAGTAGGGGTATATACCACACCGTTTTCCAGACGACATCCTTCGGTATCACCGATTGTATTCAGCGGGTGCAGAACATTTGTCGCCACCTTACCGGCTTCTTCTAGGACAGCGCCGGTAAAATCAGGTTCAAGCTCGCTATAACCCGGGATGTCCGATCCCGATACATTGAGCACTTCGTGCAATACGAACTGCATGTCTTTGGTTGGTGCATTGTATACGGGCATTGGGAACTTCCTTAGTTTCGCTTGTCCGGTGGGTGGGTGCCGCCGGGGTTATTCTGCGGCCTTTTTGTCGCTCTTGATCGAGGCGATCACTTTCTCGCCCCATCTCAACTGTTCTTTTAGATCGTCAATGGCCTGGGTCAGCTCTTCACGCCGGGATTCCATATCGGCAAGCCGCTCGCACGCGATCTCATAGGTGCGGGTCATCTGTGTAACCTGCTGATCACCTACGTGATACAAATCAAGAAGCTGGCGAATTTCTTCCAGGCTGAAGCCAAAGCGTTTGCCTCGCAGGATCAGCTTGAGACGCGCCCGGTCGCTTTTGGTGAACAGTCGTTTCTGCCCTTCGCGGATCGGAAACAAAAGTTCCTTTGCCTCGTAAAAACGTAATGTGCGCGGCGTGACATCATAGGTCTCGCACATTTCACGAATGGTCATCAGATCTTCGGTCATGGTTTCTGCACTCTTGTAACTGGCCTTCGTTAAGCTGATTTGCGCAGTCGATGCGCGTCTTACAGCACGTAGATGCCGTTCACGTAACGCGAACGCTGCGTCACAAATAAGTTGACGTAACTTCCGTTCGCGTCAAGGTTTCTACTGCAGGGAATTTCAGGACGTCACGTCAGATCACCTTCCAGATGCAATTTCCCAAACACGGAAAAGCATGCTGAAAGGGTAAAAGAGCCGAGGAAGGGTCTGTTTTTGGCTTTGGCAAATCCGATAGTAAACGCGGTCAGCTGGGCAGCAATGCCTAGTCTAACAATTTCGCGGTCTGGTCACGCATTTGTTCCAAGGCATCTATGGCTTCATCTAACTGTTTTTTCTGATTGTTCAGTTCGACAAGCTGATGTTCGGCCATTTCGATGAAGGCCTTCATCTGTGCCTGATTCCCCTGATCTTCGTAGATCAGCAGCCACTGGCGGATATCTTCCAGAGGAAATCCGTATTTCCGTCCCCGCATGATCAGCGTCATCCGAGCGCATTCCCTAGGCCCGTAAAAGCGAGTTCGGCCTTCGCGGTCAGGCTGCAGAAGTTCGATATATTCATAGTAGCGCAGGGTACGTGGAGTCACGTCAAACTCGGCGCACATCTCTTTGAATGACAAACGGTTGTCGGGCATTCCTGGTCTCCTTCGAAACAGCGTAGGACGTGGCGACTTCAAGCGCAACAGGCGGGCTTGCTCTTTTGCTAGCCTGACGCTCATAAAGGGAGAAACAGAGAGGACACAAGTAGATGGTCGACAAAGCTGCTATAGCACGACAGTTTATTGAGGCCATTCCGCATGCCAAAGCTTTGGGTTTGACACTCACCAAAATGGGTAATGGCGAGGCCGAGATTTCGATGCCCTACAAGGCCGAACTGATCGGTGATCCACGCACGGGTGTGATCCATGGCGGGGCGGTTTTTGCCCTGCTTGACACCTGCTGCGGTTCCGCGGTCATGTGCCATCCTTCTTCGCCCGGCGCCACCGCGACAATAGATCTGCGGATAGACTACATGCGCCCGGCGACGCCAGGACAGAGCATTACGACACATGCTGTCTGTTATCACATCACCAGAAACGTGGCCTTTGTCCGCGCAACTGCGATGGATGAGGACAAGGACCTGCCCGTGGCAACCGCCACCGGTTCATTCACAGTGGAGAGCCGATGATGTCACGACCTCGGCCCGAAGCCATGCAGCTCATCGAACAGCGTCGCGATGCAGCACTGAAGGCAATCGTGGATGGTGTTCCATATATTCAGTTTCTCGGAATCGAATTTGACCGGCGGGGAAATGAGTTGACCGGGGTACTGAACTTTGACCAAAAGCTGATCGGAAACCCGATGCTTCCGGCGCTTCATGGTGGTGTGACGGCTGCCTTTCTGGAAGTAACCGCGGTTATCACCCTGAGTTGGGAGTATTTCTTTCCCCGGATCGAAAACGGCGAATTCGATGCCAGCACGGTCTTTCAAGATGAAACCATCATGTTTCCAAAAACAGTAGATTTTACCGTTGATTACCTGCGATCGGGCTTGCCACGGGATGCCTATGCGCGTGCCTTTGTTCGCCGATTAGGGCGCCGGTATGCGTCGGTTCGTGTCGAAGCGTGGCAGGACAATCATCAGCGTCCTTTCGCACAGGCCAGCGGGCATTTTCTGATGCCGCAGTCCAAATCGAAAGCTGAGTAGATTTCCATGCAAGACGCCTCGGCACCCATCACGCACAGGCGCGTGCTTAAAATTGCAGCGCCCATCGTGCTGTCGAATGCCACGGTTCCGATCCTTGGGGCCGTGGATACTGGCGTAGTCGGGCAGATGGGTCTGGCTGCGCCGATTGGGGCTGTTGGGATGGGGGCCGTGATTCTGGCCTCGATCTACTGGATATTCGGCTTTCTGAGGATGGGGACCACCGGCCTGGCGGCGCAGGCGCGCGGGGCAGGTGACACTGCAGAAACCGGTGCGCTGCTGATGCGGGGCATATTGCTGGGCAGTGCGGCAGGTATGGTTTTCATATTGGCCCAAGTCCTTTTGTTCAAAGGGGCTTTTGCCCTTTCCCCCGCCAGCCCCGAGGTTGAGGCGCTGACCCGCGACTATTTGCGGATACGCATCTGGGGTGCGCCGGCAACGATTGCGCTGTTCGCCATCACTGGCTGGTTGATTGCGATTGAACGTACGCGTGGGGTCTTTGTCCTGCAGGTCTGGATGAACGGGCTGAATATTCTCCTGGATCTGTGGTTTGTGCTTGGTCTGGGTTGGGGCGTCGAGGGGGTGGCCATCGCGACGCTCATCGCCGAGTGGAGCGGGCTGGCACTGGGTCTCTGGCTGTGCCGCAGTGCTTTTACCGGGAATCAATGGCGTGACTGGCCGCGAATTTTTGATCCCACGCGTCTGCGTCGGATGATGCAGGTGAATGGTGACATCATGGTCCGTTCGGTATTGCTGACCGGCGCCTTTACCACATTTCTCTTCGTCGGATCGGATCTGGGGGATGTTAATCTGGCAGCCAATCAGGTCCTGCTGCAGTTTCTCGAAATTACCGCCTTTGCGCTGGATGGATTCGCCTTTTCCGCCGAGGCTCTGGTCGGCGGCGCCATCGGTGCGCGGGATCGGCATCAGGTGCGCCGAGCCGCGGCCATGGCTTCGCAATGGGGGGTAGGGGGTGCATTTGTACTCGGTGCGGTTTTCTATCTGGCCGGACCAGCGTTGATCGACCTGATGTCAACTGCACCTGAGGTGCGACTAGCCGCACGCGAGTATCTGGTCTGGGCGGCGCTGGCGCCGGTGATCGGTGTGGCAAGCTGGATGTTTGACGGCATCTACATAGGCGCGACCTGGACGCGCGCAATGCGCAATGCGATGATCCATTCGGTTGCGATTTATGTTTTGGCCCTGTTCATATTGGTGCCTGCGCTCGGCAATCACGGCCTTTGGGCCGCGCTGATGATCTTGAACATCGCGCGTGCCTGCACGCTGGGATGGCGATACCCCAAGCTTGAGGCTTTGGTCGCCTAAAGAAGGTCCAGAAGGGATTCCGTAGGGCGACCAATGGCTGCGTTGTCCCCTTTGATTGCAAGCGGACGCTCGATCAAAATCGGATGGGCCGCCATTGCTGTGATCAGGTCATCCTGAGCGGTATTCTTGGTTAGGCCCAGTTCCTTGAACAGCTTTTCGCTAGTCCGCATCAGGTCGATGGCGGGGATATCAAGGCGTGTAAGTACGGCCCGGATTTCGTCTGCCGAGGGCGTGTCCTCAAGGTATTTGCGAATTTCGACCTGCGCTCCGTTTTCCTCAAGCAAAGCGAGCCCTGCGCGAGACTTGGAGCATCTGGGATTGTGCCAGTATTCGATCATATCCAGTCCTGTCTTTTGCTTCCAACGGCCTGCGCAACTGTTTCAAACCCGTCGCGCGCCAGCAAGTCATCCAAACCTCGCGCGATTTCTGCCGCAAGTGAGATACCACCGAAAACCATCGCGGTGTAGAATTGCACGGCCGAAGCACCGGCGCATATCTTGGCATAGGCCTGTTCTGCTGTGCTGATGCCACCAACGCCGATCAACGGAATCTGACCGTCGGTCAAATGGCTAAACCGGGCAAGAACGCGGGTGGATTTTTCGAACAAAGGCGCGCCGGACAGGCCGCCTGCTTCGTCTCTGTGTGCGCTGCGCAACCCATCGCGCGACAAAGTGGTGTTCGAGGCGATGACCGCATCAACGCCCGATTCATGGGCCACTTCGGCGATATCCCGCAGCTCATCCTCGGTCAGATCGGGGGCGATCTTGAGGAATACTGGTAGAGGGCGCATTAGGGTGTTTCGGGTTTCGATCACGCCGCTCAACAGAGCGCTCAGCGCCGCTTTGCCTTGCAAATCCCGCAGCTTTTCAGTGTTCGGAGATGACACGTTGACCGTAGCGAAATCCAGATGCGCCCCACAATGGGCCAGTACCTTGGCAAAGTCGCCGGGGCGATCATCGCTGTCTTTGTTCGCACCAAGGTTCAGTCCGATCACCGCATCCCTGGGGCGCGCCGCCAGACGACGGGCCATGGCCTCCATCCCTTCGTTGTTAAAGCCAAAGCGGTTGATGGCAGCCTTGTCTTCGGTCAGGCGGAACAGGCGCGGCCTGGGATTGCCGGGCTGCGGGCGTGGGGTAACGGCACCGACTTCGATGAACCCAAACCCGGCGCTGGACAGGGGGCCAAGAACCTCTCCGTTCTTGTCGAACCCTGCGGCCAGACCAACCGGATTGGGCAGATTCAGCCCGGCGATTTTGGTCTGCAAACGCTGTGACGTGACCGGCCCTGGTGCAGGCGCAAGCCCTGCCTTCAGGGCTTTGATCGACAGGGCATGTGCAGTTTCTGGGTCCAAGCGGTGCAGGGCAGCCAGCCCCAGCTTTTCAGTCAGTTTCATCCAAACATTTCTCCGCCTTCGGTCGGCGCGCACCGGATAAGGCGAGAGGTCTTCACCGCAGCCTGACGATGCACGACCGCCTGTTTGTAGTCAGGGTCGGATATCATTTCCAGAAAGGCATGGGCCGATGGGTAACTCGCGATAAATACCGCGTCCCATGCCTCATCCTTCGGGCCAATCAACGTATTCTGAAACGTGCCGCGCCAAATGATCTTTGCCCCAAGGCGGGTAATGATCGGCGCGGTTTCGATCCCATAATTTCGATAGGCCTGAGCGCCCGACAGACCGTTTCTGGCCAGTTCGTGCCCCGATGGATATTCGGCCCGGTCGCGGAACCTCACCAGGTTCAGCATCTCAATAGGCTGGTCACGATCCAGTACCTTGAAGGCCTCAAACTGGGCGCGATCCGGGTCGATATACCCCGTCATTTCATGTCGTCCGGGAAGTGATGCGCCTTGCCGTCAAAGGGCAGGGGGCAAGACCAGATAATGTCGGTCATACGGATTTGACGGTAGAGATGCGGAAACAGAGCCTCCCCCCGCGAAACCTCCCACTTCAGGTCCTCGCCCATCGCGTCAGCATCGCAGGCCAACAGCGTCAAACCTTCGGCGCCGGCAAAATGCTTGGCAGCGGTTTCCGCAGCTTGTTCAGCTGTCGAAAAGTGGACAAAACCGTCCGAAACATCAATCGGAGCACCATCCGTGGCGCCATCGGTCTGCAGCGCCGTCCATTCGCTGGCGCGGAAAATCTTGTAAATCAGCATAGAACGGTCATGCCCCGCGCTGCGGCTAGATTCAAGCCGGATTTCCCCCTTTGACTCTTTGCTGAAGGCGGCGCAACATCTTGGCAATTAACAAAGGGAGTTAAAATATGTTCACCCGTTTCCTAGCCTCGGCTGCTGTGCTGGGTTTGACTGCAGGAATGGCCGCCGCCGAATATAAACTGACCATTCTGCACACCAACGACTTTCATTCGCGTATCGAGCCGATCAACAAATATGACAGTGGCTGTAGTTCAGATGACAACGCCGAAGGAAAGTGTTTTGGCGGATCTGCCCGTCTCGTAACAGCAGTGGAAGAAGCCCGCGGACGTGCCGAAAACTCGATCCTGGTAGATGGCGGCGATCAGTTTCAGGGCTCGTTGTTCTATACCTATTACAAGGGCAAGGTCGCGGCCGAGTTCATGAACAAACTGGGCTATAACGCTATGACCGTGGGCAACCACGAATTCGATGATGGCCCGGAAGTCCTGCGCGGGTTTATCGACACGGTTGATTTCCCGGTGCTAATGTCGAACGCGGATTTTTCCGGCGAAGAATTGCTGAACGGCAAGATCAAAAAGTCTACAGTGATTGAAGTCGGCGGAGAAAAAGTCGGCCTTGTTGGCCTGACGCCGGAAGACACGCATGAACTGGCCTCTCCTGGCCCGAACATCACATTCTCGGACCCGGTTCCCGCGGTTCAGGCCGAAGTGGACAAGCTAACCGCGGAAGGCGTGAACAAGATCATCGTTCTCAGCCATTCGGGATATGCTGTCGACCAGCGTGTTGCACAGGAAACGACCGGCGTTGACGTAATCGTAGGTGGGCATTCCAATACATATTTGTCCAACGTTTCTGACAAGGCTGTTGGCCCCTATCCGACAGTGGTCGATGGCGTGCAGATCATTCAGGCCTATGCCTATGGCAAATTCCTGGGCGAGCTGAATGTCACTTTTGATGACGACGGAAATGTTGTCGCGGCGGCTGGTGAGCCGCTGATCATGGACAACAACGTAGCCGAAGATCAGGCCTCGCTGGACCGTATCGCGGAACTGGCCGCTCCTTTGGACGAAATCCGCAATAAGGTCGTGGCCAGCACGTCTGAGGCGATTGAGGGTGACCGTTCGATCTGTCGTGTTCAGGAATGTCAGATGGGCAATTTGGTCGCTGATGCCATGCTTGCGCGGGTTGCTGATCAGGGCGTTCATATCGCGATTGCGAACTCTGGCGGCTTGCGTGCTTCGATTGACCCTGGCGACGTGACCATGGGTGAAGTTCTGACCGTGCTGCCGTTCCAGAATACGCTTTCAACCTTTGAGATCAGCGGACAAGGCATCGTTGACGCGCTTGAAAACGGCGTGAGCCAGGTAGAAGAGGTCAAGGGCCGCTTTCCGCAGGTTGCCGGTCTGACCTTTGTTTGGGACGCATCGGTGGCACCAAACGAAGGGCGCGTATCAGAGGTCATGGTATCCAACGGCGATGGGCTTACCCCGATTGATCCGGCGGCGACTTACCTTGTCGTTACCAATAACTACGTCAGAAATGGCGGTGACGGGTACAGTATGTTCGAAGGCGACGATAAAAATGCCTATGACTTCGGCCCGGATCTTGCAGATGTCACGGCGGAATACCTAGCCGAAAACGCGCCTTACCAGCCTTATCTGGACGGTCGCATCAAGCAAAAGTAAGGCGACCAGAGCGAAACGAAAAGGGCCGCACCTTGGGATGCGGCCCTATTTCATTCAGCTAACCTTCAGCCTTGATCAATGTCGTATTCCGGCCAAAGCCCTGTATCAAAACCCGCAAGCATGGGCTGGATATGTTCCGACACAGATCGCCATCCCCCAATGGATTTGGTTGAGATTTTGTTGCGAACCTGGTCGATACTGGCAGTCCGGACCTGTTTGGTATTCTCTTCCGGATGCATCATCGTCTCGGTCCATTCGAGGTCGCAGAAAGCGGCGACCTGCTTGCTATAGGTTTCGGGGTCCGCGACCAGCTTTTCATATGGAACGGTCAGGATCTTGTCGCCAAAAACAGCATCCCAATGCGCCATATAGCGACGATACAGGTTGGCAGAATGGGCAATGGTTTCAAGATTCGAGGCATAGTTCATGCCCCCCGCAGGGAACCGGCGGATCCATTTCGAAAGACCGACATCGCGCGGATCACGCAGCATGTTTATTATCTTGGCGTTTGGGAATGCTGACAACAGGAAGCCGACCCGCTGAAAATTGTGGGGCATCTTGTCAACAAAAGCGGTTGAGCCATCGGGGATCGGCGGCATCAACTCTCGGAACTCTTTGGCATATTTCGCTGCGGCAGTGGAATCGAAGGTCTTGCGATGTTGTGCGTAGTCGCGCGAAAGATCGGCCCCAACCGTCAGTTCGCCGCAGCCAGCAATGTCTGGCGCGGAGCTCAGCATCATTTCCATGAGCGTCGTGCCAGAGCGCGGCTGGCCCAGAACGAAGATCGGAACCGGCTGATCGGTTTGTTCGGACCAAGGAACTCTTCCTCCTACAGGGAACAGGCCAGTGATACGTTCGAACTTCTGTTCTTCCGCCTCTAAATCATAGGGTTTGACGTTGTGTTGGATGGCATTGGCACGTGCAAATTGCGGCAGTGCTGCGCCAAGGCTATCGGTTTTTTGGATCAGGTGGGCCTTGGCAAATTCCAGTTCCGACAGCTCGTGTACGCTTTCGGATATCGCTGCTTCAACCGCCTCCATCAGTTTCGGGGCGTCCTCTTTGCTGGACATTGTCGAAAGCTGAAGAAGGGTGGCAACATGGAAGGGTTCTTTGGCGTAGATGCCCTGCAGAATATTGGCGCATCCCTTTTTGTCGCCACTCTGGTGCAGATTTACGGCTTTTTGAAAGGCTATCTTTTCGTTGTCCGGTGCCAATTCATACGCCTTGGTTATATCGCGTGAGTTGTGCTCGATATAACCGATGCGGCCATAGGCGCGGGCACGAGTCGACAACAGGCTGACATTTTCAGGGTCGCTTTGAAGTTTTTTGGTCACGTGATCAATGATCAGGCGCCAATTCTGTCCTTTCAGCGTAATCTCATCAATGACCCGGTTCAGTTCCTTGCTGGCTGGGAATTTTTCGGCCTTGAGTTCGGCATATTCCAAGGCTTTGGCCATCTGGCCGGTTTGCATAAGAGCATTGGCGAGGTTTTCGACGAATTGCGGATCGTCAGGTTTCATCCGCGCGGCTTCGACAAAATGCGGGATCGACCTTTTATACTGTTTCATCTCGGTCAGAACAAAACCGGAAATGGCATGAAAATCCGAGTCGGTCGGAAACTTTTTTACGCCAAGTTGAGCCTTTTTCAGCGCAGCCTGGAATTTGCCTTCTTCCAGCGCTGCGACAGCTTTGACTTTTAAGGTTTTCGCCGTTTGATTTTGCATATGACCCCGTGAGAACCTGTGCCTGTAGAAAACGATTGTTGAAAGTTCATTACCTATGTGCGGACGGTTTGCAATAACCCTTCCAAATGATGCCATGGCCCAGTTGTTTTCTGCGCGCCCGGCCAATGCTCTGCCTGTTGTCCCGAATTTCAACGTTTGTCCGACATGTCAGGTGCATGTGGTCAGGGCAGGCGAAACCGGGCGTCAGTTGGATGCCTTGCGTTGGGGGTTTTTACCACACTGGTACAAGTCCAAAACCGCTGGGCCATTGTTGATCAATGCCCGCGCGGAAACGCTAGCTGAAAAACCGGCTTTCAGGGCGGCCTGCAGAGAACGCAGATGTCTGATCGTTGCCAGCGGGTTTTATGAATGGACCAAAACCGAGAGCGGAGACCGGCTGCCCTGGTATATTTTCAGAAAAAACGGGGCCCCGATTGCTTTTGGCGGGGTATGGCAAGATTGGGGCCCCGAGGGCGACCAGAAGGGAACATGCGCTATCGTTACGACACCAGCAAACCGCAATCTGGGCAGAATTCATCACCGCATGCCCCTGATTGTTGAACCCGAAAACTGGCCTTTATGGTTGGGTGAAGTGGGCAAAGGGGCTGCGCGGCTGCTGTCTCCGGGGCAGGAAGATATTCTTGGCTTTCATCGTGTCGATCCGAGCGTCAATTCCAATCGGGCCAGTGGACCGACGCTTGTCGATCCCATCGCAGGTTGACACCGTGCCTTTCCATCCGGTTCAACGCGGGTTAGATCGTTGACATGGTTCTGAAAATCACCAGCCTTCAGCAGTTATACGCGCATGAGTTCGACACAACCATAGACGTGCGCAGCCCGGCTGAATTTGCCGAGGATCATTTGCCCGGGTCTATCAACCTGCCAGTTCTGGATAACGACGAACGGGCGCGCGTCGGGACGATTTATGTCCAGGAAAGCCCGTTTCTGGCCCGCAAGCTGGGGGCGGCTCTGGTTTTCAGGAATGCGGCCAACCACATTGAACATAGCCTGTCCCATCACGAAGGGGGGTGGAAACCCCTTGTATACTGCTGGCGCGGTGGGCAGAGATCTGGTTCGTTTACCTGGATGCTACAACAGATTGGCTGGAGGGCCGAGGTTGTCGAGGGCGGCTATCGGGCTTATCGCCGCTTGGTGAGCCGGTATCTGTATGACGATCCGTTGCCGTTTCAATTCGTCCTTCTGGATGGGTATACGGGCACAGCAAAGACCGAGCTGCTTACACACCTTCAGGAACGTGGTGTCCAGGTTCTGGATCTCGAAGGGCTTGCCAATCACCGGGGGTCATTGCTGGGGGCAATGCCGGGCGGACAACCCAGTCAAAAGGCATTCGAATCCGCGCTGGCCGCAGAACTTTGTGGTTTTGACCCCACCCGTCCCGTCGTAGTCGAAGCGGAATCGTCCAAAATCGGCTCTTTGATCCTGCCGCCGAGGCTTTGGTCCGCCATGTGTGCGGCCGTGCGCCTTCAGATTGATGCCCCGATAGAAGCGCGCGCGGAATATCTGGTCTCGGCATATGACGATGTCCTCAGCGATGCCGAGCGGTTGAAAGATCTCCTGTCGCCGCTGAGGTCTCACCGTGGGCATGAGGTGGTGGATGGGTGGTTTGCGCTGATTGACGGCGGTAACAAGTTGGCCCTTACACGGTCACTTATGGAACAGCATTACGACCCGGCTTATGCCAAGTCCGCGCGCGTACACAGCACCGAGATTGTGGCCTCGATCCAGGTTCCCTCGCTGGCAAGTACCGGTCTGAAAGAGGTCGCTGTGCGGGTCGAACAGGTCCTGGATCAGCTCTGAAGTTTTAAACCCGGCGTATCGTCGATCATGCCGATGATTGCTGCCGGATATCCAGCCGCACGTAGGTCTGCACACAGGCCTGGCGCGTCATCGGCTTGGACAGCGGCCAATAGCCCTCCGGCGGTTTGAGGATCGAAAAGAAGATCAGCCGTGGGTCCGTTGGCGAATTCAGGCGCGATGGCGCGGTTGTCCTCGAAGATCGTGGACCGAACACCGCTTGCGCTGAGCTCCACAGCCCCGGCCATCACGGGAACCGCATCCAGAGCAACTACCGCACCGCAACCCGAGGCACCGCAAATACCCTGCAGATGCCCTACCAGACCAAACCCGGTCACATCGGTCATCGCATGGGCGCTGAACAGAATGCGCGCGGCTTCGCCCTGGGGCTGGACCATGTGGCGGAACGCCTCGGCGACCCAGATGCCATTGGCCAAACCGGCCATTTCGGCGGCCATGATCACGCCGCTGCCAATCGGCTTGGTCAGGATCAAAGCGTCGCCCTTGCGGGCTCCGGACAGGATGATCGGGTCGTTTTCGCACAGGCCGGTCAGAGTGAACCCGATGGTCATCTCATCCCCCATCGAACTGTGGCCTCCGACGATTTCGGCTCCGGTTGCGCGGATGACGTCACTGGCGGTGGCCATGATTTCTGCCATGGTACGTTGTTGCAGTGCGGGTGACATCCGAGGCAGAATAATCGTCGCGGTGGCGGCCTGCGGTGCCGCACCCATCGCCCAGATATCACCCAACGCGTGAATGGCCGTGATCCGTGTCATCAAAACCGGATCATTGGTAAAGCTGCGCAAATGGTCCGAGGTCATCACCTGCCGCGCGCCGCCGGTGAGAAGCAAAGCCGCATCGTCACCTGAAAGCGGTATAACGTCTTGCCGATCGGGGGGCGGCAAATCAGACAGAACACTGCGCAAAGCGCGACGCCCAATCTTTGCGCCGCACCCACCGCACATGGGCTTTTCACCCAGGACTTCGGGCACGCCCAAAGCGTGGTCGCGGGGCAACTCTGCTGCTTTCATCTGCGGCAGATTCCGGAACTTATTCATGAAATTCTGGTCGATATGGTTCTTCCATTTCCACATCAACGGACCACTGAGCGAGGTTCCCAATCGCTCGGCCAATGCGGATTTCACACCCAGCGATATCAGCTTGAGGTAATCTTTTTGCGGATAATAAGGGCGCATCTTTCCGACACCCAGCGAGGCCCGAAGATTGTCATAAAGAATCGGGGCTTCTCGGACGGCATAAACACCTGCTTTTGGTCTGGGGTTTTCTGACAGATGGGCACAATCGCCGGCTGCGAAAACAAAAGGATTGCTGGACTGCAGCCTGCTATTCACCGTGATATATCCATCGTGAAGATCCAGCCCGGACTGCGCCATCCAACCATAGGGTTTGGCCCCCGCCGCCCCCGTCACGAATTCAGCCGCAATCTGGCGCCCGTCCTCCAACCGGATGTGATCCGCATGAATTTCAACGATGGCGGCCTGTTCGATCACGTCGATGCCAAGGTCAGCCATCGCATTGCGAATGATCGAGGCCGCCTTTGCGCCAATCGCGGTCAGGGCCCGAGCATTGTCGATCAGGGTCAATCGGGCGCTGCGGTTTGCGGAACGCAGAGCGTACGCCATCGCCATGATCAACTCGACCCCGGCAACACCACCACCGATCACGGCAACCGAGGCGGCGCCTGCACCAGATTGGTACTCGGCCCACCTAGCGGCAAAAGACCCTAACGGTTTTGCGGGGACCGCATGGTCGGAAAATCCAGGCAGGGCCGGCATGTCGGATGTAATGCCAACATTAACCGAGGCTACATCATAGGCGACGGGCGGTCGGCCGGGCACATGTACCTCTTGCCGGTCAGGGTCTAACCCTTCGACGGCACCCAATATCACCCGTGCCCCGGCAAAGCGAGCCAGGCGCACCAGATCAATATCCAGGTCACCCCGGCGGTAATGACCGGCAACGAAACCGGGCAGCATCCCTGAATAGGGGGCTGAAGGCGTGGGGTTGATGACCGTCAGGCGCGCGCCAGGCAGGGGGTTCATCCCCCATTTTCGCAATACCAGCGCGTGCGTATGACCGCCGCCGATAAGAACCAGATCGCGGGTCAGGGGTAACGGAGGTCTATGCATAGGTATCAGGTGTTTCTGTGATCAGGAACGTCTTCGACTTGTTCGACCGCATGTGTGGCCCAGATTTTGTCCTCACCCGCGTCTGGCAGATCCTGGGGCTTTTCATGGCGGTGAATATGCCATTTGGCAATAAACAGGGCCGTGATCGGAGCAGTCAGGAACAGAAACAGCGTGATCAGCAGCTCGTGCAGAGACAGATGATGTTCGATCAATACGGAATGGATGATTGAGGCGATCAGAACGCCACCCACCCCAAGCGTTGTCGCTTTGGTGGGGGCGTGAAGCCTGGACATCGGGTCCTTTAGCTTGATCATACCGTACGATCCGACAAAACCAAATATGCCTGAAACAACCAGGAAGAAGGCGACCAGAAATTCAAAGATTACCGACATGTCGCCCTCACTCGATGATATTGCCGCGCAGCATAAAGCGCGCGTAGGCCACAGTTGAGACAAAGCCGAGCATTGCAATGATCATCGCGGCCTCAAAAAAGATCTCGGTCCCCAGAAACAGCCCGTAGAGTACCATAAGGGCAATTGTGTTGATCACCATCGTGTCCAGCGCCAGAACCCGGGTGCCCACTCCATCGGCCGTAATGATCCGCCACAGGCACATCATGATGGCTGCGCCGAAACAGGCAAAGGCAAAGTAGATTGCTAGGTCGATCATTCGAAAATCTCCTTTAGCCTGCGCTCGTATCGTTGCTTGATTTGATCGCGTACTTCGTCCGGGTTTGGCGCATCGAGGCAGTGGACCAGCAGGTTGTGACCCTGCGCGGACAGATCGCAACTGACGGTGCCGGGGGTCATGGTGATTGTCCCGGCCAGAACCGTAATCGCCTCTGGTGTGCGCAGTTCCAGCGGAATGCAGACCCAGTTCGGTTCACGGTCGGAATCCCGTTTGAAGAGGATGATCCTAGCAACTGTCATGTTGGCGACAACAATGTCCCATAGAACCACCAATATGTATTCGGCGATCATCGGCCAATTCCGAAGAATGGGCCGGTCTGGCCAATACGGCTGTGTGACGAAGGGGATGATAATCCCCAGCACAAGGCCAAACACCAGTGAATTCAGCGATGGTGTGTTTGCCAGCAAAATCCACACGACCGTCAGCAGGAAAGTCAGATGCGGGTGCGGGAATATCCGGTGAAGCAGTTTTTTCATTCTTCCACCCCTAACACGGCCGAGATGTAGTTTTCGGGTGCAAACAACTGTTCCGCTGTGCTGGTAGCGTAGTTCATTGCAGGCCCGGCAAACAATGTCAGCATGACCAGACCGATGATCAAAGCAAATACCGACGTAAAGGCCAACCCGGGCGAAGGTTCCGGGGCTGCCTGAAAGGCGGTCTCGCCGTCAGTTGTATCGGCTTGGTCGGTGGCCAAGCTGGCGTCATGGCTTTTCCAAAAGATCAAAGTTCCGGCGCGGGCTAGCCCTACTATGGTTACGAATGAGCCGATCAATACCACAGCCCAGACCGTATTTGCGTCTGGTGCATCTCGCGCGGCGTCCAGGACCAGCAGTTTGCCAATGAACCCGGACAGGGGCGGCATCCCGGCCAAAGCAATCGCACCAATAAAGAACAGTGCGGAAATCAGTCCGGTCTGTGCCATAGGGTGCTTTGGGGCAATCGCGCCTCCGCGCCGCTCGATCACCAGATCAGCAATCAGGAACAACAGCGCCGTCGCAAGCGTCGAATGGTAGATATAGAACAAAGCGGCGGCGGTTGCTGTTTCGGTGAACAGGGAAATTGCAATCAGCAGGGTACCCATTGACGCGATGGCGCAAAAAGCCACTAGGCGCGCGATGTGTCGTGAGCCCAATATGCCGATTGTACCAACGGCCAGAGTTACCAAAGCGGCAGGTTGCAGCCAGTTGATCACAAGATCATGCGCAACCAATACCTCGGGGCCAAAGCCAAGCGTGTACATGCGCAAGATCGAGTAGGCCCCGACCTTTGTCATGATCGCAAACAGCGCTGCAACTGGCATAGGAGCATTCGCATAGCTGGCCGGTAGCCAGAAATGCAGCGGTAGAACTGCAGCCTTAATGCAGAATACCAGCAGCAACAGGGCAGCACCCACTCTTATCAGAGCGGTGTCTTCGAGCGGAAGCTCGGCAATCCGTACAGCCATATCCGCCATGTTCAGCGTGCCGGTCACTGAAT
Organism: Ruegeria sp. CDSC025; assembly: GCF_059610805.1. Classification (NCBI taxonomy): domain Bacteria; kingdom Pseudomonadati; phylum Pseudomonadota; class Alphaproteobacteria; order Rhodobacterales; family Roseobacteraceae; genus Ruegeria; species Ruegeria sp. CDSC025. The sequence continues at coordinate 417,386 of NZ_JBXWOJ010000002.1, read as the reverse complement.
AGAGCGTGCCAAGGGCAAACAAAAACAGCGTTGAGCCCAAAAGGTTGTAGGCGACATATTGCACGCCTGCCTTGAGCCGAACGGCTCCACCGCCGTGCGTCATCAAACCGTAGGACGCGATCAGCAATACCTCGAAGAACACGAACAGGTTAAAGGCGTCACCTGTCAGAAAGGCACCGCATACGCCCATAAGCTGAAAGTGGAATAAGGGATGAAAGTGCTTGCCGCGTGCATCCCATCCGGAGGCAATTGAATAAAGCACTATCGGAAGGGCTAAAAGCGCGGTCAGCAAGACCATCATGGCAGATAACCGATCCAGCACCAGCACGATTCCAAAGGGCGCTGGCCAGTTGCCCAACTCATAGACCAGAATGTCTCCACCTGCGGCCTGTGCGGTGATTGTCAGGGCGATGCCAAGCAGTGCCACGACACCGGCGACCGAGAATATGCGCTGCAAATCAAGGTGGTACCGCAGGACCATGATGATGAACGGAGCCAGAATCGCGGGCAGGACGACTGGCGCAACGATCCAATGGTTCATGCGTCTTCTCCCGGCGCGTCCGTATTGTCATGAGCGGCCATGTCGATGTGGTCATCCTTGGCCGACAGGTAAGCCGAAAGCGAGATCATCACGATCACCGCAGTCATCCCGAATGAAATCACGATGGCGGTCAGCACCAGGGCCTGCGGCAAGGGATCGGTATAGGCGACCTCTTCATATTTGTTCAGAACCGGCGGCGCGTCCAAAGCCAGCCGCCCGGTGGCAAACAAAAAGACGTTCACCGCATAGGTCAGCAGAGACAGGCCCAGAATGACCGGAAAAGTCCGGCGACGCAGGATCAGGAAAATCCCGGCGGCGGTCATCACGCCAACCGCAGAGGCTACGAGCGCTTCCATCAGACCTGCTCCTTTTCTTCTTGTTCTTCTTCAGGCGGATCGTCCCGCAGCGGGTTGATATCCATCGGGAATTCCTGCGCCATGCCGGGCTGCCAGGCCAAGCGGGACAGGCTATCCAGTGCCAGCATCACCGCGCCCAAAACCGCAAGGAACACGCCGGTATCGAACAGCATGGCGGTTGCCCATTCGAACTCTTCCAGCGGCGGCCAGTTCAGATATCCGAAATCGCTGGTCAGGAAGGGGCGTTCATTGAACCATGCGCCAATTCCAGTTGCTGCGGCGATCAGAACGCCCCAGCCGATTGTGCCGTGGTAATAGAACCGTTGCCGTTCGATGGCCCAGGTATAGCCGCTGGCCATATATTGCATCAGATAGGCGATGGCGACGACCAGACCGGCGATGAACCCTCCACCTGGCTGGTTATGGCCGCGGAAAAAGATATAGGCCCCGACCATCAGCGCGATCGGCATCATCACTCTTGTCGCCACGACCATCATCAACGGATGAGAGTCACCCGATTGCGGCCAGTGCGGTTTACGGTTCAGCAAATACCCCCGGACATTGGTTTCCAGAACCGCCTCGGTTAGGGCAAAGATGATCAGGGCGGCAATGCCCAGAACGATGATTTCGCCGAAGGTATCAAAGCCACGGAAATCCACCAGGATCACGTTGACCACATTGGTGCCTCCGCCGCCCTTATACGAGTTGGCCAGATGGAATTCGGAAATGCTCGGGAAACCGAAATCCCGCAGCATCAACGCGTAGATCAACGCACCTGATCCGATGCCTGCCACGACCGAAATTGCCGCATCCCGCCAACGCCGCGCCGCGCTGCTGTCCCAGGGTGTGTCCGTGGGCAGGAAGTTCAGTGACAACAACAGCAGAATCATCGTCACTACCTCGACAGAAATCTGTGTCAGGGCAAGGTCGGGTGCGGACAGATAGTTGAAGGCCATCGAGACGATCAGGCCCACGACCCCGATCAGCACCAAGGATAACAGCCGGTTGCGGTGAAACCACATGATGGCCAGCGTCGCGGCGATCAGGCAGATCCAGCCAATGAACGGAATGATCTGAACGGGTAGGGGCGTGCGTGTTTCAACGCCAATAGATCCGGTGGCGAATGCATAATATCCCAGCCCAACCGTAAAGACGATCAGGATGGCCGCATACCGGCTGAGGACCCCGTTATGCAGAGTATCTGTGACCCAGCGGCTGGTTGTCGTAAGCGCAGCGATCACTGCGTCAAAAATGGTTTTCGCCTCGGGTCTGGGCAGGGCATTCCAGATGAACTCACCACGCCGATGCTGTGCCAGAAAGGCTAGGCCACCCAGTGTGGCGAACGCAGACATATACAAGGCAGGCGTAAACCCGTGCCAGAGTTTCAGCGAATAATAGGGCAGCTTCTCGCCCCCGATTACCGCACTTGAAACAACCGCTACCAGCGGACCTACGATGGCGTTGGAATAAAGACCGATCAGGACGACAAGCACGACCAGGAAAGCGGGTGCAAGCCAAAGCCCGGCCGGTGGGTCATGTGGATGGGTTGGGTAATCGTCGCGTACAGGACCAAGGAACACGTGACCAACAAAGCGGAACGAATAGGCTGCAGAGAACAAGGCCGCCAGCAGCGCCAGTCCGGGCACAAGATAATGCGAATGCAGCCAGGTTGTGTGGACCGTTTCCTCCAGCATCATCTCCTTGGACAGAAACCCGTTCAGCGGAGGTAGACCGGCCATGGAAAGTGCGGCAATCGTCCCGATGGTGAAGGTGATGGGCATCAAATGGCGCAATCCGCCCAGTCGCTTGATGTCGCGGGTCCCGGCCTCGTGATCCACGATACCTGCGGTCATGAACAGGGCTGCTTTGAACGTCGCATGGTTGATGATGTGGAAGATGGCAGCAACGGCGGCGATCTTGGTTCCAAACCCCAGCAGCATGGTTATCAGGCCCAGATGCGACACGGTCGAAAACGCCAGCAGCGCCTTGAGATCGTCTTTGAACAGGGCGATGCAGGCCCCGATCAGCATGGTTACCAGGCCGGTTGTGGCAACAATGTAGAACCACGCATCAGTTCCCGCCAGAACGGGCCACATGCGGGCCATCAGGAACAACCCTGCCTTTACCATCGTGGCCGAGTGCAGATAGGCTGATACTGGCGTAGGGGCGGCCATCGCGTGTGGCAGCCAGAAATGGAAGGGGAACTGTGCCGATTTGGTGAAACACCCCAGCAAAATCAGGACCAGCGCTGGCATGTAATAGGGTGAAGACTGGATCAGCTCTTTGTTCTGGAGAATGACGCTTAGGTCATAAGAGCCAACGATATTGCCCAGGATCAGCATCCCCGCAATCATCGCCAAGCCGCCAGAGCCGGTCACAGCCAGCGCCATACGTGCGCCCTGTCGTCCCTCGGGGAGGTGTTTCCAATATCCGATCAAAAGGAATGAACTAAGCGAGGTAAGTTCCCAGAATATCAGCAAAAGCAGGATATTGTCCGACAGAACGATTCCCACCATCGCGCCCTGAAACAGCAGCAAATAGGTGTAAAACTGCCCCATCGGGTCTTCGCGCGACAGGTAGAACCGGGCGTAGAGGATGATCAGCAAACCGATGCCAAGGATCAGCAGCGCGAACAGAAACCCAAGGCCATCCAACATGAAATTGGCGTTTAGACCCAGTGCCGGAATCCAGTCGAACCGGGCGGTCACGACCTCGCCGCGCATCACGGTTGGGATGTGAATCAACAGCCCCATCAGCGCCAGAAAAGTGGTCAACCCAGCGGCCGAGGCTGCTGCGTTTCGTCCAGCCCGGATCAAAAGGGCTGGGAATACAGCTCCGAGGAAGGGAAGGGCCGCGATGAGGAATAGGGACAACTGCGATACTCCGGTCTGGGCGGTCAAAAGTGCTATTGATTTTGTAAGGATAATTCGCGGAGTGTCCAGCGATTGCAAGCCATTCTGCCTGTTCAGGGGCCCCAAGGTAGGGGATGGTACAGGTAAAGCGGCGATGACACGAACTTGAACAGACAGGTTAATTTCGACACGGAACTGGATAAGCTGCTGTGATACATAGGACCGCATCGGATCAGGAGGGATTACAGTGGCTGCTGGGGCAAACCGGACACGGCGAAAGGTTCTGCTGTTTGGTGCGGCTGCTGTTCTGGGCGGTTTTGCAGTCCGTGAATACCGCCTGATCCCGCAGAGCTATGCGGGCGGTCGGATCAGTGTCGGGGATGCGCATCAACAAGCTAGGCTTGGAGATATATTTTTGGTGGACATCCGTACCCCACGCGAATGGGATGCCTCGGGCGTGGGCGAAGGCGCGCATCCCCTAGACATGCGTCGCGATGATTTTGAAGAGGCGCTGCTGCAGATTGTCGGCGGAGACCACGATGCCCCAATCGCCCTGATCTGCGCGCGCGGTGTGCGCTCGGCCCGGCTGAGCAACCAGCTGTCCGAGGCGGGGTTCGCAAATATCATCGACGTGCCCGAGGGTATGTTAGGCTCAGCAGCAGGGCCGGGCTGGGTCCGGGCAGGCCTGCCGGTTCAACACTATGATGGGAAAGCAGAATGATCCGAAGCTTGTTTCTGTCGGTCGGGATGGCCGTGATCGCGAATGCAGGAATGGCCGCCTGTGTCGATCAGGAAGACATGTGCGAAACGCCGTCGGGTGGGTACCATATCGAACTTCCCGAAACCGAAAACCCACCGCTGGTGGTGTTTCTGCACGGTTATGGCGGGACTGCGACCGGAACGCTGAAGAACCGCAGCTTGGTTGATCCTCTGCTTGCGCGCGGATATGCGGTTATGGCACCGGAGGGGTCCGAGCGTAACGGCCGCCAAAGCTGGAATTTCTTCCCGGGTTGGGAAGGGCGTGACGAAACGGCTTTTCTGCGCGAGGTGGTTCAGGATGCGTCGGACCGGTTCGGGGTCGATGATGACCGCGTCGTGTTGGGCGGGTTTTCTGCGGGGGCCTTCATGGTCTACTACCTCGCCTGCGCGGCGCCGGATACGTTTTCGGCCTATGCTCCGGTTTCAGGTGGGTTTTGGCGACCGCATCCCGAGGCCTGCGATGGCCCGGTGCGCATGTTTCACACCCATGGCTGGATCGACAATGTAGTCCCGCTGGAAGGGCGTCTTTTGGGCGGTGGTCGATTCCATCAGGGCGATATCTTTGCCGGTCTGGAAATTTGGCGGGTCGCAAACGAATGCGCCGATACCAAACCCAGCGGATTTTCCACGACCGGGCAATTCATGCGCCGCAAATGGACCGGATGCGCCGATGGCGCGATGTTGGAATTCGCACTTTTCCCAGGTGGTCACAACGTGCCGCAGGGATGGTCGGATATGATGGTAGAGTGGTACGAGGGCCTGCCGGGTGGTTGATCACTCGGCAGGAGTCATGACGGTTTTGCCTTCGACCAGGCGCTTCAATTCATCCCTGTGGAGACGGGCGGACCGGGTGATTGCCGGTTCCTGAACATCTTCTTTCATTCCGACCATGCGCCGCGCCGGTGAGGTTGAAACGCCGCTGAGTGCGGAAAGCGGGATGGCAAAGGCCAGGCTTATGGCAATCGGAGCCAGCCAGATTGACACCAGACCCGATAGGATGCCGGCGCCCAAGGCTATACCGCTGATAGTTTCCAGCGTGTGACATAAGATCAGCGTCCGTAGGCCATAGCTGCCACCATCCCGCGCCTGAGGAGACCAGCCTTTTTGAATACCAAGAATTGTCCGGAAGACGGCGATCATCTGTTGCACCATAAGGATCGGCGCATAGAGGATCGACAGGATGACTTCCGAGATGAATGAGGTCATGAATTTACCTGCGCCACCGAAATCCGCATAGCGCACACCGCTAAGTGGCAGGGCAAGCACGCCAAGTACCTTGGGGGCCAGCAACATAGCATACATGACCAGAATGATCAGCACGTGGCGGGTTTCCGACATCTCGGGCCATTGCGGGAACAGCGGATTGTCGGGGCTGAAATAATGCAAGACCGAGGCATCCTCGCCCTGACCGATCAGCGCCCACATCACCAGCAAGGCAAACCACAGCGGCGACATCAGATATCCGACTGCTCCATGGAACATGTGGAACCGCGACACAGCGCGGAATCCGGTTGAGCCCAACAACTTCAGGTGTTGCAAATTGCCCTGACACCAGCGCCGGTCACGCAACGCGTGGTCGATCAGCGTTGGTGGGGTTTCTTCATAGGATCCTCGGATGCGCGGTAGGAACCGCACGCCCCATCCGGCGCGACGCATGAGGCCGGCCTCGACGAAATCGTGGCTCATGATCAGTTTTTCCTGACCATTCATTGCGCGCAGTCTTGGCAGCCCCGCGCAGTTGGCAAAAGCCTTGGTGCGGATGATCGCGTTATGGCCCCAATAGTTACCTTCCTGACCACACCAGCGGGCTAGACCTTCGGCGAAGGCGATACCATAAACACCATTGGCAAATTGCTGCATCCGAGCAAAAACCGACTGAGCGCCAATTAACTGAGGGTAACTCTGGATCAGGCCCGCACCGGGGTCTCGCGCCAGAGAATCTGTCAGGCGCAGGATGGCGCGGCCGGTCATCAGGCTGTCGGCATCCAGCACGAGCATCGCATCCCAATCCGCACCCCAACGGCTGACCCAATCTGCGATATTTCCGACCTTGCGGTCTGTGTTCTGTTCTCGCCGACGGTAATACAGTTCCAGTCCCGGCGCGAGGGTGGTGCGCAACGCTTCGACGCTGGCTTGTTCCTGTGCCGCGATCTCGGGGTCGCGGGTGTCAGAGAGGATGAACATCGCATAGTGGTGCTGACCATCCCGCGCGCGCAGGTCTTCCAGCATGGTTCGGGCGTTGCCCAGCACGTTCCAGGGTACTTCATTATAGACCGGCATAAGAAGCGCGACGCGCAGCGCCTGTGGGCGGCGCTGACGTTTGGGCTGTTCCTGCCGCGACAGGGAAATCATACCCAACAACACGGTGCAGACCGTGAAAGAGATCCAGAAAAAGTTGAATGAGATCAGAGCCAACAGAATCGCTTCGATCAGGTTGATCCCTTCGGCACCGAACCAGTCGGCCATGACCCAAAGCAGGCCCAGCGTAGCCGCCATCGCAGGCGAGAACGCCAGCGCACGCCAGAATCCCGCAGATGCCTGCCAACTGCCGGGCGCCTGAGCGTCACGGAACCCAGCGCTGAAATTCTGCTCCGGCATCGCCAGGGGTGCCTCAGGCGGCATGATATGCAGATCGTTGCTCATGATGTCCAACGATACAGCCAGACTTCGGAGGCAGGCTGCTTGTCTTTCAGCAACTGCGCACGCAGTTCCACATGGTTCCGGTCTCCCGGCTCGAAGGAAAAGGCCAACCGCAGGCCGCCAGTATCGGGGTTGCGCTGCAGGACGCCTTCCGAGGTCTCTGCATGGGGCGAGTCCACAAAGATCGTCATCGCCTCAGGTTCGTCGAATAGCTCGCTGGCTTCAAAGTCGATCACCGCCAGACGGCCCTCGCCGAATGTGTTGTAACCCATCGCAGTGTTGATCACGCGTGGCATCGGGGTGCGCTGTGGTTCTTCACCCCAGATCAGGCGGTAGGACAGGTCCACCTGGCTTCCGGCCGCATAGGGCTCCATCGGACGCCAATAGGCGACGATATTGTCGTAGATTTCCTGATCAGCCGGGATTTCGACCAGAGTGACCGCACCTTTGCCCCAATCGCCAGTTGGTTCGACCCAGAGGCCGGGGCGTTTGTGGTAACTCGCTTCAAGATCGGCATAATCCGAGAACGCGCGTTTCCGCTGCATCAGGCCAAACCCGCGCGGGTTCATGTCAACAAAGGACGAGAACTGCAGGCGGGTCGGGTTTGCCAGAGGCCGCCACAGGACCTCGCCAGCGCCGTTGCGGATCAACAGCCCGTCGCTGTCATGCACCGCAGGGCGGAAATCGTCGAAACGGCTGTGATTGGTCTGATCGAACAGGAACATCGACGTGCCGGGTGCAATGCCGACATGGGTCAGTTCCATACGCGGGAACAGAGTGGCCTCGACCTCCATCACGCAATCCGCGCCTGCCGTGACGTTGAACCGATAGGCACCGGTCACGCTGGGGCTGTCCATCAGGGCATGAACCACCATGTTGCGCTGACCGGGCTTGGGACGTTCCAGCCAGAATCGAATGAATTCGGGAAATTCTTCACCATCCGGATCGCCGGTTTTCAGCGCCAGCCCCCGGGCCGACAGGCCGTAGACCTCGTGAAGGCCGATCGCCCGGAAGTAACTGGCGCCCTGAAACACACAGAATTCATCGGTTTTTCCGGGGCGGTGCATTTCAGTCCGCAGACGCAGGCCCGAAAAACCCAGCGTGTCGTCGACGGGCAACTGAGGAACCTCGGTCGACTTGTCAAACATCGACAGATCGAAGGCTACGGGTTTAGCCATGCCGTCTTCTACAGTCGACACCTGAACCGTGCGGGGGAAATAAAGCCCAGGGGTGAAGAAATCGACGTTGAACGGCGTCTCGGTCTCGTACCACATCGCGCGATCCAGGCGGAACCGGATCGAGCGGTATTGCTCATAGGTCAGGTCCTGCCATTCCTGCGGGACCATCTCGCGCTCGGCAAAGGGCTTTGCGGCCAACTCGCGGGCCAGCGAGATCACGTCACTGCGGTCAAACGGGACCTCTCCGCCCACGGCAAAGGTGGCCGGGGCGAAGGCAAGCGCCGAAGTCGTGGCCAGAAATGCGCGACGTGTGAATTTCATTTCTTTGATTTCCAGGGTTGTGACTTAAACCACGCGGCCAAATAGGCCACGCTGATGATCATGGCAAAGCCAATCATATTAGCGACAAAGACAGTGGCAAAATCCCGCCCAAACAAATCGAGCCCAACGCCGATAAGTCGTGCTGCTGCCATGGAAAATACGAATACGGCAAGTGATTGCTGACCCACTTTGGTGACCAGGGTCAGCACGATTTGCCAAGCTTTGGCGCCTGCGCTCTGACCGGTTGCGATCAGGCGGTGTCCATGCTCGCCAGCAGCGACCCAGCCCAGATAGGCCAGCGACAGGAAATGCATGTAGCGAAACAGACCGAAATCGGTCTTGTCGCGGAATTCTTTTGTGATGGGCCAGACTTTGCGGATTTCATCGGCCAAATCCGGGGCTGCGGCATTCACCCATGTGAACACTTTCCACGACCCGAAGGGCATTGAAAAGATCAGGAACAGCGCCGCTGCCCAGATCAGCGTTTTTGACACCGGAGGGGCTGGAATCCAGCCGCGCATGAATGCAAAGCCAGTAAAGAAAAGCAACTGCCAGCCAAAAGGGTTAAAGAACCACTGACGATCCGACCAGGGCTCGGCCGGCAGGTCCAGAATGTCGGTCTGCGCCACGAGCCAGATAGCAACGGATGTGGCTGCAACCGCCCAGAATCCGATGCGGGACAGGCCCATGAACAGCGGCATCATTGCAAGTACCACAAGATACATGGGTAGAATGTCGAAATAATTCGGCACGTAGGTCAGGGTGAACAGGCCTACGATCTGCGGCGCAGGATCATTGAAGAAATGCTGCAGGTTCAGGGACGAGATGTAGTTCTTCTCAAACAGGCCTGTTTGATTCAGCGCAGCCATCGTCATCGCGACAAAGAAGAACAGGCCGATATGCGCCCAGTAAACCTGCCAGATCCGGTATGATACTCGCGCAGTGCCCATCCACCAGCCCTTGCGCAGGAACGCGCCGCCAAAGGCGATGGCCGAGGCCATGCCCGAACAAAAAACAAAAATCTCGGTTGCATCCGAAAAACCAAACCGGGCAGGGATCCACTTGGCCCAGGGGTCGTTGGGAATATGCGCAATCAGGATGATGAACATCGCAATTCCGCGATAGAAATCCAGACGCGGGTCGCGCGTACTAACAGGGGCGGCCGAGGTGGCTGCCACAGGTGCAAAATCAGAAGCGGGCGATAGAGTCGCCATACGAGTTCTGTCCTTCTTCAGTCTTTTTGTTTTGTTATTCTGCCGGAACGCTTTGTGCGTCTTGGTTATCGCGAGCCGCGTCGATCAATGCGCGGCGCGCCATAGCATAATTGTCCTCACCCCCGGCCCGCTTGGCACGGCGGTCGTCTAGAATGCGCTCGACAGCATCCAAACGGCCGGCACGCAGGCCGGAATCAATAGTGATGCGCTCGAATACATCACGTTGGGCGTGGCTACCACCGGCCAGTTGCATTCCGTCCCGTGCATTCGACAGGAAATCAAATGCTTCGCCGTAAAGGCCGTCGCCAAAAGCCTCAAGCCCTTTGGCTGCGGCAATACCGGGATCCGACATCCGGATCGGAGTGTCGCCCTGATTGCGCTGGGCATCTTTCTGGATGCGCTGCAGCATTTTGCCGGTCGCTTCGGTCCGGTTGTCGCCGGTCAGGGCCAGCAGATAGTGAAGATCGGCGAAGATCAGGCAGCCATCTTCGGTCCGGGCGGCGCTGAGGTCGGCCAGTTCCTCCCAGCGGTTTCCAACTTTGACGCCCTCAAGCTCGAGCCGGGACAAAAGCGACGTGGCATTCGATATGTCACGGTAATCGTCAGTTTTGTCCTGCCGGACATACTGGTCATACAGTTCCATAACCTGATCGACCTGACCCAGGTCCAGATGCATCAGCGCCTTGTGCCACCAGACGTGATAGCGGAAGTTGTTGCAATGCGCCCAGGCATCCTCGCGTCCGGCCAGCCAATCAAGACCTTGCTGCGCATTGCCGGTCATCTCGTGCACATGGGCTACTGCGTGCAGGCCCCAGGCATCATCCGACACCATCCACAGTGCCTGACGTCCGGCGATTTCGGCTTTTTCATAGGCCCCGGTTTCCTCAAGCGCGAAGGAATGGCACCCCAGAAGATATCCGCGGCCGGCGTGGTCGGGTTCATAAGCAGGCAGGACACATTCGATCGACCGTCGCATACCAGCGGCATCTCCCAAGACAAACCGTGTTGCATGGCTGAGTTTCATCGCCAGCGAGTCCTGTGGGTGGAGGCGCAGAATTTCTTCAAACTTCTGGATTGCATGTGAGGGCAGGTCGGACAGGTAAAGGGCCAACGCGTCGACATAAAGCCGCTCGCGATCAGTTACCGGTTGGCGATCCATAGCGGTGTTGGCAGCATTCAACGCTTCCGCTGCAACTGGCATCATCTCTCGCCGGCCCAGCAAGACCAGGAACAGGCCTTTGACGGCGTGACCAAGCGCGAAATCGGGCTCAAGCTCTAGCACTTTGCCCAGATGCAGGGGTGTGACAGCTGAATGCGCCATGAAACCAAGCAGAACACCATTCCACGCCTCGACACTGGCCGAATGGCAAAGAGTGTTCATCTGTCCGAAAACATCTTGTTTCATGCGCGGGATCCAATCCATTTGCGATTTATTACTTTATTCGATTTAGCAGAGAGTCAGGCGGGGTCGTATCAGTATCGGCCCTGCTCTCGAATTGGTGAAAAGCTGTGTGTGGAAAACGTGAAAAAATCCGCCGATTCAACGGCATGTTTCAGCAATATGCCGCCTAGTAAGGCATTGTGTTTCAATCTTCAAATGGGTTCTTCGCGTTCAAGACTGCTGCAGTGTCCGCTCCGAACTGTGGCGGAGCCGTCCGGTAGGTAACCGGTGTCCGCGACAATTTCAGCGGGTTTCCGATCAGTTTTACCTCGGCCGGGGCAGCCTGCATCGCGATCTGCATTTGCCGCGCCGCGACCTGCTCGGTGTCAAAAACCTGATCCAGGGTCTGGACCGGCCCAACTGGTACTTTGCGTGCCTCAAGTTCTGCGATGACGGTTGTTGTGTCATATGACTGAACCGCAGGGCGCAATAGGGCGTTCAACGCATCCCGGTTTTCCAGCCGCGCCGGATTCGTCGCAAAGCGGACGTCATCCGCCAGATCAGGTTGGTCGATGAATTCGCAGAACCGGCGGAACTGACTGTCATTACCTACAGCAAGGATCACATGGCCATCAGCGGTTTCGTAAACGTCATATGGAACGATATTTGGATGACCATTCCCACGGCGTTGTGGCACATTGCCGGATGTCAGATAATTCACGCCTTCATTGATCAGCCACGCAATCTGGGAATCGACCAGAGCCAGATCAATTTGCTGTCCCTCTCCGGTCTGGTCCCGATGGCGCAATGCTGCCAAAATGCCAACGCAGGCATACATACCGCACATGACATCAGCGATACCAACTCCAACTTTCATCGGCGCCCCTTGGGGATCGCCGGTCAGAGACATGACACCGCCATAGCCCTGCGCCATCAGATCATATCCGGGCTTTGATGCGTTAGGCCCATCCTGCCCGTAGCCTGAGATCGAACAATAGACGAGGCTAGGGAATTCCTGCGAGAGCGATTTGTAATCCAGCCCGTATTTCGCAAGCCCGCCGGGTTTGAAATTCTCGATCAGGATGTCCGCAAACGAGGCCAGCCGCCGAATTTCCGCCTGACCTTCGGGTGTGGTGATGTCGATGGCGACCGATTTCTTGTTGCGGTTGGCTGACATGAAATAGGCACTAAGATCCGATGGAACCCCGTCGGCATCAGCGACATAGGGTGGGCCCCACTGGCGCGTGTCGTCCCCTTTAGTAGCAGGGTTTTCGATCTTGATAACGCTGGCACCCAAATCGCCCAGCAACTGTGTGCAGGTCGGTCCGGCCAGAATGCGGGACAGGTCCAGAACCTTGACGCCCTTCAGCGGTCCTTCAGATCCGGCCATCATATCCTCCGCGGTCAATCTCAGCAGCGATTACGGTGAACCTATCAGACTTGGTTGCCGCTTCCAGAGCATCCCTCAGTTCGGCGCGGGTGCGCACCGTGTAACCATTCCCACCGAAGGCCCGGCCCATAGCTGCAAAGTCGTGGCGGTCGAAATCGACGCCTACGTTCCCCATTTGCCGCTGACGCTGTTTCAATTCGATCAGGGCAAGGCTGGCGTCGACGAACACCAGGAAAATCGGGTTACCACCCATCTCGGCAACGGTCGACAGTTCTCCGGCGACCATCAGGAACCCGGCATCACCGGAAAAGCTGATGACCGGGCGCGTGGGTTCGGCCAGCTTCAGCCCGATGGCCATTGGCAGAGCGCAGCCCATGGTGCAGAGCGCCGAAGACTGGATCAGCCCGCGTTCTTCGGAACATCCCCACATCTGGCTGAGAAGGATGCGATGTGCGCCGCTGTCAGCGGTGGCCAATGTCTCGGCAGGAAGAGCCGCGCGGGTTTCCGCAATTACCGCGGCGGGACCCCATACATCATCAGTAGGGAAGGCTCGCGCCAGGGCGGCCCGAACCTGTTCGGGTTCGCCGCCGGGCCAGGTGGCGCGGGCAGGGTTGCCCTTTGCAATGGCCTCGAGGGTCGCGCCGGTATCAGCCACCAGGTTCAACCCGGCCTGATGCATGTAGTGATCGTTCGGAACCGCCGAAATGTCGATGACGCGCTTTTCTTCGGGGTCCCATATCTCGCGCCAGCCTGGGCGCATTTCGATCGGGTCATAGCCCAGACACAACACTAGATCGGCCTGTTCAACCAGCGGCACTAGATGGGTGTCAGCCAGCGGCGACAGGCCCGCGCCGCCAAGGCACAGTGGATGATCCTCGGGAACCACGCCCTTGGCCTTGTAGGTTGTCACAAAAGGAATGCCAAAATGTTCAAGGAACGCCTGCACCACATTGCGCGAGTCGTCATATAGAACATCCAGGCCGATAATCGCGATGGGCCGTTCGGCCTGTGCCACCCAGCGGCGGGCTTTTTCAACGCAATCCCCCTCGGGCGCGACGGCGGCAGGTTTGACAAGACGGCGGCGTTTGACATCGGTCACAGGCGCATCCGCAACCGAAATCGGCACGTCGATATGCACCGGTCCTGTGCGCGGCTGATTGGCCAGCGATACCGCTTTGTCTGCGATAATATCCGCGCCTTTGGCGGTCAGCATGAACGTCCCTTTGGTGATCGAGCGATAGACCCGTGCGTGATCCATGACCTGATGGGTGTATGTCAGCGCCTCATCTGCGTCGACACAGCCGGTCAGCACGATCATTGGCACCCGGTCCTGCAACGCATTGGCGACCACATTGATCCCGTTCATCGCGCCTGGACCGAGTGTGGCCACCAGAATGGCCGGGGCACCGTCGCGGTGATGCACCGCCTCGGCCATAAAGCCAGCCGCGTTCTCGTGTTTGGTCAGGTGAAAGGTTATTCCCGCCTTTTCCAACGCATCCACTAGGGTCAGCACCTCGCCACCTGGCATGCCAAAAGCGTGGCGGCAGCCAGCCTCATAAAGCCGTTGGGCCAGAATGTCCGCAGCGCGGGGCGACGAGTCCTGCATCAGTAAAGCTCCGAAAACTGTTTCAACGCAGATTGCGGAGGACAGACCCGGACGCAAGGCGCATCACGCCAGTGTGACTATTTGACAGCGGCTTCGGCCACGATCTGAAAGGTGTCATCCAATTCCTGGGCAATGTCCCTCAGGGGGTCTCCTCCCTCATAGATATAGGGCGCGAATACAAAGCTGGGCGTTTTATAGGACAGGGTGGCGGTACCGTCCTCGTTTTCAGTCACGTAAAACCGGATCGGTGCTTCGATCATTGCGCGCACCGAGGTTTCCAGCACGCGCACCGCATAGTCATTGTTGAAGGCGCCGATCACCAGATTGCCTGGGATTGTAATTCCCCGCGCGGCGGCGGCTTTGGTGGGGCCGGCCTGCGTGACAACGATCAGACCGTTTGCCTTAACCGCCGATTTGGTGTCCGAGACCAATTCATCATAGCTTTTGCCCGTTGGATACACGGCCCATCCCGAGAGCGGTTCGTCGGCCCAGGCGGGCAGAGCCAGCAGGGCGAAGACAGTCCAAAGCAGTTTCATCCAGAGGCCTCCTTTTAAGGTGTCTGCAGGAATCCTGCCAGAAATGTGAGAACGTCGCACTCACAATCTTGTGCGCATTCGGGATTGCGCCGCGCCGCTTAAAGCCGCAGAAACGGGCGCAGGACGAAGGGAAAGGTCTGGATCGGATGCGCCTGATGATCTGCAAAACCTGTGGCACCGCACGTGATCGGGCGGCCGAGGTGCAGGCTGTGCAGGACGCACTGAAAAGGGCCGGATTTACGGATCAGGTCGAAGTGAGCGAACACGCCTGTTTCAGCGGCTGCGCGGAACCCACGGCGCTGGCTATACAGGCGCAGGGGCGCGCATCTTATGTGTTTTCGGGTGTCGATGTGGTGGCGGATGCCGCGGATATCGCTGAAACTTGCCGTACTTACCTGAACAGCCCGCAGGGCTGGATTGAAGACGCCCGACCCTGCGGGCGGCTTCGGATGTGTTTGCGTGCGCGTATTCCGGCGCTTTAGTCGACCTGAACCGTAACCGCAGCACGAACCGGCACGTTATCGACCGAAAGCGGGCTATGGCTGTTGGAATTCAGTGAAACCGAAACCTCGACCTCGCCTTTGGGCAACTGATCAAGATGCATCCAACTGCCGTAAAGCCGGGCGAGCTTTTCTCCGTTGATGTAAACATGCGCGTGCCCTTCGCCTGCCATGTCTGCGGTCGATGCGTTCTGCGGTGCGAAGGTAAAGTTTTTTGGCATGACATGCAGGTTCCAGCCAGACATAGGATCCTGTGTCAGAGCGATGTCCAGTGTAGGTGCATCTGCGCCTGCCGGTAGGTTCAGGGCCGTGGAATGATCGTGGGCCATGGTCTCAGTGTGTGAGGCTCCGTGAAGAGACGGATCAGAATGGTCGTGGCCATCAAATGTGACGCCATTTGCAGCAGCAATTACAAATCCTGCACCGCCGCCAAAGACCAGACCGATCACGAATAGAGCAAGTGAACGGGTCATTGTATTTCCTTGAAAACATAGGGAAACGCGCCAAGTTTACACCCGGCGCGTTCATTCGAAGTGCGATCAGGCCGTTGCTTCGGAAGGTTGCGCTTCTTTCTGCCAGAAATAGCCAGCGAACGCGCCAACCAGAACCCATGCAACCAGACCGATTCCAAAAGCTCGTGCGGCGAACAATGCGCCAATTTCAGTCGGCACAGGGCCGGTGAAAACATCGGGCTCGGGTGCACCGATAAGATGTGGCACCAACAGAAGTACCGCAGCGATCACATAGCTGATCAGGTTACCTCCAAAGGCGATCAACCACATGGCGACAAGGGCTGCTGCAACCGTTGCGAACCACCAGACCTGACGTGCATAGACATCGGCTGCTGCGACACCCGGCACTTCGGGCGCCAGGGTGAAACCTGGTGCAAGGTGGAAGGCGATAAATCCGGCCAACCCCCAAAGAACGCCGGTCCGGCCATCAATCTGATGCCCTTGACCTTCGGCTACCGACATCAGCGCAACCATCACCAGCGCATAGCCGGTATAGGTCAGCATGGTAAAGATGACACTCAGCGCATCACGCGTCAGTTCAGAGAACATGCGCGGCAGCTCGGGATGAGCCGATACGGTCTCGCCCCCGAAATGCACCAGCTCTCCGGATTCATAAAGCTCGGCATGCAACAATACTGGTTGCACAAATACCAACTGCAGCAAGGCGGCAATCAGCCCCGCTGCAGCACCAGCGAACAACGCGCTGGTCAATATACGACTGAACACGGTCTTAGTGGCAGGGGAAGCCGGTCGCGTGACGCACGTCATGCGCTGCATCATGCAGGGCCGCTGCCTGAACGTGACCGGTCAGCGTGATGAGGCCCAGACCCAGAACCACTGCAAACATGACCGGAACAAAGCCTGTACGCGCGGCGGATGCTGTTTTCGTTTGTGTTGCCATTTTGTATTCTCCTCTGCCGCCGCACCCGACGGCCGGTGTTTCGTTTTTGCGCCTGGCAGGTCTCCTGGCTTGCGGGTCGATGCCTCTGTTCGCCTTCCCCCCGGAGAACCGGGAGTGGCTGGTTGAACAGGGGCTCTCCGCTTACAGTCGCGGGGGCGGCTTTGGAGTTGACCACCGAGGCAGTCGCACCAAATTCCCTCTTAGCATCCGGATTTCTCCGGCAGGACCAGACACCCCCATTTAGCCGCTATAGCTGTGGCGGTGCAATCATCATTTGCGACGTATTGTGTCAGATTATGCGCTTTTTCAGCAAATAAATATCCATGATCCAACCATGGTCGGCACGGGCATGGGCGCGGCGGTCTAGAATCTGCTGCGCAACCTCGGCCAAAGGGCCTTTGATCAGGATTTCCTCTTTCATGCCGACATATGCGCCCCACCAAATGTCCAATTCTTCCATGTTCAGGTTTTGGAAGGAACATTCGCCATCCAGCATCACCGCCACGTTTTCTGCGGTTTCCGGCCATCCTTCGTCCCGGATGCGACGACCAGTTGTTACGATATAGGGCGCGCCCAGTTCGTTGATCGGAATCGCATGGGCCGCCGTCAGCGCTTGCAGCGCGGTTATGCCGGGAATCACCCGTGTTTCTGGCTGAGGGGTCAAACGTGCCGCGATTCGCAGCGAACTGTCATACAGCGACGGATCCCCCCAGATCAGCAGCGCCACATGGCGGGCCTTCGGGTGGGCTGCGATGGCCTCCTTCCAGCGCAATGCAATCGCGTCGTGCCATTCGTCCACTCCGCGTAAATAGCCATCATCGGCACGGCGTTTGGGAATGTCGAAATACGCGATTTGCGGAGGGGTATCCGCGACCTGAGCGATGATCTGCTCGCGCAGCCCTGCCAGATCGGCCTTGTTTTCGCCCTTGCGGGGGATCAGGATCAGGTCCGCCGAACGGATCGCCTGCGCCCCTTGAAATGTCACATGATCCGGGTTGCCGGTGCCAATACCGATCAGCGTCAGGTCAATCATTTTCGAACTCTGCCAGAGGTCCATACAGGATCAGGGCCGGGGCGGTGCCGATCTCGGTTTCCAACTGCTGCGACAAGGCACCGATGGTCGAGCGTTGCAGCTTTTGTTCGGGGGTCGAGACGGATTCGGCCATCAAAGCAGGTGTATCCAGCGAAAGGCCGTGGGAATGTAAGGCCCTGACCAAAAGGGGAAAGGTGCGCTTGCCCATAAACACGACGGTCGTAGCCTGTGGATCAGCCAGTGCTGCCAGGTTCAGATCTTCGGGCAGTTTGCCACTGACATCGTGGCCGGTGACGAATTGCACGCGCCGCGCGGTCAGTCGCCGGGTCAGCGGAATGCCCGCCGCTGCCGCCGCCGCTACCGCCGAGGGGATGCCGGGGATGATTTCATAGTCGATCCCGGCCTCTTGCAGGGCCACCAGTTCTTCTTCAAGCCGGCCGAACATGCCGCCATCACCGGATTTCAACCGCACAACATGCTGACCGGTTTGTGCATATTCGACCAACAAGCGGCTGACGTGATCCTGCTTGGGCGAGGGGCGCCCGGCGCGTTTGCCGACACCAACCAGATCAGCATCCTCACGCGCGTGGCTCAGGATCGGGCCACTGCTGAGGTCATCAAACAGCACCGCATCGGCTTTCTGCATCCTGTCTACCGCCTTCAGTGTCAGCAATTCCGGGTCGCCGGGGCCTGAACCGATGAAGGACACAAAACCACTCATGCCGAGGCCTCGGCGATCAGATGAAAGAATGTCCCGGTGACATTGTTTCGCACCGATCCGGTTTGCGGGCCTTCCGCGCCTTCGGCGTCGAACACGCGCGCCAGCGGGGCGTCAGGCTGTTCGATGATCGAGGAATAGTGGAACTCATGCCCGCGTAGCGCTGTGCCTTCGGCAAATCCGGCCATTGGGGCCAATAATTCCGCCTTGCGATAACCCAGGTTGAACTTGCGCTTTTCATAGGAGGTCACAAGGCCCAGAAGGCCCGCCATTTCGTGCCGGGCACCCTCTTTGTCGATCAACGCCTGACCCAGCGCCATGTAGCCCCCGCATTCGCCATGCACAGGTCTTGTCTCGGCATGTTTGCGCAGCCCAGTCTGGAAGGTGTTGGCGGCGGCCAATGTGGCTGCGTGCAACTCGGGATACCCACCCGGCAGCCAGACCAGATCGGCATCCGGGGCAGGGGCTTCATTCGCCAGCGGTGAAAACGGTAGGATTTCTGCACCCGCCGTGCGCCAGCCTTCCAGCAAATGCGGATAGGTGAACGAAAACGCAGCATCCCGCGCCAGTGCGATCCGCTGCGCCGGAGGGCGGGGTAGCACGGCTGACGATGGCCTATTTGGGCTTGAGGAAGCCGCCCGCTTGATCGCCTCCAGATCGACATGTTCACGCAGGAACGCAGCATAGCCGACAATGGCGCTTTCCAGATCGGGATGTTCCACCGCCTGGATCAAACCTAAGTGCCGCTCGGGAAGTGTCAGGTCTCCGCGTCGTGGCAGAACGCCCAGAACCGGCAGGCCTGCACGTTCCATACCCAACCGGGTCAGACGCTCGTGACGCGGGCTGGCGCAGCGGTTCAAAATTACCCCGGCAAAGGGCAGGTCGGGGTTGTACATCCGAAACCCCAGCGCCGTGGCTGCAGCTGATTGCGCCTGACCGCCGACATCCAGAACCAACACCACAGGCCAGCCCATACGCTGCGCAGTTTCCGCGCTAGATCCATGGCCAATCTCACCGGGTTTGGCGACACCGTCGAACAGACCCATCGATCCTTCGGCTACGACGATATCCGCGCCGTCAGCCTGTGCCGATATTGCGTTCAGCAGAGGATCGCCCATCGCCCAGCTGTCCAGATTGAACGAGGCGCGCCCAGCCGCCGCCCGGTGAAAGGCCGGGTCGATATAGTCAGGGCCGCTTTTGAATGGTTGGACGGTCAGGCCATCCTCGGCCAGCGCACGCAGCAGGCCCAGCATCACGGTGGTCTTGCCAGTCCCCGAAGACGGTGCCGAAATCAGAATACCCGGAGGGTTAGTCATCACCATGGCTCCAGCTTGACCAAGGGCTGTCCGCGCTTTGCGGGCGATACCGGCGGTCGTAATCCTTTGAATACAGGCAGCTTTCGTCGAATCCTTCGCCAGCCAGTGCCGGGCCAACCATGATCAGCGCAGTGCGCGAGATGCTCTCGTCCAACGCGTCTTTTAGGGTTGCCAGCGTCGCACGGATGATCCGCTCATCGGGCCAGCTGGCACGATAGACAACGGCCACCGGGCAGTCGGCCCCATAGGCAGGTGTCAGATCGGCGATCACCGTACCCAGATTGCCGATCGACAGGTGGATGGCCAGCGTCGCCCCGGTACGGGCAAAATTCGCCAACGTCTCGCCCTCGGGCATCGACGATGCGCGTCCCGGTGTCCGGGTCAGGACCACTGATTGCGCAAGTCCGGGCAGGGTCAGTTCCGTGCCCAGTGATGCGGCCGCAGCGGCAAAAGACGGCACGCCAGGGGTCACGCTGACCGGGATGCCCAGCTCTTTCAAGCGGCGGATCTGCTCGCCCATCGCGGACCAGACCGACAGGTCGCCGGAATGCAGTCGCGCAACATCCAGACCGGCCTGATGTGCGGTTGCGATTTCGGCCATGATCTGGTCCAGATCCATCGCCGCCGTGTTCACGATCTTGGCGTCGTCGGGGCAATGGTCCAGAATTTCCTCTGGCACCAGCGAACCCGCATACAGGCAGACCGGGCAAGCGGCGATGATATCGCGCCCGCGCAGGGTCAGCAGGTCGGCGGCGCCCGGTCCGGCGCCAATGAAATGAACGGTCATGTCTGTCCTCCGATGGCGATGGCGCAGGTGGCCAGCCGGTCGTCTGAAATCTGTCGGGGTGAGATCAGCCGCGCACCAGGTCCGGCGGCGGCAAGGGCGGTCGCTTCGGCAACGCTGCCGGTGCCATAGGTGGCGCGGCTGCGGGTCGAGCAGGTGAGGGTGCGCTGCCCGGCCAGATCGGCGGGGGCAATGAAATGCAGCGGCAGGGCAATGGTCGAGGCAAAATCTGTCAGCGCGGCGTGACCTTCCTTGTCGGCAACTGTGGCCAGCGCGTCCACAGCGTGGCCGGCACTCGCCTGATCATAGGCGGCGCGCAGGCTGTCCAGCGTAGCGGTCGAGGAAAATCCGATGCCTGCGACGATCATAACGTGACGCTCCATTGCACCACCGGATAGGCCGATTTCCAACCGCGCCGTGGCCCCAGGGCCGAAGCCTGTGCCAATTCGATCCGCAGCAGCTCACCGCCCAGCTTATCCTGCCATTGCGCCAGCAGCGCTTCGCTCTCCAGCGTCACCGCGTTGGCCACCAGCCGCGTGCCGGAGGGCAGGGTTGTATGCAGCCATTGCAACAGCTCACTGCTCAGCCCGCCGCCAATGAACACGACATCGGGTAGGGGCAGGCCGTCCAGCGCATCCGGGGCTGTGCCATGCACGACTTGCAGCCGGTCTTGACCCAGCGCGTCGGCATTTCGGCGAATGCGCTGGGCGCGGTCTTCGCGGGGTTCGATCGTTGTGGCGCTGAGCGTTGGATCACACATCAGCCATTCGATGCTGATTGACCCGGTGCCACCGCCAATGTCCCACAGATGCTCGTCCCGCTGCGGGGCCAGCGCCGATAGGGTCAGCGCACGGATAGGGCGTTTGGTTATCTGCCCATCGGTCTCAAAAATCTCATCCGGCTTGCCAGAGGCGCGCGGCAAGGCCTGCCCGCCGCCAGCAACCTCGAGCCCGACGCATACCGGGTGATCGAACCCACCCAGCAGCGCCTCGGTCAGCGAGACACTGCGCGCCCGTTCACGCGGGCCGCCCAAGGCCTCCATCACGTGCAGATGTGTGTCGGCAAAACCAGTGTCGGTCAGATAGGTGGCCAGCTCGGTCACGGCCTTGCCATCGCGCAATAGCAGAATCGCGCGCAGGCCGGGGGCCAGATGGGGGCGCAGGCGGGTCAGCGGGGCTGCATGCAGACCAAATGTCTGCGTGCTTTCCAGCGGCCAACCCAACCGCGCAGCGGCCAGCGAAAAAGTGGATTGGCCGGGTAGGGCGGCCCATTCCCCGGCTTCGAAATTCCGCGCGATCACGGATCCGGCGCCGAACCAGAACGGATCACCCGAGGCCAGAACCACGGTTGATCGCCCGCGAAAACCGGTCAGGATCGGCAGACCATCGGCAAAGGGCACAGGCCATTCCACCTGCTGGGCTCCGAAATCGGGAACCAAGGACAGGTGTCGCGGTGGCCCCATGATGATTTCAGCGCGTTCCAGCACTTGACGGCTTGCGGGGGGCAAGCCATCCAGTCCATCTTCGCCCAAACCCAAAACGGTCAGCCACGGAGCTTCAGACATGTCCAACCTCCTGATATTGGGCGGCACGACCGAGGCCAACGCGCTGGCAAAAGCCATTGCCGACCGGGGTATTCCCGCGACCTACTCCTATGCAGGACGCGTGGACAACCCGCGCCCGCAAGCCCTGCCGGTGCGTGTTGGTGGGTTCGGTGGGGCCGAAGGGCTGGTGAAATATATCCATGACCACAGCATAAGCCACGTTATCGACGCGACCCACCCGTTTGCTGCCGGGATGAGCCGTAACGCGATTGAGGCCTGCCATGCGGCGCAGATTCCACTTGTTGCGCTGACACGGCCCGAATGGGCACCGCAGCCCGGTGACACCTGGCTGCGCGTCCCGGATATCGCCGCAGCGGTGGCCGCTTTGTCCGGTAATCCGCAGCGCGTGTTTCTTGCGGTCGGGCGCATGCATCTCGAAGATTTCGTCAGCCAGCCCCAGAACCATTACCTGTTGCGGCTGGTGGATGAACCCGATGTCCTGCCCTTGCCGAATTGCGAGGTTGTCGTGGCGCGCGGACCCTTTGCCGAGGCTGATGACCGGGCGTTGATGCAGCGCCACGGCACGCAACTGGTGGTATCCAAGAACGCGGGCGGCGCCGGCGCGCGCGCCAAGCTGGACGCCGCGCGGGCGCTGGACATACCGGTGTTGATGATCGACCGTCCAGCCCTGCCGCAGCGGCTGGAACTGTCGAGCGTTCCGCAGGTTCTGGACTGGCTGGCTCATTCCGGGGTGAACCTCGGCGTATAGACGATCGGGTCACCGGCGCGTTCTATCACGCGGGTCAGCGATGAGCCGACGATGACAACGGTCTGCATATCGGCCATATCAGGCGTGGCCTCGACCAAGGTTGAAATCCGGATTGCCTCATCCGCCCGGCTGACAGCGCGGGCGAACAGGATCAGCCGCTCGGGTTCACATTCTTCGCGCAGGATTTCCAGCGTTTTGACAAAGCCTTCGGGGCGGGATTTCGAGCGCGGGTTGTAAAACGCCATCGCGAAATCCGCTTGCGCGGCCAGACGCAGGCGCTTCTCAATCAGAGGCCAAGGTTTGAGGTTGTCACTCAGGTTGATGGTGCAGAAATCATGCCCAAGCGGGGCGCCAGCGCGGGCGGAGGCCGCAAGCATCGCGGTGATCCCGGGCAGCACCTCAACCGATAGGTCGCGCCATTCACGGGGGCCGTTCTCCAGCGCTTCGAACACCGCTGCTGCCATGGCAAATACGCCCGGATCGCCCGAGGATACGACCACTACGCGCTTCCCTTCGGCCGCCATTTGCAACGCATGCTGAGAGCGGTCGATCTCAACCCGGTTGTCGCTGGCATGCAGCGTCAGGCCGGGGCGTTCGGCGATGCGCGCGACGTAAGGAATGTAGCCGACGACATCCGTCGCCCCAGCCAGCGCAGCGGTCACTTCGGGCGTCACCAAAGCCTCGTTTCCTGGCCCGAGTCCTGCGATCTTGACCCAACCGCTCATGGCCGCCGCCCTTGTCCGTGAACGATGATGATCGAGAAATACGGAGTGATCCCCTCGCAATTTTCCGACAATTTGCACACGCGTTGATTGGGCATCTGAGCGTATTCCACGATCCAAGCACGGTCATACAAACCGGCCGTCTTCAGGGCCCGCTTCACTTTGTCGATATTGCGCCCGATCTTCATCACCACCAGCGCGTCGGTTTGGGCCATTCGGTGGGCCAGATCGTCTTCGGGCAATGTGCCGACCAGCACGGTCAATACGTCGTCTCCCCAGGTGATGGGGTCGCCGGTTGCGGTCCACGCGCCGGACATACCGGTGATCGCAGGCACGACTTCAACTTTAGCCTCGCTACGTAATCGATTGTAAAGATGCATGAATGATCCGTAGAAGAACGGATCACCCTCGCACAGGACCACCACGTCTTCGCCCTGATCCGACAGTGTCTTCAGATGCGCGGCACAATCTTCATAAAACGCCGAGAGCAGCTCATTGTACCGCGGATCACTCAATGGAATTTCTGTGGTCACGGGGTATTCCATCGGGAATTCCACCGCGCCTTCTGGGATCATGCCATTGACGATCTTGCGGGCCTGACCACTGCGACCCGGTTTGCGGAAAAAGGCCACGTGGCGGGCAGTGCGCAGTAGGCGGTCGGCCCTGACGCTCATCAGGTCCGGATCGCCGGGGCCGAGGCCGACACCGTATATCTTGCCCGCGTTCATTCGGCGCGGCTCGCGATGGCGTTGACCGCGGCGACCGTGATGGCGCTGCCACCAAGGCGACCCTTGACGATGCAGGACGGCACAGGCTGCGCCTCCCACAGAGCGTCTTTAGATTCGACCGCACCGACAAAGCCCACCGGGCAGCCGATGATGGCCGCAGGGCGCGGGCAGTCGGGGTCTTCCAGCATGTTCAGCAGGTGGAACAGCGCGGTGGGCGCATTACCGATGGCCACCACGGCGCCTTGCAGATGCGGGCGCCACAACTCCAGCGCAGCGGCGGACCGGGTGTTGCTCATCTCGGCAGCCAGCGGACGCACACGTTCGTCGTGCAGGGTGCAGATCACCTCGTTATCGGCGGGCAGGCGGAACCGGGTGACACCCTCGCTGACCATGCGGGCGTCGCACAGGATCGGTGCGCCGTCTTCCACCGCGGCACGGGCCGAGGTCACAAAACCGGGTGAGAAATGCACGAACTCTTCCAACCCCACCATACCTGCCGCGTGGATCATCCGAACGGCGACCTGTTCCTCATCGGCGTCGAACCGTGCCAGATCGGCCTCGGACCGGATGGTGGCAAAGCTTTGTTTGTAGATCGCCGCGCCGTCGGTTTCGTATTCATAGGGCATCAGGAGAAGTCCATGGTCATAAGTGTTTCGGGGCTTAACCCGCGCAGGTTTGGCTCATCTCCCGCGCGGCCTTGTTTGACAAGATCAAATCGACCATCGTGGCCGACCAGGGTGACATCAGCTGGTCCCATGCGCGCGCATCCTTTGGCACAGCCCGAGACATGCAAGTGGCCGGGAATACGCGAGGCAAGCGCGCGGGCGATATCGCGGGTCTCCACCTGCGCCTGCGGGCAGAGCGGGGCGCCGGGGCAGGCGTCAGTGGTCATCAGCGGGTCGGTGCCATCGGTGACGAACGCTGGGGCGGGTATCGCCGCCCCGCCTTCCATCAGGAACAGCCGCCAAGGGGTGACCCGCAGCGCAGAGGCACCGCAGGTCTCAATCAGCCCCGCAAGCCCGCGCGCTGGCAACTGACCGAACGCGGCTCCGTAAAACGCACCCAGTTCCACGATGCCCGGCTCAGGCAGAGCGCCAACATCACCCGGTGCGCTGCCTTGGCATTCTGACGGCAAATCTTGTGTCGCAACCACGCGGGCCATGCGCCGGGCCTCGGGCGTGTGGTGATCCGCGAACCATTCGGCCAGCGCGATCAGGTGGTCGATGGCGATTTTTTCGGTCACGCGACGCCCTGTTTCGGCCCCATCAGCGCGTAGGATCAGCCCCTCGGGGCCTGTCTCCAGCCGGATATCCGCGGAATCCCCGACCAACAGGCGATTTGGTCCGGTGTCGATGGCAAACCCAAACTTGGCTGGTAGCGACGGCAATTCGCCCAACCGGTCGATCAGTTCCTGCGTCAGTCGTGCGGTAAGATCGCCGGATTGGTAGAGCGGTGTCACCAGAATATTGCGCCGCACCTCGATACCCGGTTCCGCATCCAAAAGGTTCAGCGCAGCGAGTTCTTCCAGCAAAGGTTGGTGATCGGCCTCGGCCACACCGCGCAGTTGCAGATTGGCGCGGATGGTCAGGTCAATGGTGCCATTGCCGAACCGGTCGGCAAGTTCGCACAGGCCTAACATCTGCGCTGCCTCAAGGCGCGCCAGCCGCGGCCGAACCCGCACGACCAACCCGTCCCCCGACATCATCGGGCGATGGGCGCCGGGGCACCAGCCCTGAACGATCGGTGCACTCATCCCAACCCCTCCAGATCGGCTCGGATCGAGTTTCGGCGCGTGTTCCACAGGCCAGCCTCGAGCAGAGCACGGAACCGGTCCTGCATGGCCTGATGCGCCTGTGGGTTCTTCTCTTGCAGAAAGGCATCAACCTCGGCGTTACCCAGTGTGGCATCGTGGTAGATGTCAAACAGATGCGGTGCAACGGTTCCCGACAGATGGGCAAAGCTTGCCATATGATCCAGCGTTGCCGCGATCTCGGCGGCGCCGCGGAATCCGTGCCGTTGCATTCCTGCGATCCAGTCAGGATTAGCCGCGCGCGCGTGGACAACGCGGCTGATTTCCTCAGAGAGGGTTCGGGCGCGGGGGGTGTCTGGGTTGGTATTGTCCAGATGGTACAGCTGCGCAGTACCGCCAGTGACTTTCTTGGCGGCGGCAAAACCGGCCTCATGCGTGGCATAGTCATTGGCCAACAGCAGATCGGTTTCGGTCAGGTCCTGAAGGTGAACAAAGCTATCGGCGTGGGCAACGCGTTGGGTAATACCATCGACATCCCGTGCAATTTGCTCGCCCTCAAGCGCAAAGGAACTGGCATCCAGCCAAGCCTGACCGGCCTGTGTGCGCGCTTCGTCCGTATAGATTTCGGATAGCTGCGTCATGTTCAGGCCATAGCTGCCGGGGGCGGGGCCATAGACACGGGCGGCCGGTGCCTGCCCGGCATATGGGTTCCAGTCTGCTGCCTCGTCCCGTTCACACAATGCTCGCACTGCCTGGCCATACAGCGCAGAAAGCGTCGGGAATACATCGCGGAACAGGCCCGAGACACGCAAGGTCACGTCTAGCCGTGGACGGCTGAGATCAGTGATTGGCAGCACCTCGATACCGGAAACCCGCTCCGACCCCTTGTCCCAAACCGGTTTCACACCCAGTAGGTGAAGCGCCATGGCGAATTCTTCACCCGCAGTGCGCATCGTGGCCGAGCCCCAGAGGTCGACAATCAGCCCCTTGGGGTAATCGCCTTCTTCCTGCAGATGCCGTCGCACTAGTTCCTCGGCCAGTTTGACACCTTGGGTATAGGCCGCGCGTGTTGGAACCGAACGCGGATCGGTGGTGTAAAGATTTCGCCCTGTCGGCAGCACGTCCGAGCGCCCGCGATAGGGTGAGCCAGACGGGCCAGCCTCGATCCGTTTCCCGGCCAGTGCGTCCAAAAGTGATTGACGTTCCGCATGCGCTGAAGGCGTGGCATCAAAATTGCCGGTCACTTCGGGGACGCGGCCAAAGACGTGCAAGCCGTCGCCGAACTGGCTTTCTTTGATGTCGCAGACAAATCGGTCGATACGGGTGATCGCTTCGGCGGTACAGGTTGCCTGATCCAGACCCAGATCGCTTTCCAGACCAATGGCCTGCGCCTCATCCCGTATGTCTTCTTGTAGTCGGTCGCGGCGTTTGGGGTCCAGCCCGTCGGCGTTCGAGAATTCGTCCAGCAGGGATTCCAGCCGCACCATACGGTCCGGCGTGTCACTTGTTCGCATCGGGGGCGGGATATGGCCCAGTGTAACCGCGCCGATCCGGCGCTTGGCCTGTGCGGCCTCGCCGGGGTCATTCACGATAAAGGGGTAGATCACCGGCAGATCTCGGACCAACGCCTCAGGCCAGCAGTTTTGGGACAGGGCGACCGATTTGCCTGGCAGCCATTCCAACGTGCCATGCGCGCCGATATGGATCAGCGCGTCCGCGCCATGCCCCTTACGCAGCCAGAGATAGAAGGCAACATAGCTGTGGCGCGGGGTGCGCGAAAGATCGTGATAGTCGTCATCGCGCAGCTCGGGCGTGCCGCGTTCCGGTTGCAGCGCGATCAGTGTCTTGCCCCGGTTCAAGGCGGTAAAGTGGAACGCACCATCGGCAAAAACCGGGTCGTCCTCAGGCTTGCCCCAAATGGATTGCAGATCCGTTTGCAACTGTTCCGGCAAGTCTGCCAGCGCGGTCTGATAGGCCGCGAGCGGCCAAGCCAGTCGCGCATCCAAAAGCGTCTCGGCTATCGGTTCGCCGGGTGCTGTATCATAGCCTTCAGCCTGCAGATCGGACAGCATCGCCTCGGCCGAGGCCAACGCATCCAGGCCAACCGCATGGGCCATCTGCCAGTCCTTGCCGGGATAAGTCGACAGCACCAACGCTGGAACCTGATCTGGCTTGGGTTTGTCGCTTAGGCGCAGCCAGCCGTCCACCCGGTCTATGATCGCCTCAACCCGTTCCGGCTCGTGGCGGTGGGCAAAACGGGAATATTCCAGATACGGGTCGCGCTTGCCCGGTTCCTTGAACGAAGCGATGCCCGCCGAAATGCGGCCATCCACCTCGGGCAGGACCACATGCATTGCGAGGTCGGCGGGGGACAGCCCGCGTTCCGCATCGACCCAAGCCTTGCGGCGTGCGGTGGACAAGGCGACCTGAAATACCGGCACATTGGCGGCGTCCAGCGGGGACGTTCCCGAGGCGCCTTTGCCCGAAAAGGAGGTGGCGTTGATGATTGCCGAGGGGGCCAGCGCTACGACCTGTTCGCGCAGCCAGTCAGCGGCGGTAGGGGCTTTGAGCGACGGCGCAAATAGGCCAACAGCCTGAAACCCACGCGCACGCAGACGGTGGATCAGGGCCGCGACCGGGGCAGTGTCTGCCGAGGTCAGATAGGCGCGATAGAAGGTCACGAGGATGCGCTTGGCATCACCGGCGAATGCGGTATCCGCCGGGATCACACCGCGATCCGGACACCATACGCCACATTCCGGGATCGTCTTGGCCCCCATCACTGGGCCAGAATAAAGCCCCGCGGCCAGTGCCATTTGCGCCAGCGCAGCCTGCGCTGCGACCTCACCGCCTGTGTCGCAAAGATGCGCCAGCCGCCGCAGGGTTGAAACGGGCAGGGTAGAATAGTCATCCAGGCGCGTATCTTCACGTCCATCCGCCGGCAGGACTGCCACAGCGATGCCTTTGGCGTGGGCCAGTGCCAGAACCTGCTGCAATCCGTAGGACCAGTAGGGCACGCCACCGATCAGGCGGATCAGAATGCCTTTGGCGCCCTCCAGCGTCTGCTCGACATAGGTGTCGACAGAAAGCGGGTGCTTCAGCGCCGTTAGATTGGCCAGCCGCAGGGTCGGCATCCGGCCTTCGGGTCCACCCCCACGATGCCAGCCTGCCGCGAAAGCGCCAAGATCACTGTCGGAAAAGGACAGCACCACCAGATCCGCCGGGCTCTGGCCCAGATCGGTCGGGGTCTCCGTTTCCTCTAACCCGTGGCTTTCGCGGAAGACGACGTGCATGGTTTACTCGGCAGCCTCGGTCACACCCACGAGGATTTCGCGGATTTCAGCCTCTTTGATGTCGTCATGCTCGGCGATGACCACCAGACGCGAGCGACGCTCTTCACCTGGCTCCCACGGGCGGTCGTACTGATGACGCACACGGGCCCCGACTGCCTGCACCAAAAGGCGCATGGGTTTGCCGGTAACAGCGGCATAGCCTTTGACCCGCAGGATGTTCAGTTCATTCGCCAGACGTTCGATATTGGCGACCAGCTGGGCCGGATCGGTCTGTTCCGGCAGCTCGACAATGATGCTTTCGAAATCATCATGCTCGTGATCGTGGTGGCCATCGTGATGGCTGGGACGTGCCTCCATGTCATCTTCGGCAGCGGCCTCAAGCCCCAGCACAACACGTACATCCACAGCGCCTTCGGCCACTTCGACCACGGGCAGCGGGCGCGGAGCCTCTGCCGCGATGATTTCCTTGGCCTTGGCGACCCCCTCGGGGCCAGCAAGATCAGGCTTGGTCAGCAGAATGATGTCGGCGCAGGAGATCTGGTCCTCGAACACCTCGGATAGCGGCGTTTCGTGATCAATCGAGTCATCGGCCAGGCGCTGGGCATCCACCGCAGCGACATTCGGGGCAAAGCGACCGGCGGCCACAGCTTCGGCATCGGCCAGAGCAATTACGCCATCCACGGTGATTTTCGAGCGGATATCCGGCCAGTCGAACGCTTTCAGCAGCGGCTTGGGCAGGGCCAAGCCAGAGGTTTCGATCAGAATGTGATCGGGGCGCGGCTCTAGCGCCATCAGCGCCTCGATGGTCGGGATGAAATCATCTGCCACGGTGCAGCAGATGCATCCATTGGCCAATTCCATGATGTTTTCCGCCGGGCAATCGGGGATCGCGCAGGATTTGAGGATATCGCCATCGACGCCAACATCTCCAAACTCGTTGACCACAATGGCCAGGCGCTTGCCCTGCGGGTTCTGCATCAGATGACGCACCAGCGTGGTCTTTCCCGAGCCCAGAAAGCCGGTGATCACAGTGACGGGCAGTTTTTCGAGATTGCTCATATCTAAGCTCCAATCGGGGGAATGCGGGCCGCACAGTTTTTGCGGAAATGTTCAGGACGTTCGCGCCATTTAACGAGGCCATCTTGGGTCGCGAGATATTTGGTCGCACCTTCAACAATGGTCTCGACATGATCGGTTTCATCGAGATGCTCATAGACAAAGGTCCAACGTTCGGGTCCGCCACGCAGCACAATCGAGCAGCCCTGATCGCAATTTGAAAGGCATTCTACTGCCTTCAAAGTGACGCCATCAGGAAGTTCTGCCTGCTCCAACGCCTTGTGCAGCAACGCCCCAGGACGATCTGCATCATTCTCGACGGGCAGGCCGCGGCGGCAGGTCGTGCACACCAGCAGTTCAACAGGTGTGGTCTCGGTCATGTCTCTCATCCCCCCAAATCCTCTTCGCGGGGGACGGGGTTTCATGCGGGCCACGTATTGCGACATGGGCCCGACACCGGATCACCCCGTCCGGTTTCAACTTCGGATGTTGGCAGGTCTCCCGGCTTGCGGATGTCAGAGGCTGGCCTCTGGCAGATGTCCCGCCTTCCCGGCCTGTCTGGCCAGTGGCTTTGGGCACCCTCTCCGGTCACGGTCGCGGGGGCGGCTGCGTTTGACGGATGACCGCTGACGCATTCCCTTTTCATCTGCATGTGCAGACACCAACGGATGGGACATGCGGCACGGGCAGGGGGCTTGTCAAGCGCGGCAGACGCACGGAAATCATCGAGAATGGAAAAGCGACCTGCCAATGCCTGTCAGCGGCATGTTTGGTCAGTCAGATGCAAAATGACGGCAGGCGAGTTTGGGCTTTGCGCCTCGAAGATATCCAGACGAAAGGATTCGCGGGCCCGTTACTTCAAAGGGCATATCGCGTGGATTCGATAGAGCGGTCAAATTTACCGGCCGAGCCAGTGAGTTCACCGCCTTCTGATCAATCCGGTGTCAAGCTTCACTCAGCAGAGCACTGCCGTAGCGAGACGGCATGTCGCAGGCTCGAAAAGCCGAATGCGAAGCAACTGTTTGAAAGTATTGGAGGCGAGTACCGGAATCGAACCGGTGTACACGGATTTGCAATCCATAAAGACAGGCAGCGAAAACAACGGCTTATGGGTGCAAAACACCCCCTGACAAAAAGTGAACAAAAAGCGAAAGTTTCAACGCTCTTTGCGATCCAGAATGCTCACAAAATCGTTTCTAACCTTGGGATAATTTGATGAGTTGGGCGGTTGCAAACGAATGCGCCGAGCGCCGTTTTGGCAGCGCTGCGCGCAAGCAGATCATCATGTTTCTGGCCGACAAGGCGAGCGATGACGGCTCGGGCGTCTGGTGCTCCAAGGGAACGATCCAGCGCCACACAGAGCTCAGCGAGAGCACGGTAAAGCGCACCATCATCGACTTTCTGCGGGAAGGCATTCTGATCGAGACGGGGCAGCGGCAGTGCAAGAACGGCTACACCGTCATTTACCGCATCGTTCTGGAACGCGTGGCCGCGCTTGAACCCACGGCTGAGCCCGACATTGAGACGGGGGTCACTGTGAACCCCGTCCAGCCTGGACCCGGTACGGGGTCCACGGTGAACGGGGTACGGGGTTCACAGTGGACCCCAAACCATCCTAAAACCAACCATAAACCACCTACGCGCAGGCGCGAGGCGGCGGAGGAGGTTGAAGATCTGGAATCTGAGAAGATCTTGGCGGCCTATCCCGAAGACAGGATCCGAGACCGGCGGACCAGTCTGCGTTTGATCGCAGCGGCCGTGAAGGCCGGGGTAGAGCCCGATGATCTGCTGCAGGCGGTCAAAGCCTATGCCAAGGAAAGCGAGGGCTATACGCGCAGCAAGGTCTGTTTCTCGGACAACTGGTTCAAGATGCGCCGGTGGGAGAAGGGACTGGCCCAGATCCAGGCCGACCGCGAGAAGGCGCGAGAAGCCGAAGCCAAAGGTCGCGCTAGCCTCGCCGAGTGGATCCGTGAACGCCACCCCCTTTGTCGCCACATTACAAGCCGACAGATCGAGGGCTTGATTGTTTCAAAGTTGGTGACGCCTGAGCAGGTGCGCGCTGCGGGGCTGCAGGCATAAGTGCGACTCGATTGTTACGCCATGGCGTAAAAAGTAGATATTTACGTTGCAGCGTAATTTGTTTTAATTTACGCTGTGCCGTAAAAGGAGCCACATCATGGACCTCACAGCACGAACGGCCGAGCAGATCGGCGAGGCACTTCGCCGGACGCGCAAAGCGCGCGGCTGGACCCAAAGCGATATCAGTGCGCGCACGAATTTGCGCGTCGCGACGATTTCGTCGCTGGAGAATGGCGACGCGGGAGCCAAGCTCGCCACGGTGCTCGCTGTCATGGCGGCACTTGGACTTGAGTTTCGCTTGGTGGAGCGCGGTGGCTCGCTAGAGATTGAGGATATCTTCTGATGGCGAAACGCGGGCGTAGCGGCACGATGAAGGTGCTTCTGAATGGAAAGCTGGTGGGGGCTTTGGGTCTTGCAGGCTCAGGCGCAATCAGCTTCACCTATGATCCAGACTGGCTGTCGTGGGAACATGCCATGCCCATCTCGTTATCACTGCCTTTGCGCGAAGAGGCGCACCAAGGCGGCCCTGTCATTGCCTACCTCGAAAACCTGCTTCCGGACAATCAGGCGATACGTGAGCGCGTCGCTGCACGGGTGCGTGCGGGCGGCACGGACGCGTGGCACATGCTGGAGAAGATCGGCCGCGATTGTGTGGGGGCCTTGCAGTTCGTTTCGGGTGAGATCCCCGAGGTTGGCGCACTCGAGGGAGAGCCCGTTTCCGAGGCACAGATTGCGGATATGTTACGCAACCTCGCAAGTGCCCCCCTTGGCTTAGACGAGGAAGACGACTTCCGCATTTCTATCGCAGGGGCGCAGGAGAAAACGGCGCTGCTACGCCACGAGGGCGCTTGGATCCGTCCATCGGGGCTCACCCCAACGACCCATATCCTCAAGACGCAGCTTGGCGTTCTGCCCGCAGGGATCGATTTGTCTGACAGCGTCGAGAACGAGTATTTCTGCATGAGTTTTTGCCGTGCCATGGGCATGGATGTGGCTGAAGTCGAGATTGCCGACTTCGAGGACGTGCGGAGCCTTGTTGTGACCCGGTTCGATCGGCGTTGGACCAAGGATGGTCGCTTGATCCGCCTCCCGCAGGAAGACTTTTGCCAAGCGCTCTCAGTTCCACCCAGCCAGAAATACCAAATGGATGGCGGGCCGGGGATCACTGAAGGGATCGGGTTGTTGACTGGTAGTGATGACCCTGAAGCAGATCAGCGTGCCTTCTTCCGCGCGCAGGTGCTGTTTTGGCTCTTGGGAGCGACAGACGGTCACGCCAAGAATTTCAGCATCGCATTGCGCCCCGGAGGTTTCCGCATGACCCCGCTTTATGATGTGCTGAGCGCCCAGAAAGCCGTGGATGACGGTCAAATTCGCCAGAACCGGATGCGCCTCGCGATGGCGGTCGACGGGCACTACCGGATGAACGAGGTCGTGCCGCGTCATTTCCTGCAGGCTGCGAAGGCGGCAGGTTTTGGTGTGGCGCTGGCGGAAGAGGTCTTGTCGAACGTCGCGACAGAGCTTGAACCCGCCCTGGACAAAACACTAGCCGACCTGCCGGATGAGTTTCCACAACCATTGGCGGAAGCCATTGTTGCTGGCGTGCGACGTCGGGCGGCTGCCTTTCATGCCGTATGATCCGCAGATCATATTTACGCTTTATGAAAGGTAGATCATATTGAGCGGCAGGCGTGCCTTCGTGAAGTAACAAGTATGTAGGGCCGGTTTACGCCGCGATTGTGAGATCGCAGGGGCCCTATTCTACTTGATGCATCGGGTTTTCCATATTTGTGGGCGCCAAAGCGGACCTTTAGGTCGATTGCAGAGAATGCCGGGAAAGAGCCCATACCGGAAGTGGCACAGCTATAATACTCGCAAGTGCAGCAAGGCTACCAACAAAGGCGTCAGCCGCGATGCAGAGAGAAAACCGGCCGTTCGTTCACAGCGCAGCGAGTTTTTGGGTGCCGATGTCCAAGTTGCGGACCAAACCATCGTCAGCTGCACCGCAGCACTGGACCTCTAGTTGAGTGTCTAATTTGCTAACAGAGCGGGTATCGTTTTAATCACTGAAGCGGTTTTCAACCCTTGGACATAAGGAACTGTTTCATTGGTGTTCGGATACGGGGTCCGAACTTGCTCCGTAATCAGGATGAAATTTGGTTGCCTAAGGAACATTTCCTTCAACTCCCAACCCGAATACAGCGGGCTAGGTCGGGCCCTACTGAAAGTTTAAGCCCGCGTGTGCCAAGTGAAAATTCTTAGCCCGAAATCTCGACCTCACGAACAAATGGCCAAAGCTACAGCACAGGCGCGAACAGGCGGGCAATCGGGGCACCTACACGGATGCCCAAGGGTTGTTCGGCAAGGGTCTTGTTCAGCATCCAAGCTCGATGAAAGTCATTCTCAAGCATAGCAGCAGTTGCGGCCGCAGGACGGGAATCAAAGAAAGTTGCCATAGCCTCAAAATTCAACCGAAACGACCTATTGTCCAGGTTTGTCGTGCCAATGGCGGCAAAGTCGTCATCCACCAAAACCACTTTCTGATGCATGAAACCCGGTTTGTAACGCCAGACCTGCACTCCCGCCTCACGTATCTCATCAAAATAGGCAAACGCCGCCAGCCAAGGAATCTTGTGGTCTATTACCTCGGGCACAAGAATGCGCACATCTACGCCGCGCAGTGCAGCATGCTTCATCGCTGTCAGTACGTCGGTATCAGGAACGAAGTATGGCGATGCAATCCAGACTCTGTGTTTGGCTGCAGTGATGGCCGAGAAGAAGAAGAGCGCGCCAGTTTCCATTTCGTCACCGGGGCCGGTCGCAACAATCATTGCCGTCATGTCTTCGGTCGCATGAGGAGCTTCCCAATTCAGATCGTTAATAAGCACCTCATTGGTAGCCCAATGCCAGTCTTCGCCAAAAACCAGCTGTAGTTGAGACACAACTGGGCCCTTCAACTGGGCGTGAGTATCGCGCCAATCACCAAATTTCGGGTTAAGTCCCATGTATTCGTCGCCGACGTTCAGGCCGCCGGTGAATCCGACTTTTCCATCAACGATAACGGTCTTTCGATGATTGCGCAGATTGATGTGAAACCGGTTCTTGGGGCCTCGTGTTTTTTTGGGATCCACGACGTGTACACCAGCTTCCAGCAGGCGTTGATAGTAAGCTCTGGGCAGTTTGGCGCTGCCGACAGCATCAAACATAAGCCGTACGACGACGCCACGCGCCGCAGCGGCAATCAAGTGTTCTTGGAGGGCTTGTCCCAGCGCGTCATCGTTAATGATATAGAACTGAACGAGGACATAGGTTTCAGCAGCGTCAATGGCACAGAATATTGCGTCAAATGTGGCTTTCCCATCAACAAGCAATATCATGTTGTTACCACGAGCCGTGGGCATTTCTGATATTTTTTCAAAGGGTTGAACTGAAAGCTCAGGTGTTTTCACAGGCGCGTTGGCCATTTGGTAAGTCCGAAGACCTTCAATGACTTCTTCGCTATCGCGCCGGGCGATCAAATAGTTTTTGAATTTGTGGTGCCCCAAAAACAGGTACAGCGGCACGCCTAGGTATGGTGCAGTGATCAGGAACACGACCCACCCAACAGCGCCTTGGGATGTTCGGGCAGACGAGACGGCGCGCCAGGCGAACCAGAAGGCAACAATTTCCAGAAAAATCAGCGCCAGTATGATAATATTTGAGCCCATTGATATTCCTAATTTTCGGTTGTTTAAGCGGTCCTTGTTAACGGCTCCGGCTGCGTATTCGACCATTTGCACGGACTAACTGACAACAGATGAGGTCCATCTGCAAGGCAGCCCCTGAACATGGCTTTGCCGAAACTCGATAGTATGTGACCTTTCCCTGATCTTTGGCAGCAGACCCGTCCATGTTTCATTGTGTCGGCAAGTCATGGGTTACCATGAAGATAGACTCCTGAGTAGCTTCCGAAATCCGAATTCTCGGCTGGTGCGGAAAGACGTGAGAAAATCGCCTGTATCAATCTAGACTTTCGGCGTGCTAGTCGAAGCCGAAGGTCTAGGTTGAGAGGATCCGTAAAATGACGGCACGGCAAGCGGCGGGGGCACTCTGGACGGCTTTGGTCTGGTTCGATGCAAAGAACGGCTGGTCAAGAAGCAGTCATATTGCCATGTCCATGATGCTGGCCCTCTTTCCGTTTACAATCTTTGCGCTGTCGTTGACACAGGCGGCGTCGGTAGATTTTTCGACTTTGGATATAGTTGAGTTCATCTATGGGACATGGCCTGACAGCATCGCTGAACCCATCGTCAAAGAGGTGCGGGCCGTGTTGCAAGACAGCAGCGTCAAGGCGATGACCATTGGCGGCCTATTGGCGGTTTTCTTCGCCTCTAATGGGGTCGATGCAGTGCGCCAAGCCCTCACGGATGCGTATCGTGAGCACGATCCGCGGCCCCTTTGGAAATCGCGCGCATTGTGTGTCGTATTCGTTTTGAGCGGCTCAGCAATTTTGACCGTGGCCGCGGTTTTGACGTTTGCGGTACCTATTTATATCGATACTGTTGACCGCGGCGGGGAAGGCGAGGGAACCTATGATATCTTACGGCTGGGTGTCTCTTTTGGCTTGTTGATTTTTTCGGTCTTTGCCTGTCATTTATGGCTTCCTGGTCGCCATCACACACTGAAGCAGGTTTATCCGGGGGTTGTCCTAACGGTGGCACTTTGGATTTCTGCCGGAAAGGTATTTGCGATGTATGTCGCAAATTTTTCGTCTTACAGCGTCACCTATGCCGGCTTGGCCGGAGTAATGTCAGCCCTTGTATTCATGAACCTGATGGCGGTGATCTTTGTGATTGGAGCTGAGTTTAATGGCCGACTTATTGCAATAAAAGAGTCCGACGCAGAGGCGTGACAGGGCGAGAAAAGTGTATTGGGTTTCGGCGGATGGATTTTGTTCATCATGAACTGGCATTGCAGGCGTGAACGAACGTCGAAGCTTGGGGGAGCGCTGTCTTAGGAAAAAACTTTGCTCTTTGCATACGTCGAAGGCGCACAGCCTTCCCAGACAACGAACGCTTCCGAAAAACTCTGCCGATGCTCGAAACCAATTGCATTTGCCGTATCATCAATGCTGGCCCCAGAGGTCAGCAAGCGGCAGGCCTCTTTGTGGCGTTCAATCTTTTGGATATCTCTAAATGCAGTACCTTCATTTTTTAACTGAATCTGAAGAGTCCGAGGGCCTACTCCAAGTACCTGTGCGGTGTCA
This sequence comes from Ruegeria sp. CDSC025, assembly GCF_059610805.1. NCBI lineage: Bacteria > Pseudomonadati > Pseudomonadota > Alphaproteobacteria > Rhodobacterales > Roseobacteraceae > Ruegeria > Ruegeria sp. CDSC025. The sequence continues at coordinate 379,666 of NZ_JBXWOJ010000002.1, read as the reverse complement.
GACAGCGACCATGGCGCAATGCCAAATGACGCCTTGATCAAACCGGCGACTAGGTCTGCCCTGTTCACTTGAGGTGCTTGCATAAGTTTCTTGCCACGCAGATAGCGCGAAAGGATATCCGCTCGAACGCTGTCTGAACGGTGCATTTTCGCCCGAAGCAAGTCTTCGTGAAATTCGATATAGCCCTGATTTGAGTCTCTGACTGACTCAACTGCTGAATTATTCTGAAAATGCTCCGAAGAGGCGCCAGGATAAGCCACCGTGATCTGCGGATCGACTTCGCCGAGGGCCATCAGGACAACTTTTGTAAGCAGCCCTATTGTATACTGGATGTCCTGCTTGCCATCATGAGAATTCAACAACGTAAAGTACCAGATACGGCATTTCCCACGATACGTTCTGATCACGAGTTCGGAGTTGTTCTGAAAATAGCGAAGCGCCGTCGTAGCGGTTTGCAAGGCCTCCCAAAGCGTATCCGATGAGACGATTGCTCTGCCAAAAACGCCCAGTTCGCCCACATCCTGTTCAAGGCTGACGTGGAGAAAAAAGTCATTGTCTTCCGCCGAGCGAATAACGTCACTGATGCCTTTCAGATATTCATCGGCTCCGATGATCTGTTCCGCATCCGTAGGCAAACCGAGTGATCGAAGTATCCGTGCGAAGTGTCGCGGGTCTCCGGCAAGAATTGCTGCTGGCCCGTGAAACGCACCTGCTCTGATGGCAAAATCGTTGGTTTCTTCTGACATGCAAAGCCTCATTCAGCTGTCTGGTTCACACCTTGCTCTTATAATGCTCCAATTTGTCAAGGTCTTGGCAATGGTGTCTCGAAACCGACGGATCGTTCGTCAGCCCTCACTCAAGGCATGAACAAAGCGACGCAAATGTTTCAAGAGGCAGTGTTCGAATATTAGTTTGTTAGATTCGCATTTTCCGACAAAGCGAAGTTTTCCATCACTTAAGTTCCACATGGTTCTTGGAGCAGATCAACTCAAATGTCGCGAAGTTTGGGTGTGAATGGCGCGGAACATCGAGATCATTTTGGAGGAAACATGCGACCTATTCTTTATTCGACAAAGACGGCGGTGACGGCGGTAATGTCAGCTGTCGCGCTCTTTGCTGCGGGCCCAGCGTTCGCTCAAGACAAGCCAAACATCCTAGTAATCTGGGGTGATGACATCGGTGTCCACAATATCAGCGCCTACAACCATGGGATCATGGGCTACAAGACTCCGAACATCGACCGCATAGCAAATGAAGGCGCGATGTTCACAGATGCGTATGCTCAACAGTCTTGCACCGCCGGGCGCGCCGCCTTCATGACCGGCCAACATCCTTTTCGCACTGGGCTACTGACGATCGGCATGCCCGGATCCGAGCACGGGATTCCAGATTGGACACCCACAATTGGCGATGTGATGAAAGAGCATGGCTACATGACTGCTCAACACGGCAAGAACCACTTTGGCGACCAGGATCGCCACCTGCCAACCAACCATGGCTTCGACGAGTTCTTTGGCAATCTGTACCACTTGAATGCCGAGGAAGAACCCGAAAGCTATTATTATCCCAAAGACCCTGCGTTCAGAGAGACGTTTGGTCCACGTGGCGTGATCAAGTCGACTGCTGATGGGAAAGTCGAAGATACAGGCCCAATGACGCGCAAGCGTATGGAAACAGCTGATGACGAATTTCTTGCGGCTTCCGTTGACTTCATCAAGCGAGCAAACGAACAAGAAAAGCCGTTTTTCCTATGGCATAATTCAACGCGAATGCATGTCTGGACCCATCTGAAAGATGAAGCTGTAGGGCGCACAGGCATTGGCCTCTACCCAGATGGCATGGCTGAGCATGATGACCAAGTGGGCGTTCTGCTCGATCTGCTGGATGAGCTTGGTATCGCGGAAAACACAATTATCATGTACTCGACCGATAACGGCGCCGAGACGATTTCCTGGCCTGATGGTGGTACGACGCCATTCCACGGTGAAAAGGGAACAACCTGGGAAGGTGGATTCCGCGTCCCGCTTATCGTGAAGTGGCCCGGCCTTATCGAGCCCGGAGAAAAGTTTAACGAGATTGTCAGCCATGAAGACTGGATGCCGACCTTTGCCACAGCGATTGGAGAGACCACGCTGGTTGAGGACCTCAAAGAGGGAAAAACGTTCAACGGCAAAGACTTCCGCGTCCATCTGGATGGTCATGATCTGACTGAATACCTGTCTGGTGAAACAGACGAGAGCCCACGTGACTCGATCTTCTATTTTGATCAGGGCGCAAATCTGAACGCCGTCCGTGTTCAGGACTTCAAGGCGCACTTTGCAACACTTGAAGGCGGAATCAACACCGCAGTTCGGCAGGTCCCTGCTTGGCCTCTCGTGGTTAATCTAAAGGCCGACCCGTACGAAAAGGCCGTGCATGAATCCGAGATGTATCTGCGTTGGTATGCCGAGAACACGATGTGGATCTTCGTCCCTATCCAAGCGAAAATCAAAGAGTTCCTTCTTTCGCTCAAGGGCTACCCATTCCAGCAAGGTTCAAGCTTGTCGGCAGCCGGGATCAACTATGACTTCCTGACCAAAGTGCAGGCACTTCAACGTCTGGAAAACCTGGAAACCATCATGCCCGGTGCTCGGCAATAACGCGGTCAAACATTGAGCCGCTGGGAGCTTTGCTCGTGAAGATGAACTTTTCCCAGCGCTCACACAACTTGGAGCCGCGTGCCTGGCATGCGGCTTCGGGAAGCGAAACTTAACTCAATCTGAGGAATGAACTTATGAGCGATTTAGTAGTCATCGTATTTGAAGGTCGTCACACAGCAGACGAAGCGCTTTTGCGCCTGCAAAAAATGAGCATGGACTGGGAAGTCGACCTCGACGAAGTCGTTGTGATGACCCGCGATCAAAACGGGGTCGTGCGCACCCGAAACTCCGACACATTGACCGCAGCGGGTTTTCTGGGCGGGACATCGCTTGGCGCTCTGACCGGTACCCTGATCGGGGCTATGGCTGGTAACCCGGCTGCAGGTTTTGTTGCGGGATCGGCTGTAGGTGCCGGTTCCGGGACGCTGGCAGGAATGCTGGATCAGGCAGACGAAGAAGACGCGCTAGCGGCCCGTGTTGGTGCAAAGATGAAGCCTGACTCGTCGGCATTGGCCGTGATCGGTTGGTCGAACCGGCCGACGAAACTGCTGAGCGAATTGGAAGGCATGAAGGGCGAGGTCATCGAGACGTCCTTGTCTGTCAGCGATGAAAACGAGCTTCGCGCAGCCCTGTCCTGAAGCTGACCAAGTTGATTGGAGAGGCCGGCGGCCGGAGCATCTTGCCGCCGGAAAATCAAAGTTCAAAAATCGAGAACGGAAAAAGTGAAATGAAAGAGCTTCTGACAACCGCGGCGATCTTGTGCGCATTCGCATTTGGAGCCCCTATGCCTGCATCCGCACAGTCTGCACCCCATGTGGCGGGTGGAGTAGTTGTTGAGTACAACAATCTGGACATCGCTGTGGTTGCTTCCGGCTGGAGTGTTGTCCAGCTTTTGCGCGGCGATGTTTACAATGCTGGCGGTGATTTTGTGGGCTATGTTCATGATGCGCTGGTTTTGCCGGATGGTGATACGACCTTCGTGATCGTCAATGTTGCCGGCTTTCTGAACATCGGCGAAAAGCTGATTGCGTTGCCTGCCGGCGCTTTCGAGATCAACGCTGATGGCGATCTACTGTTGCCCAACGCGACAAAAGACAACCTGAAAAGCTTGCCGCGGTTTTACTACGCACGAAACTAGGACCTCAAACCGCAGTTGTCTTTACAGCACAACCGCCCGGCATGTCTGAACATGCCGGGCGATCGGTTGGAAGGTGGGTCCAAGTCGCCTTCTGACCAACCAAAACAAAAAGGCTCCGCTTATTGTTTAAAACTAAGCGCACCGAAATCAAAGGACCAAGAGAATGAGTGATATAAAGATTAGCGCATCTGGAGATGTACAAACAAGCTGGGGTTGGTTTCTTGCTTTGGGCATTTTGATGATAATCGGTGGGGTAAGTGCGGTCTTTGCTCCTTTCCTAGTCTCCGTGATTGTCGAACAGATCGTAGGCATCTCTTTTGTTGCAGGTGGCGCCCTGATGCTGGTCCAAATGTTTACCACTAAGGACGGATGGAATGCCCGGATGATCTACCTGATACTGGGGCTGTTCACTACCATGGCCGGTGCATTGCTTTTGTTTCGACCGCTCGAAGGCCTTGTGGCCATAACACTGATTTTGATTGCTGGCGTTTTCGTCAGCGGCTTGATCCGTATCGCAATGGGTATCGCGGCACGCCCGGAAACTGGGTCTGGCTGGGTGATATTCGGCGGAATCCTGTCCGTTCTGGTTTCAGGTTATCTCATGATGAATTATCCCGAAATCAGTGTTGCTCTGCTTGGGTTAATGGCCGGATTTTCATTGATTGGCGAGGGCGCCGGATACGTCCGATTTGCCTACGGTCTTAAGAGCAATGCGGCGAGAGCAACTTAAGCATCCGTGGGGCAACTTAATGTCTTTAAAATCCCGCTCTAAAACGCAGCTCTTTTTTCAAGGGGAAAGCATGGTCGGCATCTTTTCAAAACTTGCTGTCGGGGGCACAATTGCCGTTGGCATTGTGTTCTCGTTCGCAACTTCGGCAACTGCCACAGAAAAACCCCGGCTGGTGCTCCAGATAACGGTAGATCAGTTGCGCGGTGACCTGATTGACAGATATCGGACACATGTTGGCGAAGGCGGGTTTCGATATCTGATGCAAAACGGGGTCATTTTTTCAAATGCCCATCATCGCCATGCTAACACCGAAACCATTGTCGGTCATACAACATTGTCCACTGGCACGGACCCGGCAATCCACGGCATGGTTGCCAACCTGTGGTTCGATCGAAAAACAGGCACCCCGTTCTACAATGTTCAAGACATCGAGTATCCACTTGTAGGGGCAGCAGGGATCGATGCAGCTAATGAGATTGACCCGACGCAACGCGCTGCGACAACTGACGGGCGGTCTCCGCGCAATATCATCAGTTCAACGATATCTGACGAAATTGCCATTCATTTTGGTCCGGCTTCCAAAATCTTTGGCGTGTCGGTCAAGGATCGCGGTGCCATTGCAATGGCGGGTCACGCAGGGCAGGCTTATTGGTTTTCGAAAGCCGAAGGCAGATTTGTCACCAGCACGTTTTATCGCGACGACTATCCGGCTTGGATCGCGGACTGGGAGGCGCAAGGCAAAGTGGCGTTGTACGCAAATCAGGACTGGACCCTGTTGCGGGATCGTGAGCTTTACGCTTTTGCTGATCACGACGATCAAGCATGGGAAACCGAATTGCCGGGTTTTGGTCGCACATTTCCCCATAACTGGGGCCCTGACGATAACAAGTATTTCACTACATTCCTAACTCTCAGCCCGGCAGGGGACGAGATCACGGTCGACTTCGCAAAAACGCTGATGGATGCCGAACAGATCGGAACAGACAGTGTGACGGACTATTTGTCGATCAGTCTTTCCTCGACGGACTATGTTGGTCATGTTTTTGGTCCTTCCAGTCTGGAAGCGGAGGACAACTTTGCCCGTCTGGACCGAAGCATTTCCGATCTGTTGGCGCATGTGGATAACACAGTTGGGCTGGACAAAACCCTGATTGTCTTGTCGGCGGATCACGGCGCACCCGAACACCCGGATTATCTCGCGACAGTCGGTATCGAGGCCGGGTTGTTTGACTTTCAGCGTGTGGACACCGAACCGGGGTTTGTACGCTTGCAGCTGGATTTCGGAGCTTCCCGCGATCTCATCCAGAATTTTTCAAATCCCTATCTTTATCTGAATCAGGAATTGATTGGCCAAAGGGGGCTTGATCCAACTGCCGTTGAACTGGCGATTGCCGAGGAGCTTCAGAAGTTACCCGGAATTGCCTATGCGGTCGGCAGCTCTGCATTGCGCAGCGGATCAGTCCCGCGCACCAAGATCACAGAAGCTGTTTTGGCGAACTTTCATCCTGACAGGTCCGGTGACATCTATGTAGTGTTTGAACCACACTGGTTTGTCGCCGATTTCGACGGCTTAACGGTTGCGTCGGCACATGGCTCACCTTGGGCCTATGACACCCACGTCCCCCTGATATTTTCCGGCCCAGGCATTACGCCGGGGACAATTGTACGCCGCGTCGAGACGGTTGATGTCGCGCCAACGCTAGCGGCTTATCTAGGCACCAAACCTCCTTCGGGGACCACCGGCGTGCCACTGCCCGAGGTGATGCCACAATGATTGGAATACTCGGATGACAATAGATTCTCGTTCCCTTTGGAGACTGACCATGAAGATGTTCCATATTTTGTCCTTGGTTTGTGCAGTGTCTGTATGCCTGTTCAACACGCAGGCCCAAGCACAATCAGATGCCGCTTCAGATGCAGCTCAGGCGAACAACCCACTGGCCGACATCACTGCTTTTAACATCCAGAATTACTATATCAACGAATTGACCGGACCGGGGGATTTCGATGCAAACCAGTTTGTCTTGAGATACGCCAAGCCAGTTCAAATCGGTAATAGCAACTGGCTGGTCCGAGCATCGCTCCCCTTCAATAGTTTCCCTGTTGGTGATGGCGGATCGACGGAAAGCGGGATCGGTGACTTCGATATTTTTGCTGCATATCAAATCAACACTGGTGATCCCGCTGTCAGCTTTGCTATAGGTCCACAGGTCGTTGCTCCTACTGCAACCGAAGACCGTCTGGGATCGGAACAATGGCAGCTCGGTCTCGCGAATGTTTATTTCAACGCTCGTTCGGCAAAGGTGCAATATGGCTACCTTTTGACATGGCGCGGTGGAGTGGGTGACACAAATGGTCGCGAGCGCGTCAGTCTCGGCGCATTTCAACCATTCGTCTTTTACCAGCTTGGTGACGGCTGGTACACGGGCGGTGCGCCTATCTGGTCCTACAACTTCAAAAACGATAACTATTCTGTCCCGGTGGGCATTCGCTTGGGCAAAGTCTTCAAGAAGAACAAGACCGTTTACAACGTGTTCGTCGAACCGCAGTGGTCGGTGAGCGATAGCGGTAGCGGGCTGCCGAAACAGCAAATCTACTTTGCCGTTAATATGCAGTTCAAATGACACCTAATCCTCAATCAGAAAAATAAATGGAGAACTAAGTTGGACAAATTTGTAGCGGTTGTCTTTGACACCGAGGAAGCCGCCTTTAAAGGTGCAGAGGCAATGCGTGCTCTTCATCAAAACGGAGAGCTTGCTGTCTTTGCAGCGGGTGTGATCACAAAAGATGCAGACGGAGAAGTTGAACTGAAATCGAGCGCAGATGAAGGCCCAATCGGGACTGCATTTGGATTAATGTTGGGAGCTATGGTCGGGGTTTTGGCTGGTCCTGTGGCAGTTGCATCGGGCGCCGCACTTGCCGGTTCTGCGGCAGCAGCATCAGCCGCCGCGAGTGGCATGGCTGTTGGCGGCATGACTGGCGGGCTCTTTGGTGCATACCGGGATCTTTGGGTTTCGGGGATGGACGCCGTAATGCTGGACAATATCAGCACAGAACTTCTACCAGGAAAATCCTGTGTTGTCGCTTCAGTTGACGAAGTTTGGACTACGCCGATGGACACAAAGATGAGCGAGTTTGGTGGAACTGTTTTCCGAAAGTTGCGAGCTGATGCAGTTGACGACGAAATGGCAGCGGAAATGGACGCACTGGATCGCGAATGGGACGCGATGGAGGAAGAATGGCAGGCCGCAAGTGACGAAAGAAAAGCTGCTTTCAAAGAAAAGATGGACGGCATTAAGTCCAAAATGAAAGAAAGTGGTGAAAAGATCGACACTCGCATGGAAGAGCTCGATCAGGAGTTTGAAGCCCGGCTCGAAGCCATCGAAGAGCAGATTGAACGAGCCTCTGATACAACGAAGGCCAAGTTTGAAAAACGCAAAGCTGAGATCAAGGCAGATTGGCAAGAGCGCAAAAACAAACTCGCAGCCTCTTTGCGCAAGGCAGCGGCCAAGATTGAGGCCTGATTGCTCGAATAAACACAGCTTGTACGGGCGAACGCTGTCGCCTGTACAAGCTGAATTATGGATTCTGGAGCAGTCCACCAATCCACCAGAACACAGCATCCAAGCGGGGCCTCGGTTTTGGATACTTGACGTAGCGCAGTGTGCCTCGGATTGTGGTTACTAGGTGCTGACAGCCAGTGTTGTCGCAACTGGCGATTTGATCTTCAAGTTTGGTCGGCGCCGATGAGAAACGCAGAAAAGTTTGAAATTCATCGTGGGAGTTCTTCGTCATGGCAACCAAAATGGAGTTGGAAGCGGAGCTTGAGCGCCTGCGCGCACAAAACGAAACGTTACGTTCGGAGACCAGCGATTCACCCACGATGGATGTGGCGGATGATCCTCCGGGCGAAACAGATGCGATCAGTGATCTGAAACAGCTTCTGGACGAGCACGGCATCGATGGTGAAAATATTGATGCCTTGCGCACGCAGTTGACGGATGAATTCACAAAGCTTCAAAAGGAGTATCCAATAGCGGTCCTCCTGAGCATCTTCGTCCTTGGGTTTGTTGCTGGCCGGACGTTTAAGTAGGATAGAATGCATGAATAGAATTAGCAGAAATCTAACCACAATCTATCGCACAGAACGGCTGATAACACGCCGTCGTATCGCAGTAGTCCAACAACAAACGGTCTTGATGGCGCTTGCTGGATTGGCGGCACTAGCTGGACTTATCTTATTGAATATCACGTTCTACTTTGTCCTTACCAAGTGGCTTTCCCCAGCAGTTGCTGCTGGCACGCTTGCTGTCGTCAATCTTGCACTCGCCGGGTTGCTTGCATCAGTGGCCGGACGCATGAGTGTGGATGACGAGATCGCGCCAGCGATCGAAGTGCGGGATATGGCAATAACCGATCTCGAAGCAGAACTCGAAGGAATGACACTGGAAGCACGCCAGACGGTTAATGCAATCAAAGGACTGGGATCTAATCCGCTTGGTTCCGCTGCAGCGCTTTTGGTGCCGGTCTTGACGGCCGCATTGAAAAAGAAGGGCTGACACGCGAAAGCTTTTCAGCGGCGGAATGTCTGTAATTTTTCCTTCTTGGGGACAGGCTAAATCAGCTCGTATCTGTTTTGGGATTGGCGCCGGGTGACGGTTCAGACTTGCGTTGTCTGGCTTCTTTCCGCTCGAGCAACTCTTGTTTCATCAACGCAAGCTCTTCTTCTGTTTCAGAATGGGGCTGTCTCGTACCAGCATCAGAGCTTACGCTTTTGCGGCTCGACGGCCGTGCGACAGAATGCGGTGTATCATCGACTTTCACATTTTGTTCCTTTGGCAACACACCGTCGCTTGAGAGCAATCTGGCAAAGGGTTGCAAGCCCGGAATTTCCGAACAGACAATCATAATGACGACTGTCAGTGGCACGGCGATAAATGCTCCAATTCCACCCCACATAAGGCTCCAGAAGGTGAGCGCCACCATGACAACGAAGGTGCTCAAGTTAAGGGATTTTCCCTGTAGCTTTGGTTGCACGATGTTTCCAATAATAGCGTCACCGCCGCCGTATACTGCAACAACGGTCAAAGCCGGTACGATAGATTCAAACTGAAGAAGAGCCACCGTCGTCGGGAATAATACGGCGAGGAATGAACCAATGCTGGGAATGAAGTTGAGGAAAAAAACCAATAGAGCTAACGGAAGCGCGAAATCGACTCCCAAAACCGTCATAACGATAAAAGCCAGTGTACCGCTCATCGCGCTGGTGGATGCATTAATCCACATATATTGTCGGACGCCGATTGAAATCGACCTTAGGATATTTTCGACCTGCCTGGCACTATCCGGCGTTGCACAAAGCCTTGGAAGTTTTTCAGCGAACGCGCCTCGGTCACCCAACATAAATGCGACGTAGAGCAGGATCAGCCCAATATTCCCAATTGCGCCAGCAGTTGACGCCGCAAATCCTGTTAGCCAACTTTCGATGTCGATAGACAGAATGGATTTTTCGATCGCGGCGGCTCGTTCTGCTCCAACGAAAGCGTCAAATTGAGTTTCCAGCGACTGCAAGCGCTCTGTGTATCTGGGTCCGGCATCTGCGACCGCCGCAGCTTGGTTTGATAAAACGTAACCAAAACCCACAAGCAAAAGGAACAAACCGGCCGTCACCCCAATGTAGGCCGCCCAGCGAGGTATATCCCGCCCGAAAAATGTTGCAGAGTTCAAACGTTCGATCAGCGCGATATTGAGGATAAAAAGCAATGTGGCCAAAGCGAGTGGGATCAGGAAATCGCGGCCAAACCAAAGCAATCCAACTATGATGGGAAATGAGACGATGGTCAAAAACCATGTAGGAACAGCCGACGTGTTTGATGTATTTTTGCCCATAATTTTTTCGTTGGTCATCCGATATGCCTCGTCTTCTGAAGTCGTTGCCGTATCGTTTGACCGGTAATTACACTACTTTACACTGTACTACCCATGTTTCAAAGGACCAACTAAAAAGGCTCCCAGGCCCCTCATTCCCAAAAAAGTGTGCGTGTCGTTTGTATTCAGCCGTCGCTCACATGGTCGTGGGTGCGTGGCAGAACATAAAGTAGTGTAAACGGTGCAGGTGGCTTTTCGCGGCGAAGGCAAGATTGCCCGACGTGACTCACGTCGCTGCAAGCCTTCATTGCCACAAGGAGGGGCCGCAGTTGTTTGACTTCTATAGGTTTTGCGGACAACGTCGCACATGGATTTAATTAACGAAGGGACAAACGAATGATCGACGTAACCGAGATTGTGAAAGAGCTTAAACAACGCCGCGATGAGCTCAAACTGCAGCTTCATCTTGCTTCGAAAGAAGCCGAAGACGAATGGGAAGAACTTCAGGCCGAGTGGGACAAGTTTCTATCTCGATCAGAGTTTGACAAGTCAGCGGAAGAAGTAGGTGAATCTGCCCGCCAGTTGGGGCTAAAAATGAAAGCCGCATACGACAAAATGAAAACAACCTAGGTTCAAGCCCGTTTTACTGACTGGTTTTGCAAGCCGTCAACCAAAGACGCCAGCTCTAGGAATTGGGATCAAATGTGTTGTCCTGTAGCCCTTGGCTTTCCATGCTGGCGTCTATTTTCACTGTTTGGGTAGGATAGGCGAGTGTCGTGCCCGCATTGCGAGTTATGCTTAGAATCGCTAACGTTAAGCGTTCAGTGACTTGCAGATACTCTTGATAGTTTGGTCCCCGTGTCAAAACGTAAATCAGGATATCAATTGAGCTCGGCCCGAAATCGCTGACAAAGATATGCTTGGGCGCATCATCCCCAAGTTCAAAGTCCCCAGACGTCCGGTGATGATGTCGTATCCCATCCCGCACTGCCTCAATCTGCGACTGGGTGGCAGACAGCTGAAGGGGCACTTTCAGCATGATACGCCTGTGTTTCAGCGCAGAGTAGTTCAGAACAATTGAGTTCGACAAATCAGAGTTGGGGATATGTCGCGGGATTTGATCAAAGCCCACAACCAGTGTTGAGCGTAAATCAATCCTTCTTACAGTGCCAACAAACTGCCCCTCCACCTGAATAGCATCGCCCGTCTCAAAACGTTTCTCGCTGATATTCGTCATGCCTGCGACAAGGTTGCGGAGCAAATCCTGCGTTGCAATGGCCAGTCCAGCGCCCAGAACGCCAACACCGGTGAGCGCTCCTGAGATATCAATCTGCCAGACTTTCAGAAGCGATGTCAGGCCAAACAATATGACTGCAAATTGAGTTACTCTTTCAACCCAATCTGTTTCGCTGGCAACCAGACTGGAGGTGTCATCGCGCAATAACGACGCAAAAGGGCCGCTGAGGCGGTACCAAGCGCCAAAGACAGTAACAATGGCAACTGAGCTCAAAACCCTGGTTAGAAAGAGCCCCGTTTCATCGGTGGGAAAGGCTAGGCGGATAGCTACGTAAACCGCAAGAGTAACGAACAGAATTTCGGCGGCGGATTTTAGTTGTGCCTCCACATCGTCCGAAAGATTTACTCCAAACCGGGCCAGAAGTGCTTTGAAACCTACCAAACTTAACGCGGATAATGGTTTGCGTATCAAGAAGACCAAAGCAATGCCGATCAACGACCAAACCACTGAGCCCATATCCAAATAACCCAATGATTGCTTAAATGACTTGACCGTCGTCTCAAGGAACGCGTGAACCGGGCCTACTTCCGTCTCCACTTATCAACTCTCCCGATTTAAGCTCTGGGATTAACAATGCGATTTTTGACTACCATTGACCAGAGTTCGGCTTTACAAACATCGCCTAGGGTGATGTTTTCGAGGAGAATGCCCTTGTTTTTTATGGTTTATCTGCCAATTGCAGGCATTTTGTTCACGACGTCTATACATTGCCGTCTTCGACTGGCAATCACAAATATAGAATGGCTGACAGATTCCCGGTTTACGTGGCTTTGACGCGAGCATTTAGGATATTTAGTAGTAAGAACCGTCGCATTTTTTCGCGCTAAAACCAAGCCAGAGAGCGATGAATACAAGTTCAGACTAAGAGGATGGCGGCGTCGGCCTTCAAACCATGAACTCATCATGCTTTCGCCAACACCAATTGTCTGCTTCCCACCTAAACGTCCCACGGTTGTTGAATTTGCATCTGAAACCAAGAGTTCTTTCCAATCCTTCGCCTTAGTAAGCATGGCAGTCTAGTTTGTGCCGGAAACGACCGTTGAAACTGCAACAACGAAAGTCTGAAAAGTCCCGCTTAGCGGTCGCTAAAACAGAGTGCCGAGAACGGCAGCTAACAGTGCCGGCACACGCGCATTTGACCATTGTCTGGCCTATCTGCGGACGCCTCGGGCGGCTTCGGGATTTTCGGCCAGAAAACCGCGCAGAACCGCAAAGAGCTCTGTTGCATGCTGCAAGTCATCTCTGTGCAACGCGGCGCGAATATCGTCGCAAATCATCTCATGCACCTTCTGGGGCCCGTGATGCGTATGCATCAAGTATTCGCCCATAAGAGCAGCATCGTATTTTGTGATATGCTCATGTTCAGCTAGCGCTTCAATCTCGACCCGCGTCAGCGCAGACATGTCTTCAATATCTTCGATCGCAATCATGTATCACCCTCCCAAGCCATCTCATGCTACCGGTTTGGTGCTTTGATGCATTGATTTGGCTCAATCACGTAAAGGCGTTAGTTAGATGCCAATCATCATTGAGATATCGAACTTGATACTCGCATGCGGGAGCATTCCAGGGTCTCGTGAATACTAGCCACAGCTTCTGATGACTACTTCGTCCGCATACCTGACATTAGACTGTCTCTCGCTCAACGGCAGCGATGCTGAGAAACTGCTTAAGAAGTCTGTGTCTTGGTTTCTTGATTGTCCTCTCAAGATAAGGCAGTCGCCTCGATTTTTTCGCCAACGCGCTTGCGTTGAGGATACTAGCCACAGGGGTGGCTCAGCGCTGTTGTTTCAAATATCCGTGTTTGAAATTCGCGTATAGCTTCTGGAATTCGGCTAAGTACCTGAAATTAAATGGAGGCGAGTACCGGAATCGAACCGGTGTACACGGATTTGCAATCCGCTGCGTCACCACTCCGCCAACTCGCCTTTTCAAGTAATATCAAATACTTGCCGTGATGTGACAGGCGTTTTAGCAGCTTTAATCCGGGGCGTCCAGTGGGTTCGGTCTAAATTTGAGGTACTGAAAATTGGATCACCCATTCGGATCACTCTAAAATCTCCACGACAGACGAAAGTTTCCGCTTGCGGGCCGTTGCTGGTTTGCCCGGGATGTGGCACAAACCCATCAACCTTGGGAAATGAATGAGCGATCCAATGACAGATTTCGCAGCCCGCCGCCGCACCATGGTCGATACGCAGGTCCGGCCTTCGGACGTTACCAAGTTCCCGATCATTGATGCCATGCTGTCCGTCAAGCGCGAGAATTTTGTGCCAGACGCGCAACGCGAAGCCGCCTATGTCGAGGGTTTGATAGAACTTGAGGCTGGACGCTGCATTCTGGAACCGAGAACACTGGCCAAGATGTTGGATGTGCTGAACATTACCAATGATGAGGTTGTTCTGGATATTGCTCCGGCGCTGGGATATTCGACGGCTGTTGCAGCCCGTATGGCGCAGTTGGTCGTAGCGGTGGAAGCGGATGAAGCGCTAGCTGCCGAAGCGCAAACGCTGCTGATGGAGGCTGACGCGGATAATGTGGTTGTTCACGTGGGGCCGCTGGATGAGGGCGCCGCCGAGCATGGGCCTTATGACGTGGTCATGATCCAGGGCGGTGTAGAAGAGGTTCCGTCTGCATTGATTGACCAGCTTAAGGATCATGGGCGTATCGCCTGCCTGTTCATGGAAGGTGATCTTGGGACCGTCCGTATAGGCCACAAATCAGGCGATCGCGTTACTTGGCGCCAGGCATTCAACGCAAGTGCACCAGTTCTGAAGGCTTTCTCGGCCGAGAGTGCATTTTCGCTATAGTCGGCGGGCAGATATATCTGCTGCCTTGATTAGTTCAACACAAAGACGCAAACTGGCCTGAGGGCTGCGTTATTTTGATTTGAGAGGATTTCGCCATGCGTTTTGCAGCAGGAGGAAAGCTGGTCAGGACTCTGGCAGTGACTGCAGGTATTGCTTTGGGCACGTTGTCTGGACGGGCGGTTTGGGCCGACAACCTGACCGACGCGTTCATCGGAGCATATAATACTAGTGGTTTGCTGGAACAGAACCGGGCGTTGCTGCGGGCTGCGGACGAGGATGTGGCGATCGCGCTATCGGCTTTGCGCCCTATTATCAACTGGACCGTCGCGGTTAGCCAAGACTATACGCGCAGCAGAAACAGTGGTGTTACGAACAGTGTTGATCCTTCGAACTTCTTCTCGGGCCTGACGCTGAGCCAGCTGTTGTATGATGGCGGAGCCTCGATTCTAGGCAAGCAATCAGCGCAGGAAACGGTGCTGTCGACCCGGCAGGCGCTGATCGATATCGAACAGCAGGTCCTGTTCCGCGCGGCGACCGCTTACCTGAGTGTTCTGCTGCAGGAAGAGACTGTATCGATTCGTCAAAACAACGTTGAACTGTCCGCAGAAGAGCTTCGCGCCTCGCAGGATCGTTTCGAAGTTGGGGAAGTTACCCGCACAGACGTCGCATTGTCTCAGGCTCAGCTTGCAAGCTCGCAGGCCGATCTGGCGAATGCGCGCGGCGATCTGAGCACTGCTCAGGCGGAATATGTGAACGCAGTTGGCAAACTGCCGGGCCGTACTGCTGGTCAGCCCAGCCTGCCAAACTTGCCCCGCTCCGAGGCCGAGGCTGTCAGCCTGGCCCAACGCAATCACCCATCCATTCTGTCCGCCCAGCATCAGGTGCGCGCCCTTGATCTGGTCGTGCAGCAGCAGCGCGCGGGCCTGGGTCCGAATGTCAGCCTGAACGCTGATGCGGGCGTCACCGAGAGCTATGATGACGACGATTATGTGAATGATGCGAGTATCTCGCTGAACTTCAGCCAGCCGATCTATGCGGGTGGTCGACTCGCGGCAAGCGTGCGCCGCGCAATGGCCTCGCGGGATGGGTCACGTGCCAATCTGCTGAATGTGCAAAAGAACATTACGCAGGGCGTGTCTGATGCCTATGTTCGGTTTCAAACTGCAAGC
Organism: Ruegeria sp. CDSC025; assembly: GCF_059610805.1. Lineage (NCBI taxonomy): Bacteria > Pseudomonadati > Pseudomonadota > Alphaproteobacteria > Rhodobacterales > Roseobacteraceae > Ruegeria > Ruegeria sp. CDSC025. Next base: position 364,015 of record NZ_JBXWOJ010000002.1, on the reverse strand, counting down.
GCAAGCCTGAGGGCCTCTTCGGAACGTGTACGCGCCTCGGAAGTTGCGTTTGATGGTATCCGCGAAGAGGCAACTTTGGGTGCGCGGACCACTCTGGACGTGCTGGCTGCTCAGCAGGATTTGCTGGACGCGCAGCTTGCCGAAATTGCTTCCAGAACCGAGCGATCTCTGGCGGCTTATCAGTTGCTGCAGGCCCAAGGTTTGCTCACGGCCGAGCGTTTGGGTCTGGCGGTTCAGATTTACGATCCGACCCTTTACTATAATCTGGTGAAGAAAGCCCCCGCGCAGGTCAGCAAGCAGAGCAAAGATCTGGATCGGGTCCTGAAAGCACTGCGTCGGGACTAAACACCCAATACTGCCTGTTGTGAGGTCTGCATTGTTTGGCTACACTCGGACCTGAGGTTAGAGCGGTAGAAAACAATGACAGACAATGTCGTGAACTCCGGGATCGAAGACGTACTGTCATCGGTCAAGCGGCTGGTCAGCGAAGAAGGTCGAAAAGTTCCCGATCTGGTGCGTTCCAAGTCAGAGCGAAAGCCAGGGCGGCTTGTTCTGACTGATGCGCTCAGGGTTGGCGAGCAAACAGGTGTCGAGACGCAGCCTTTCAAGCTGGATGCTGAGTACAGCGCTGAAAAATCGGTGAAACCGATGCTTTTGCGCGCCTGCGATGTTGTTGCGGGTGATGAAGCGGAGTCGGCTACAGCGCATTCACCTGATCCAGTTGCGGAAGAGGGCATAGCCAAAAGTCTAAGTGCCAAAATTGAGGCGCTGGAAGCCGCGATCGCCAGGACCGAAGATCAGTGGGAGCCCGACGGTGACAGCGTAGATGCCTATTCAGGAACGCCAAATCAACCGTTGGAATGGCAACCCCAAGACGAAGCCCCAGATGCAGAGACTGAGACTGTTGAAAAGGCAGTGTTTGTACGGGACCCAGAGGTATCGGCTGCCGCGGATACAACAGGTTCAGAAGCAGATGCTGCCATGTCCCGGCTTGATGACGATGGCTTGCGCTCTTTGATTGCGCAGGTTGTTCGTGAAGAACTGCAGGGCGTACTGGGTGAACGCATTACGCGGAACGTTCGAAAAATGGTTCGCCGCGAAATCTACCGTGCGTTGGCCGAGCAAAAAGCCGAGTAAAAGTCAGCCTTTAATCGGCGTTTCAGCCAGTTCCAGCAAGCGGTCCAGATCCATATGTCGTTCCAGATGGTCGGCCAGACGATCAAGCGTATCTTCGACACCGTCCTCATAGTGCAGGGTGGAAGAGACTCCCAAAAGCTGTAGGTAGTCGGCCCGAAATTGATCGGATGAGAATATACCGTGTAGGTAGCTTCCGCGTATCCGGCCAGTCCGATCAGCTGCGCCCTCCGGGCGGCCCTCGACCTCCAGCCAAGCGCGGGTGCAATCGTTGCCTTCGGTGCGGCCCATATGGATCTCATATCCGGTTAGCGGTTGGTGCCCCGGCAGGGCGCGTGCAGTCCGCAGGGTCACCTTTTTCTCGCCGACCATAACGGTATCCACATCCAACAGCCCCAATCCATCGACTGTACCTGGCCGCCCGTCCACACCATCGGGATCAGCAATGGTGTTCCCGAGCATCTGGTAGCCGCCACATAGCCCCAACACATGGCCGCCACGTCGGACATGGGCATAGAGGTCGATATCCCAGCCCTGAGCACGGAAGTAGGCCAAATCGCCAATGGTTGACTTGCTTCCGGGCAGCAGGACCAGATCGGCGTCGCCGGGCAGCGCGCGGCCAGAGGGCACGATCTCGACCGTGATGCCAGGCTCTGCCGATAGCGGATCAAGATCATCAAAATTGGCCATCCGTTCCAACTGAGGTACTGCAACCTTACAGGAACCGCCACTGTGGGACCGGATATCCATCATATCTTCGGCTGGCAGCTTCCAGGCATCGTCGAACCAAGGCACAACACCGATACAGGCCCAGCCTGTTCGAGCGGCGATGTCATCGCGACCTTCGTCGAATAGGGATACATCGCCCTTAAAGCGATTGATGGCAAAGCCTCGGATCATTGCCAGATCGCCAGCATCCAGCACGGCCTGAGTCCCGACGATCTGAGCAATTACCCCACCTCGGTGAATATCGCCGACAAGTACGACCGGCACACCCGCGGCGCAGGCGAAGCCCATATTGGCAATATCACCCTGACGCAGGTTGGTCTCGGCCGGGCTTCCGGCCCCTTCAACCAACACCAGATCAGCGTCGGTGCAGAGCCGGTCAAAACTCTGGCGCGCGGCTGTCATCAGCTTGGATTTATCCTTGCGGTAATCGCCAGCCTGCATCGTTCCGGCGCGTTTGCCCTGAATGACGATCTGCGCGCCTGTATCTGTTTCAGGCTTCAAAAGGATCGGGTTCATATCCGTATGTGTGGCGCGTCGTGCCGCCAACGCTTGTAGGGCTTGCGCGCGCCCGATCTCGCCACCATTTTCGGTTACTGCGGCGTTATTCGACATGTTCTGCGGTTTGAACGGGGCAACCCGCAGGCCTCGGCGCGTATAGGCGCGTGCCAATCCGGCCACCAGAACCGATTTTCCAACATTGCTGCCTGTGCCCTGAATCATGATGGCGCGAACCATGCCGTGTCTCCTGTTAGCTAACGCGCAGATGACCTGATTTGACGGTGAAGGGAAAGCCCCGGATGACGCGGCATTGTCATCATTTTTCAGTCATCGGGTGAGGGCGCAGTTTCGCACCGGAATTCATATTCGGGGTCTATGCAACAAAAAAACACGCCTCCATCAACAGGAGGCGCGTTTTTTCAAACAGACTCGTGTCTGTGATCAGGCGGCTTCGGCCTGTTGGGCGGCGTTGCGGCGCTCGCTTTCTTCGCGCGAAAGAGCGACCGAAGTCCGCACACCGCGACCAACGAAATCCATCAATCCGCTGACAACCCGTTCATTTGGGTCGATACCCGCGCAAGACAGCACTTCGCGCCCATCGCGCGAGCGTGCCCAGCGGGCGATCTGTTCTGGGCCATTGCCATACTTTTTGTCGTCGGCGATAGCATCATCCAGCGCAGCCAAAACGACGGCTGCGAAAAGTTTACGAGCACGGTTGCCTTGCTCATTGTTAAAGGCGGTGCCGTCAACGAAATCTCTCATCTCGTCTTCCTTGTTGTTCTTGCTCTTGCATTTTCGGCGTGACGGTTCTTATGACCTATTAAGTGCGATTCGGATACACCTAATGTGCATAGTTGCGTTGCGTCACGCGCATAGCTTGCTGCGGCTGCAGCACAAGGTGTCGTTGTCTTGTCAGGTGCGGCCACGCCAGATATAGGGTGCGCGACTGACGCATCAACCGTTTGTGAAGGATTTAAGTCATGCCCAAGATAAATGGGAACGAAATTCGCCCCGGCAATGTGCTTGAGCATAACGATGGGCTATGGGCCGCTGTCAAAGTTGATCATGTAAAGCCCGGTAAAGGCGGGGCTTTTGCACAGGTCGAACTGCGCAATCTGCGCAATGGTTCCAAACTGAACGAACGTTTCCGCTCAGCTGACAAGGTCGAGCGTGTTCGCCTGGAACAGAAAGACCAGCAGTTTCTATACGAATCCGACGGCATGTTGGTGTTCATGGATTCCGAGACCTATGAGCAGATCGAACTGTCCGCTGATCTGTTGGGTGATCGCCGCCCGTTTCTGCAGGACGGCATGACTATCGTCGTAGAATTTTACGAAAGTGAGGCACTGAACGCCAAACTGCCACAGAAAGTGACGTGCAAGATCGTCGAGACCGAGCCTGTGGTCAAAGGTCAGACCGCTGCGAACTCGTTCAAACCGGCCGTTCTGGACAATGGTGTAAAAGTCATGGTGCCACCATTTGTGGGCCAAGATGAAATGATCGTGGTGAATACTGAAACCATGGACTATTCGGAACGCGCGTAACTGCACTTCTGCTTCAAGACACCGAGAACCGCGACAGCCCGCGCTGCGCGGTTCTTTCTATTTTTAGTCTTTGACGCGTCGGTATTTTTCGGGGTTCGGGCCAAATAGTTCGAGCATCAGTTCGAATTTGATCCGGTTTGCGCTGACCTGGCGATAATAGGCGATCAGAAAAGCCGTGGGGCCTTGAATACGGCTGAGCCCACTGGTGGCGGCAACAACTGTGCCGACATCGGTTCTGCCCTGAAGGACAAGCCAGCCACCCAGCATCAGAACCCCAACCGTCCCGGCGCCATTGATCACGCTTAGAAGGAATTTGGCCGAAAGCTTCCAGATGAACATCTTTCGGCGAGTTTCGTAGATTTCGTCGAATTCCGCTTCGATCTCGTGCGCGGCCGCGTCAATCTTTTCTGCTGTCAAACTGTCGGTGGCGCGGCGCAGTATACGAACGCGTTCGGCGACAAAGACGTTCACTTTGCGTTGCGAAACCAGAACGATGATGATCTGCGGCGCGACCATCGAAAAAGCGATCAAACCCAACCCCGGCTGTGTAGACGAGATATAACCAATCACGCTGATCAGAGTGCCGATTTGGACCACCGGGTCGGAAAAGGCACCGCCTGCGAATTTACCCAGCTCTTCTGCTTCGGCAGAAATGGCGGTAGTCATGGTCCCCTTGCGCATGGTCTCGCCGGTTTCATCCAGATCGGCGGACCGGACCAGCAGCCTTTGCCGGATCAGGCGGATCATATCCTCGCCCAATGTTCCCGCCCGATAGCCGAGCAGCCATTTCAGCCCCAGGCTCAGCAAGATAACCACCATCATACCCGCACCAAGCAGGATCATTCGGTCCACAGATACATCGTCCGAGGTCAGGTGGTTGATGATATCGCGCTGAAACTCCAGCGGGACGGCTGCCAGAGCGGCAACCGCAATAGACAGGATGATAAGGATGATCTGCCGGGCGGAACTGGCACGCCAAATTGCTTTATACAGACGAAACATCAACTCACCCGGATCACTGAACCAAACCTAGTTTGGCAGCCTGTGCTGGGCGGATCAAATGGTTCCGGGGCTGGCGGGGCCATGACCAGGCTGTATTCGAGAATTTTCATTCCTTCAGGCGCACGGTCGCGTCGCCCGCCTGCATATCATCCTTGGCCCTGTCGAGCCTGAGATATGCGATCCCCTGGCCATCCGCTTGGGTAAACAGGCGCCCCACGGATTTCCCGTCAGCAGTTATTTCGGTTCCGACAGGCGTGGTGCCCGCGACATTTACCGTGCGCAGCCCTTTACGCAGCTCGGTCTTGTGTTTCATGCGCGCGGTCACTTCCTGACCGACATAACACCCTTTTTTGAAATCAACGCCGTTCAGCAACTCGAACCCTGATTCCAGAATATAGCTGTCCGCGGTCAGTTCGATTCCGGTTTCGGGAATGCAATGGAGCACGCGGATCGCGTTCCAATCGGTTCCGTCCTCGCTTTCGGCATCTTCCGTATATGCGCGCCAGCCCATATCTGAATGGCGCGGATCGGGCAGGGCCCCATCGGGTGCCAGGCCAGTGCCGCGTTGCAGATTCAGGCCGCTGGCTTCGATCGTTAGGTCGGCGCGCAGCTTGTACATGCTCAGACGTTTGACCAATCCGTCGGCAATAACCTCGGCGACGTCCAGCAAGATATCGTCGCCCTGGCGTTTCAAAAAGAAATCGGCCAGATACTTGCCCTGTGGGGTCAGTAGGGCCGCGTAGACCAGACCATTATCAAGCCCGGCAATGTCATTGGTCACCAGCCCCTGCAAGAAGCTGTTAACGTCGGCACCGGTTAGGCGCAGAATGCGGCGATTGGGCATGGCAGAGTCCTCGTCTTTTCCATGGTGCTCGTGATATATGAGAAGTCGCTCATAAGACCAGAGGATATCCGACGTGCCGGCACCGATCAGTATTGTAATTCCAACCCTGAACGCGGCCGAAACCTTGCCTGCGACACTTGGGGCGCTGATGGAGGGGCTGCGCGCAGGGTTGATCCACGAGCTAATTGTGTCGGACGCTGGCTCCGCCGACAAAACCCATGAAATCGCAGAGAATGCTGGGGCCAGGATCGTGACCGGAGAAGCCTCGCGCGGGGGGCAGCTGCGCCGTGGCTGTGCAGCCGCCAAAGCCGATTGGCTGTTGGTACTTCATGCGGATACGGTTTTGCAGGACGGGTGGAGCAATGTTGTGCGGGATCATCTGCCCTCCGGGCGACCTGCGGCGTTCAGACTGGCCTTTGTGGCCGCGGGCTTTGCGCCATCCTGGGTTGCCGGATGGGCCAATCTTCGTAGCCGGATCTTTGGGTTGCCCTATGGTGACCAGGGCTTGCTAGTCCGGCGTTCTGAATATCAAGATGCAGGCGGTTTCCCGGAACAGCCCTTGATGGAGGACGTGGCGCTTGCCAAAGAGTTGCGCCGCATCACGCTGTTGTCCGCCCGCGCCTTTACGAGCGCGGACCGGTACGAACGGGCGGGGTGGTTGCGTCGTGGTGGTCGGAATCTGTGGACTCTGACCCGCTATCTTCTGGGCGCTGATCCCGAGCGGTTGGCGCGGGCGTACCGGCAGTAAGCGTCGTTCTGAGTTCGACAATGGATTTGCCCAGCCGGAACGGGGCGGCGAAACTGACAAGGCACAGCGCAATGATCTGAAGCACCAGAATATGCCCGTTTTCCTGCAAATATTCCCATTCATCCTTAAGCTTGCCAACCTGAGTGACAAGATCATCGTAACTTTGAGCCAAGATCAAATAGTCGCCTGCGATTGCGGGAACTTTCCTGCGCAGATTGTCGATAGCTTCCTGTGTCGAGTCATCCAGCGTTGTGAACACAAGAAACTGGTCGACGTCGAATGAGTGCACCTTCGATGTCATCGCGCGCATGTCATCGCGCTCTTCCCGGGCCTGCCGTCCAAACAGGAATTGTAGCCCCCTCAGAGGGGCGACTTCGTTTGTTACGGCAATAAACAACGGCAGGTCAGCGTTGCTTGCGGTTGAGGCTGACAGGAACTCAACTTTTTCGCACAGCGCTCCGATATCCTTGTCATAGGCCGGGTCGCAGAACCGCAAACGAAACCGCGCGGCGTCGCGGTCAAAGGCAAGCGTTGCGGCATAGGCAACGTCAATCTGCCGGTCCAGACGGGAACTGTCCGCTGTATAAAGCCCGGCCATCACCGCAACCAATGCGCCGACCCCGCCCAGAACCACCCAGACCAGATCAGCCAGTTTCCATGCGCGATGCCCGGCTGGTTTACGAAACAGGAATGCTGTGCCAACTGTGCCGATCAGAAAAAACAGAATCAGCAGCGGCAGCTGGTTTTCGGTAATAAATGTCATGGAAACAAAGTGACCAACCGCCGGTCAAGTGGCAACACTCCTCACGGGCAGTTGTAGTTTTGGAACAATCCGAAGCTATGAGCCCGAACTTTGGCCGAATTTCCTAAACAGCTTGGTGCGATCAAAGGCCTGTTCCAGTTCGACCGTGCGATCTTTGACCGAATCCCAAAGCCGTTCCTGAACTTCGGCTATGGCGCATTCCATCAGGGTCAGTATCGCAGCCATCGAATCCCAGGCAGAAGGCACCGAGATGCGCGCCGCGAATGTGTGTTTGGCCAGCCGGTGGATTGGCGAGCGCCACTGATCGGTCAACAGCACGATTTCGGCCCCGCGCTCGTGGCAGAGCTGACCAATCAGCAGGCTCGCATTCTCATAGCGCCGGACATCCAGCGCGATCAGCACATCCCCTTGACGCACGTCCAACAGATCATGGGTCCAGGATGCGGCGACCGGCAACAGGCGGACATCCGGTCGGATCATTTGCAGGTGCAGATACAGGTATTGCGCCAGTGTTCCGGTAATGCGGCCACCGGTGATGAAAATACGCCGGTTCTGATCGCTCAACAGGCTGCAGAAGCTATCGAATTCGTCGGGGTCGATCTCGTCGATTGTGCGCTTCTGGTTGGCCAGAGAACGCTGGGAATAGCGGTTGAGGATATGTTCTTCGGGCAGGTCATTCTGCCAGACATCACGTTTGGCTACTGGCCCCGAGATCATTTCTTTGACCTCACCACGCAGCGCGGCCTGAAATTGAGGATATCCGTCAAAACCGGTCTTTTGCAGCATCCGTGCAACCGTAGTGGTCGAGACTGAGGCGGTACTGGCCAATTCGGTAATACTACCCAGCCCGGCCATCGGGTAATCATCCAGTAGAACGCTGACCAGTTGCCGTTCAGACGGGGTCATCTTGTCCCGATGGGCCAGAAGCCTGTCTGTCACCCGCACTGGCGTGTCCTCCTATTATGCGACCAGACCATAATGTGAATAATTTTTCAGCAAGATCAAGCTTGGAAAAATTTATACAGAAAAAATATTGACAGGATGATGCGGTCTGTGGAAATTTTTCCACAATGTCTCATTTTGGAATCGCAGGACGGTAGATTGGACTTCGGCAAAGTTGTTCATACGGATTTGGCGGGCAATGCGCCTGTGGTCGTGCTGGTGTGCGAACATGCGTCTAATCGTATCCCGGCTTTTCTGGGCGATATGGGGCTAAGCGCTGAAGCACGCGAAAGTCATATTGCCTGGGATCCAGGCGCACTGGTCGTGGCGCAGGCTATGGCCAAACGCATGTCAGCACCTTTGGTCCATGGCGGGGTGTCTCGGCTGGTCTATGACTGCAATCGCCCGCCCGAGGCGGCGGGTGCAATGCCGATCCGCAGCGAGGATTACGAAATCCCGGCGAACATCAACATGTCGCCCGAGCAGCGAGTGGCCAGAATCGAAAACGTGTATCAGCCGTTTTGCGCCGCTTTGTCGGATTTGATCGATCAGCACAGCGCTTCACTTAGGCTGATGGTGACAATCCACAGTTTCACACCGATCTATCTGGGGCAGAAACGGCAGGTCGAACTGGGTATTCTGCACGGTGTGGACAACCAGTTTGCCACAGCGATGATGGCTGACGAAGCTATCGGCAGCCCTTTTATCATCAGGCTGAATGAGCCTTATTCTGCGGCGGATGGAGTAGCTCATACACTGGATACCCAGGCGCTGCCCCACCGTTTGCTGAACGTGATGATCGAGATCCGCAATGACTTGATCCGCACGCCTAAGCAGCAGGCAGAGATGGCCGATTGCCTAGTGCCCTGGATTGCGCGTGTTCTGTCCGGTTTTCAGGAAGGGGCGTCAGCGTGATCAAAGCGATGAGCGCATATGTCCGTATCGTGGATGCGATCAACTATCGGATCGGGCGGGTCATGATGTGGGGCCTGTTTGTCATGATGGGCATCCTGCTGTGGTCTTCGATATCAAAGACCTTCTTCCTACCGTCGCTCTGGACACTTGAAATGGCACAGTTTGCGATGGTGACCTATTACATCATGGGTGGGCCATATTCGATCCAGCTAGGGTCGAATGTGCGCATGGACCTGTTTTATCACAACTGGAGCCCCCAACGAAAAGCGTGGTTCGATGCATTTACCGTGCTTTTGCTGATCCTCTATCTGGGTGTGCTTTTCTATGGCGGGTTGGGATCGACGGCGTATAGCCTTGGTTATTGGGGCGACGAACCCGTTTCCTACTTCACCGGACTGCTGACCGGCAGTGAAGAGATCGGTCGGCTTGAACGTTCGTCGACTGCGTGGCGACCGTATATCTGGCCGGTCAAATCCATCATGGTTTTCGGTTTCTTCCTGATGTTGCTGCAGGCAGTCTCGGAATTTTTCAAAGACATTGCGCGGATCAACGGGCAGGAAATCGGGGTACAGCGGGCATGAGCCAGGAATATATCGCCATCTTCATGTTCGCGTTGATGATGCTGATGCTGTTCACCGGTCAGCGCGTTTTTGGTGCGATCGGTGCGGTTGCGACGATCGCGGCGCTTTCATTGTGGGGAACCGGAGGGCAGGACATCACATTTTCAGCCGCGATGAAGCTGATGAAGTGGTATCCGCTGCTGACCCTGCCAATGTTCATTTTCATGGGCTATGTGCTCAGCGAAAGCAGGCTGGCGGATGACCTGTATCGCATGTTCCATGTCTGGATGGGGCCGGTGAATGGCGGGCTTGCCATCGGGACGATTGGTTTGATGGTCTTGGTTTCTGCCATGAATGGCCTCAGCGTGGCCGGGATGGCTATTGGAGCCACGATTGCTTTGCCTGAACTGTTGAGACGCGGGTACGACAAAACCATGGTGACCGGTGTCATTCAGGCCGGGTCCAGTTTGGGTATCCTTGTACCGCCTTCGGTGGTTCTGGTGCTGTATGCGATGATCGCCCGTCAACCTGTGGGGCAGTTATGGCTGGCGGGGATCGTGCCCGGCTTGATGATGGCTGGCATGTTCATTCTTTATATATGGATCCGCTGTCGCATTCAGCCCGAGCTTGGTCCAGCGATGAAAGACGCGCACGAGGTTCCGCGGGCCGAGAAAATCCGGTTGCTGGGCGCGGGTGCGTTGCCGCTGATTATCTTCGCTGCGATGATGGTGCCCTTTGTGAACGGGTGGACGTCACTGGTTGAAAGTTCGGCCATCGGAGCGCTGGCGGCATTGGTGGTTTCGGTGGCCAAACGTCGAATGACCTGGGCGATTTTTGAAACCTGTACCAAGCATACGCTGGCGATATCGTGCATGTTCATGTGGATCATCCTTGCAGCACTTGGTTTTGGCGCGGTTTTCGACGGGCTTGGTGCGGTGAAGGCAATCGACAACTTGTTCACCGACCAGTTGGGCCTGTCACCCTGGATGATCCTGATCTTGATGCAGCTCAGCTTTATTGTCATGGGCACGTTTCTGGACGACACCGCGATGCTGGTGATTGTGGCACCGCTTTATGTACCGCTGGTTGGTGCGCTGGGCTTTGACTTGATTTGGTACGGGGTTCTGTACACGATCACCACACAGATCGCCTATATGACACCGCCTTTCGGCTATAACCTATTTCTGATGCGCGCGATGGCACCGCCAGAAATCACGCTGAGGGATATCTATGGCTCGATCTTTCCGTTCGTCGCCGTGATGGTTCTGGCGCTTACGATTATCATGATCTTCCCGGAACTGGCTCTTTGGCTGCCCGGATATGTCTATGGAAATTAACAAGAATGCCTTTCGAAGAGGCACGAAGCACTTCAACAGAGAGGAAATTGACATGACGACAAGACGTAAGTTTCTGAAAACCGCCGGGGTAGGGGTCGCAGCCGCACCTCTGGCCGCACCGGCGCTGGCTCAAAGCACGATCACGTGGCGCATGCAGACCTATGCCGGTCCTGCGCTGGCTGCGCATGTGATCGACCCGGCAATCGAGATGTTCAACAAGATCGCCGGTGACCGGATGCAGATCGAGCTGTTCTATGCTGACCAGCTTGTTCCGACAGGCGAACTGTTCCGTGCCATGCAGAAAGGCACCATTGATGCGGTACAGTCCGATGATGACTCGATGGCGTCGCCCACCGATGTCACAGTGTTCGGCGGCTATTTCCCGTTTGCCTCGCGCTATTCCCTGGATGTACCGGTTCTGTTCAATCAGTACGGTCTGAACGAAATCTGGGACGAAGAATACTCGAAAGTCGGGGTCAAGCACATCTCGGCGGGCGCCTGGGACCCGTGCCATTTCGCCACCAAGGACCCAATCAACAGCCTGGCGGATCTGCAAGGCAAGCGTGTCTTCACTTTCCCAACAGCGGGTCGCTTCCTCAGCCAGTTCGGTGTGGTACCAGTTACACTGCCATGGGAAGATATCGAGGTCGCCGTACAGACCGGCGAGTTGGACGGCATCGCATGGTCGGGCATCACCGAGGATTACACTGTCGGCTGGGCGGATGTGACCAACTACTTCCTGACCAACAACATCTCAGGCGCCTGGGCCGGGTCTTTCTTTGCCAACATGGATCGCTGGAACGAGTTGCCGGAAGATTTGCAAACCCTGTTCCGTGTATGCTGTGACCAGTCGCATTATTACCGCCAGTGGTGGTACTGGGGCGGCGAGGCCAGCTTGCGGGTCAATGGAGACAAAATGCAGCTGACCACGATCCCGGATGAGGAATGGGCACAGGTCGAAGGCGCGGCAATCGCATTCTGGGATGAGATTGCAGCAGAATCTGAGATCAAGGCGAGGGTTGTTGAGATATTCAAGCAATACAACGCCGACATGCTCAAGGCCGGTCGGCCTTATCGTTACGGATAATAAGCAACTTCCCGACGCGGGTAACTCCTCTCGCGTCGGGTTTGGACATCACCTGGCGACACCTCTTATGTTCATATCAATCCCAATAACAGAGATGCGAAACCGGATGCACAGTGCTGCTCACCGGTCGGACGGGGTATGAACACATGGCCATCGCTGGTTTTCTGATCGAGATTTTTGCCGCAACCATGTTGCTGCTTTTCGCCGTTCGCTTGGTTCGTACGGGGATTGAGCGGCGATTTGGCGCGCTATTTCAATCGCTTTTGACCCGACATTCAAACAGTTTTGTCGCCGGTGGCGCGGGTATGGTTCTGGCTACGATCCTGCAAAGTTCAGCCGCCGTGGCGGTTTTGCTGACAGGGTTTGCGGCGGCCGGAATGGTCAGTTTTGGCATCGCCCTGGCGGGGGTTTTGGGGGCCGATCTGGGATCGGCTCTGGTCATTCAGATACTGTCTTATGATTTGGGATGGTTGCAGCCGGTATTGCTGGCGCTGGGCGGGTGGCTCTACCTCAAATCCGATCGGGCAAATGTTCGCCTGATGGGGCGGATTGTTCTGGGTGTGGCCTTCATTTTGGTATCACTGCAATTTTTGCGCGATGCAGTTGATCCGATCCGTGAAAGTGCCTTTTTGCCAGCTATCGCGGGCTATCTTGAAAGCGACTATTTCAGTGCCTTCATCGTTGGGGCTGTGCTTGCCTTTGTCATGCACAGCTCGGTTGCGACAATCCTGATGTGCGTGACGCTGGTACAGATCGGGGCAATCCCATTCGCGGCGGGTTTGTCGTTGGTATTGGGGGCAAATTTGGGCTCGGCCTTTATTCCGATCTGGTTGACGCGCGACCAGATCGTTTCGGCCCGCCGGATACCGATAGCCAACCTGTTGCTGCGCGGCAGTGCGGCGCTTGTGATGCTGTTTGCTGTCAACGTCACCGGGACCCATGCCGCATTGATGATCAGCGGGCCGGGGCAATCGTTGATCTTTGCCCATATCGGTTTCAACCTCGTGGTGTTTCTGCTGGCAACCGGATTCGTCACCCGGATGGAAGCGCCGATGGCTTTGCTCATGCCCGAGACCGACCCTGAATCTGGTGTGGCAGATCAGTTCTCGGGTGCTCTTAATCCGCTAGGCGACCCCAGCGCCACAGGCCCTGATGTTGCGATGTCCTCGGTGCGCCACGAATTGTTGCAGATGGTCACGCAGGTCGAACGCATGTTCCGCCCGGTGCTGGATATCTATGAGCGTGACGACATTGATACCATTGCTGCCCTGTCGCAGCAGGATGAAATGGTAAACGCCCAGTTGACGGAAATCCGACGCTTTGTCGCGCGGTTGCCGCGGCAGAATATGAGCAAGTCTCAGATCAAAGCCGCCCGTGGTCTGGTGGAATACGCTATTCGGCTCGAGGCCGCTGGAGATGTCGTGTCGAACAGAATGACGCGTTCAGCAAAGATTAAACACATGGAAAGGGCCGAGTTTTCCGCCCAGGGGTGGAAAGAACTCAAGGATTTACACGCCACCATTCAGGAAAGTTTTTCGCTGGCGCGACACGTTTTGTTGGTGGATGACGTCGACTGTGCCCGCCGTCTTGTTCTGGACAAGGCCGAGATCAAAAGGATGTCCCGCGACAGCCGCAAGGCGCATCTAAAGCGGCTGGAGCGTGGTCAAACGGAAAGTTTCCAGTCCAGCGATCTGCATCTGGAGGCACTGCGCGCTATGCGCGATCTGCACGGCCATATCGCGGCCATCGCCTATCCGATCCTCTACAAAAGCGGACAGGTTCTGGAAACGCGGTTGGTTATGGAAATGGAGAAAGAAGCGGCCGAAGACTAACGGCCGTCGATGGGAACAGGGGCGCGGTGGGCCCGATTGTGATGAAGGATGAACATGATGGGTCATGATGTTGTGTTGGCGGACCTCAAAACCAAGGTTGAAGCAGGTGAAGTAGACACCGTTCTTGTTTGCATGGTGGACATGCAGGGGCGGCTGATGGGCAAACGGTTTCATGCCGGTCACTTTGTGGCAGGCGCTTGGCAAGAGACCCATTGCTGCAATTATCTGTTGGCGACAGATCTGGAAATGGGCACGCCTGACGGATATGCCTCGACCAGCTGGGAGCGGGGCTATGGCGATTACGTCATGAAACCTGATCTCAGCACTTTGCGCCCGGTGCCGTGGCTTGAGGGCACGGTGATGGTGATGTGCGATGTTCTGGATCACCACACGCATGAAGAGATCCCGCACGCGCCCCGGTCGATCCTGAAGAAACAGGTCAAACGCCTGAAAGCCATGGGTTACGACGCGATGTGCGCCACCGAGTTGGAGTTCTTTTTGTTTGAGAAGAGCTTTGACCAGATCCGCAAGGAAGGCTTTCGCGATCTGGCGCCGATCTCGGGCTATAATGAGGATTATCATATCCTGCAGACCACCAAGGAAGAGCATGTGATGCGTCCGATCCGCAATCATTTGTGGAACGCGGGCATCCCGGTCGAGAATACGAAGGGCGAGGCCGAGACCGGTCAAGAAGAGTTGAACATCAAATACGCCGCCGCCATGGAAACGGCCGAGTATCACTCGATCGCCAAGAATGCGGTGAAGGAAATCGCCTGGCAGCACGGGCATGCGGCCACGTTCCTGCCGAAATGGCATCATGACAAGGTTGGTAGTTCATCCCATGTGCATCAGTCGCTGTGGTCTGAGGGAAGGCCAATCTTTTTCGACGAAAAAGATCCGCTCGGCATGTCGGCAGTAATGAAAAGCTATATGGCCGGGTTGTTGAAATACGCTGCCGATTATACGTGTTTCATGGCCCCCTACATCAACAGCTACAAGCGTTTCCAAAAAGGAAGTTTTGCGCCGACGCGGATCATCTGGTCGGTCGACAACCGCACCGCCGGTTTCCGACTGTGTGGTGATGGAACCAAATCGGTTCGCGTGGAATGCCGTATTCCGGGCTCGGATATGAACCCGTATCTGGCGATTGCTGGTATGTTGGCGGCGGGTATCGCGGGCATCAAGGAAGGGTTGGAGCTTGAGCCACCAACCAAAGGCGATGCGTATCAGAGCGAGTCCGGCATGATCCCCGGGAACCTGCCCGCTGCGCGGGATGCCCTGCTTGGCTCAACCATGTTGCGGGCCGCTATGGGGGACGAAGTTGTTGATCACTATGCGCGCGCCGCCGAGGTGGAAATCGAGGAATTCGAAAGCGTGGTTACTGATTGGGAAATTGCCCGCGGGTTCGAAAGGGCCTGAGGGTGGACGAAGCTGGGGGCCCTGCCTGCCGCTATTGGTGCTTGAGCCAATGGCGCATCAATGACGGCCCCCGAGGTTTGTGTTGGCCAGATAAAGCAGGAGATTCTGCTTTTTAGAGGATGGAGTGGAGATGGGGCAGATGTTGAAATGCATCTCGCCGATCGATGGATCGGTTTATGCTGAGCGCGAAACCTTATCGCGCGAAGCAGCGTTTGAGGTGGCCGCGCGGGCCAGGGAAGCGCAAACAGCCTGGGCAGCACGCCCATTACAAGAGCGAATTGATCTTGTGATGGCGGGTGTCGCCGCTGTTGGTGCGATGAATGACGAAATCGTGCCCGAGTTGGCCCATATGATGGGGCGCCCAGTGCGCTACGGCGGAGAGTTCGGCGGGTTCAACGAGCGCGCCGGCCATATGGCCGAGATCGCGCAGGGTGCACTGGCCGATATTGCGGTGGGCGAGGATGAGATCTTCAGGCGCTATATCAAACGCATTCCGCATGGGGTTGTCTTTGTCGTGGCGCCCTGGAACTACCCGTACATGACTGCGATCAATACGGTGGCCCCGGCGTTGATTGCGGGCAATACCGTGGTGCTGAAACACGCGACCCAGACCTTGTTGGTGGGTGAGCGGATGGCGCAGGCTTTCCATTCGGCAGGTGTTCCTGAGAATGTGTTCCAGAATGTGTTCCTGAGTCATGATGTGACTAACGATTTGATCGCTGGAAATGCGTTTGATTTCGTGAACTTCACTGGCTCGGTCGGTGGTGGTCAGGCGATGGAACGTGCGGCGGCGGGCACATTCACCGGGGTCGGTACCGAGTTGGGCGGCAAGGATCCAGGCTATGTCATGGACGACGCCGATCTGGACGCAGCTGTTGATACGCTGATCGACGGTGCGATGTTCAACGCGGGCCAGTGCTGCTGCGGGATTGAGCGGATTTATGTGCACGAAAGCCTGTATGATGCGTTCGTTGCCAAAGCGGTTGAGATTGTTCAGGGCTATAAGCTGGGCAATCCGCTGGATGCAGAGACGACGATTGGACCGATGGCCAATATACGCTTTGCCGATGAGGTCCGCGCGCAGATTGCCGAGGCAGTCGCGGATGGCGCAGTTACCCATATCGACACTTTCCCCGAGGATGATGGGGGGGCATATCTGACCCCGCAAATCCTGACCAATGTCACACACGACATGCGGGTGATGCGGGATGAGAGTTTCGGCCCCGTAGTTGGAATCATGAAAGTGTCGTCGGATGACGAAGCCATCGCGCTGATGAATGACAGCGAGTTTGGCCTGACCGCCAGCCTCTGGACCCGCGACGTGGACCGGGCCGCGCAGGTCGGGGACCAGATTGAAACTGGCACCGTCTTCATGAACCGCGCCGATTATCTGGATCCGGGCCTGTGCTGGACCGGTTGCAAGAATACCGGGCGTGGCGGTGGTCTTTCTGTCATCGGCTATCACAACCTTACCCGCCCCAAATCCTACCATCTGAAGAAGGTGACATCATGAGCCTGTCTGGAAACTGGTCCTATCCGACCGCGATCAAATTCGGCGCTGGCCGCATCAAGGAACTGCCCGAAGCCTGCGCTGCGGCCGGAATGAAACGCCCTCTGCTGGTCACGGACAAGGGGCTGGCTGATCTGCCGATCACCTCGGCGACGCTGGATATTCTTGAGGCTGCGGGTCTGGGGCGTGGCCTGTATAGCGAAGTGGACCCGAACCCCAATGAGAAGAACCTTGAGGCCGGCGTTGCGGCGTATCGGGCAGGCGACCATGACGGGGTAATCGCATTTGGCGGTGGCTCGGGGCTGGATCTGGGTAAGATGGTGGCCTTCATGGCCGGTCAGATGCGCCCGGTCTGGGATTTCGAAGATATTGGCGACTGGTGGACCCGCGCCGATGCCGATGTCATTGCTCCGATCATTGCGGTTCCGACCACCGCTGGCACCGGGTCCGAGGTCGGGCGCGCCAGCGTCATCACCAATTCGGAAACTCATGCGAAAAAGATTATCTTTCACCCTAAGGTACTGCCAACCGTGGTGATCTGTGACCCGGAACTGACCGTGGGAATGCCGAAATTCATCACCGCTGGCACTGGTCTGGACGCCTTTGCCCATTGTGTCGAGGCGTTCTCAAGCCCGCATTACCACCCTATGTCACACGGCATCGCGCTGGAGGGGATGCGGCTGGTCAAGGACTATCTGCCGCGCGCCTATACCGATGGCACCGATATCGAAGCGCGGGCGCAGATGATGAGCGCGGCAGCCATGGGCGCGACCGCCTTCCAGAAGGGCCTCGGCGCGATCCACGCGATGAGCCACCCGATTGGCGCGGTGTTCAACACCCATCACGGGACGACCAACGCGGTCTGCATGCCCGCGGTGTTGGAGTTCAACGCCCCCGCCATCGCCGACCGGTTCCAGCAGGCCGCGGCCTATCTGGGCATCGATGGAGGCTTTGACGGGTTCCGCGCCTTTGTGCAGGAGTTTAATGACTCGCTGGGTATCCCCCGCAAACTCTCGGATATGAAAGTGACCGATGCGGCAATCCCCGAACTGGTCAAGGGGGCGATCATCGACCCCTCTTGCGGCGGCAATCCGATTGAACTGACCGAGGACAACCTGACAGCGCTGTTCAAAGCGGCGCTGTAAGCCTCTTGCCGATCCGCTCCCTCATCTCTCATAGTGATGGCAGGTGAGGGGGCGTTTCCATGACCAAAGAGATTGTTCTGATCCACGGAGCCTTTGCCGGACCGTGGTGTATGGCCGATTACGCGGGGTTCTTCCGCGACCGGGGCTGGACCGTGCACACGCCTGCTCTGCGGTACCATGGCGGCGACCCCAAGGCCGAACCCGATCCGGGCCTGACCGACGTCAGCGTCACCGATTATGCCAACGACATTGCAGAGTTCGTGCAGGGGCTGGACAGCAAACCGGTGCTGCTGGGTCACGCCATCGCAGGCGTTGTGGCGCAGCAGGTGGCAGCGCGCGGCTTGGCCAGCGCCATCGTTCTGATCAACCCGAACGCGCCGTGGGGCACACTGCCCGAAACCGACGACGAACGCGCCGTTCCGCGTGCGTTGATGGAGGGCGGGGCGTTCTGGAAACAGCCCATGCGCGTTGAGTTCGATCTGATGGCGCCCTTTGCACTCAACAAAATGCCCGAGGCGCAGCGGCATGAGGTGTTCGACCAGCTTGGCCCGGAAAGCGGCCGGGTGATGTTCGAGATGTTCTTTTGGATGTTCGACGATCACCACGCGATGAAGGTGGATATCGACAAGGTCGACTGTCCGGTTCTGATCGTGTCCGGCACCGAGGACCGGGCCGTGAACCCCAACACCTGCCGTGAGTTGGCGAAACTCTACGGAGACCGCGCGAGGTTTCTGCCGGTCGAGAACCACGCGCATTTTCTATTCATGGAGCCGGGGTGGGAAGGGCCTGCCGGGCAGATAGTGGAGTGGTTGGATGAGAAAACAGAGTAGGATGGGCATTTACACCCATCATTGATTGCAGTGCGTAAATATATGGGTGCGAGCATCTAACCAACGATTGCCTGTATTTATTCATTTCATCTAGCGTTTTTCGCAAAACGTTTTAACTGCGAAATCCAAATCTTCTTGTGATTTCAAATTGGGCCAGTTTGCCATGAAAAGATCGTCGATAATTTGCACTCCCTGAGTATCTATTACATCCAGCGCAATTGTTTGAACTTGAATTCGATTTGGAAATAAATCTCGAACATCAAATACCTGCTCTGAATAAGTCGCGGATTCTCCCGGTGCAATAGGGTCGAATTCAATAATCGCTCGGCCATCCAATTCCAGTAATTCAATTACCTTGTCATTAGATATTACAATGAGGCCTGAAATTGGTATGCTGGTAACATTGTTTACTCTCACAGTTACTAAGTTTCCTGTATCAGATGGTGCAATTTCGGAGAATTCAACGATTCCGAGATCAGCTATACACTTTTCAAGTCGATCTCGAATTTCTTGATTTCTAGAAGAAGTGGGATCAATATCCATCAACCACTCTGAAATTGAGCGTGCACTATCTGAACCAGCTTTTTCGTATTGTGCGGCTGATGGTTGGCCGTAAACTACAGAAACAATCAGGAGTGTTATGTAACAAGAAAGTGAAAGAAAAATTCTAATTTTCTCATCCCATCAATTTTAAAGAAACTGGATTTTCGCTGAAATTTACGGGCAATTTCGGTACATACTGACCCTGCAAATCCAATTTGACGATCTAAGCTCTACTTGTGAAATCGTGTTTATCATACATCCAACTCCTCCACAAACCGCGCGTTCTCTTGTATGTATTGGAACCGCAGTTCGGTTTTTTTGCCCATCAGGCGCTCAGCAAGGTCGCAGGTTTCGCCACGTTAGTCCTTTCTGATGTGCGAAAGCGTTTGCCTCATTGGCGTTTGTACACACTCTTTTTTATTAGATACAGCAACAACGC
This sequence comes from Ruegeria sp. CDSC025, assembly GCF_059610805.1. Taxonomy (NCBI): domain Bacteria; kingdom Pseudomonadati; phylum Pseudomonadota; class Alphaproteobacteria; order Rhodobacterales; family Roseobacteraceae; genus Ruegeria; species Ruegeria sp. CDSC025. The sequence goes on along the minus strand of NZ_JBXWOJ010000002.1, from coordinate 344,194 downwards.
CGCTGGCCACCAAGCAAAGATAAAGATGTACGCTTTGGATAGCGAGATGCCGGTAGTTGGAAATAGGTGAGGAAAGAACAAGACCCAGATTATAGTCAATGCCCAACACGTACTAAAAACTGCTATCGTGCGATTGATTGCTCGGATTTCTTCCTTGGCGTTCATCTTTTTTTGTGGGGGAAATCTATTATCGGCTGAAGCTCGTTTCAAACATCCAACTCCTCCACAAACCGCGCGTTCTCCTGAATGTATTGGAACCGCAGTTCGGGTTTTTTGCCCATCAGACGCTCGACTAGGTCGCCGGTCTCGCCGGGTTCGTCCTCGTCGATGGTGACCCGGATCAATTTCCGGGACGCGGGGTCCATCGTGGTTTCTTTCAGGTCCTTGGCGTCCATCTCACCTAGACCTTTGAAGCGTGAGACGTCGATCTTGCCTTTGCCGCCCAGACCTTTTTCCATCCATGCGTCGCGCTCTGCCTCGTCCAGACAATAGACGCGTTTGGCGCCTTGGGTCAGGCGATACAGCGGCGGGCAGGCGAGGTAGAGGTGGCCCGCGTCGATCATGGGCCGCATCTGGGTAAAGAAGAACGTCATTAGCAGCGCCGCGATATGCGCGCCGTCGACATCCGCGTCGGTCATGATGATGATCTTATCATAGCGCAGGTCGTCGACATTGAAACGGGTGCCAAGCCCGACACCCAGCGCCTGGGTCAGATCGTTGATCTCGGCATTGGTGCCCAGCTTGGAACTGGCCGCACCCAACACGTTCAGGATTTTACCGCGCAGGGGCAGCAGCGCCTGTGTTTTGCGGTTGCGACCCATCTTGGCTGAGCCGCCCGCCGAGTCGCCCTCGACGATGAACAATTCGGTGCCGTCCCGTGTTGAACTGGAACAGTCCACCAGCTTGCCGGGGAGACGAAGTTTCTTAGTGGCGGACTTTCGCTGTGTTTCCTTCTCGGCTCGCCGGCGCAGGCGCTCCTCGGACCGTAGAATGAGGAAGTCGAGGATCGCTCCGGCGGATTTGTTATCCGCGGCCAGCCAGTTGTCGAAATGGTCACGGACCGAGTTTTCGACCAGCCGCTGTGCTTCGACCGTGGCGAGACGGTCTTTGGTCTGGCCGACGAATTCAGGCTCGCTGATAAAGCAGGACACTAGGGCGCAGCCGCCGGTAACCAGGTCGTCGCGGGTGATCTGCGCGGCCTTTTTGTTGTTGATCAGCTCGCCGTAAGCTTTGATGCCCTTGAGGACAGCGGCCCAGAAGCCTGCCACATGGGTGCCGCCTTCGGGCGTGGGGACGGTGTTACAGTAGGATTGGATGAACCCGTCGCGTGAGGGGGTCCAGTTGATCGCCCATTCGACCTTGCCAGCGGCATTGAATTTTTCCCGAAAGTCCACGGTGCCGGCAAAGGGCTGATCGGCATAGGTGGACGAGCCGTTCATCGTCTCTTTGAGGTAATCCGACAACCCGCCGGGGAAGTGGAACGTCGCCTCGGTCGGGGTTTCGCCGTCATCGATGGCGGTTTTCCATCGGATTTCGACGCCCGAGAAAAGGTAGGCCTTGGAGCGGATGGATTTGAACAGCCGCGCGGGTTTGAATTTGTGGTGGCCAAAGATGTCGGGGTCGGCATGGAAAGTTACTGTTGTACCGCGCCGATTGGGGGCAGCACCGACCTTTTCCACCGGTCCCTGAGGTACTCCGCGCGAGAAGCGTTGTTCGAACAGCTGTTTGTCGCGGGCAACCTGAACAACCATGGAATCCGACAAAGCATTGACCACAGATGCACCAACGCCATGCAGACCGCCCGAGGTCTGATACGCCTTACCCGAGAACTTGCCGCCCGCGTGCAATGTGCACAGGATGACCTCAAGCGCGGATTTGTCGGGGAATTTCGGGTGCGGATCGATCGGAATGCCGCGCCCATTGTCGCGCACGGTCAGGGCGAAATCTGCGTGCAGTTCGACCTCGATCCGGTTGGCATGGCCTGCCACCGCTTCGTCCATCGAGTTGTCGAGGATTTCAGCGACCATATGGTGCAGCGCACGCTCATCCGTGCCGCCGATATACATGCCGGGGCGTTTGCGAACAGGTTCAAGACCTTCGAGCACCTCAATGGATGAGGCGTCATAGGTATTGGTCGCTTCGGGCGTCAACAGGTCGTCGGGCATATGGGCTGCTCTTGTTTTTGAGTTTCCCCCTATTATGGCAGGTGATGTGGTCCGGGGGAAGAGGGACGCGAGGTGTTGTGGATGGTTTGGGGCTGGTTGGCCGATTAGAGGATAATCAATATGGTTGCGGCACCAGCTATCACTAATGGAAGCAATGCGGACATCAACCCTCAATGAATGTCATTCTGGTATGCAGGAACTTTTGGCAAATCTATCGCCAAGGAACTGACCCATTTACACTGGTAGCCGTCACGCGCAGCAATGATCCGGTCTTCAACGTGGCTTGCTTCCCAAACAGCAACGCATTCCAATCCAAGACACTCGCTCAAAAGAGCTGGCCGTTCCCACCCCTGCTCCGCAAAATCTGAATGATAAAGCGAGAGTTCCCCGGAAATACTGTCCTGCTTGAAACGGTAATCTTCCTTCATCACATCAATACGAGGCCTAACCCGGCCAACTTTAAGCCAAAAACCTCTGCCAATAGCGTCACGGTAAACAAAAGACTTGAACAATATCGGTAGGAGGATCAAATCTTCGATTGCCGGGCGTTCTGAGAAACATCCTTCAAAAATCGCGACGAAATACTCTTCCCCCAATTGTCCATATGCCCAACAGTCCTCAGCTATTGGAATCTCAACCATCGCCCCTGTTTGCCAGCGCTGCCGTTTTGTAGGTTTACCTCTTTGTGCTCTTAAAATGTTATTTGCTTTCATGCTTCGTGCATTGCACGCTGAGCCGCTATTCTCAATGTCAAAGAAGGGCTCAGAGCAGAAGTTCGACGATTTCGTTTCGTGACCTGTTCTAAGGCCTCTTAGGCTTCGGATAACAAATCACCGCGACAGCAGGAATCTTAAAATGAGCTGGATAAAAACCATCCCCTACGATACGGCCACTGGCCGGTTGAAGAAACTCTACGACCGCGTCACCGGCCCCGACAACAATGTCGACAACATCATGATGGCGCATTCCTTGCGGCCGCATTCGATGGAAGGACATATGGCGTTGTACAAGAATGTGCTGCACCATTCGGCCAATCAGATTCCCAAGTGGTTTCTCGAAACTCTGGGTGTCTGGGTCAGTTCTCTGAACCACTGCGGGTACTGTGTCGAGCATCATTTCAACGGGTTGCAAAGGCTGTTAGGCGACGAAGTGCGCGGTAATGCAATCCGTGCCGCGATCGAAGCTGGGACACCCGAAAGCGCTCCATTGGAGGCTGCTCAGGTTGCGGCCATGTTGTATGCGCGCAAGCTGACGCAGGCCCCGGCGGATCTGGTGGAAGACGACATAGCCGTCCTGCGCAACACAGGGTGGGACGATGGTGAAATCCTCGAGATCAATCAGGTCTGCGCCTATTTTGCCTATGCCAACCGCACCGTTCTGGGGCTGGGATGTTCCACCGAGGGTGATATTCTGGGGCTGTCCCCCAATAACTCGGCTGATCCTGCTGATTGGGGACATAAATAGGCCTCAGCCGTCTGTCCACTCAATGATTGCCTGTGCCATTGCTTCGGGCTTCTGGTGGTGTAACCAGTGATCCGTGCCCGGAATATCGACTCGTGTGAGGTCGGGCGCGAAATCTTCCAGACCGTCTGTCGCCTCGGGCAGCAGCGCTTTGTCATCGGAGCCCCATAGCAAAAGATGTGGACAAAGAACCATCAGCCGCTCGACCGGAAGCCGGGGCAGGTCTGTGCAGGGCTCGCCCGGTTTCGCCACAACCAGCGGAGATGCCCGATACCAGTTCAGCATGGCATTCAGACGACCGGGACGGGCCCATTCAGTGCGATAGTCCTCCATCCGGTCATCGGACAGCCAGTCCAAGCCCATCCCGTGGCGAAAGAAACTTTCCAAGCGGGTAAAATTGTTCGCGGCAAAGTGTGTTGCGGCATCAGGGGCCCGTAGCGCGTTAATATATTGAGAGGCCGCGGATTGCGCGCCGCCCGATGCCATAGCCCGTTGGAAGGGCACCGGGTGAACGCCGTTTGCGATGATCAGGCGACCGACGAGATCTGGGCGGAACATGGCCAGGCCATAGGCGACCGCGGCGCCCCAGTCATGGCCCAGAAGGCTGATTGGCGTATCCAGACCTTCGACAAGTGCGATCATATCCGAGACTAGCTCGGACGTAGCATATTGGCCGACACCTTCTGGTGCCCAGCTTTGGCCGTAACCGCGTTGATCAGGGGCAATGCAATGGAAATGAGATGCCAGATGTGGCGCCAGATCGGCCCATGCCCCACCATATTCCGGAAAGCCGTGCAGCATCAGCAAGGGTGGCAGGTCGGATGACCCCCAACGGCGAATATGAAACTTCTGGCCATTCAGGATCTGAAATCGGGTTTCCATGTTTCTTGGCCTTTTCGCCGTATAAGTGAATTTGGTTTGACCCCAATCAAAGCGCGAAAGCTTCGGTTCTGCTAGCCGTTTTTTCGAACAGTGAAAAAAAGGAGAATATGTATGGATGCAGCTGCGCAACCCGAGCAAAATCTACCACGCGTGAATGACGAAACACCTGTTGCAGGTGCTGTTTCCGAGCCAAGCCCGGAAAAGATCCGCAAGGCATTCGAAAGCGGAAGATATCCCTATCATCGCAAGATGCCCCGGCGGGTCTATGAGGCCGAGAAGGCCAAACTGCAGGCTGAGTTGCTTAAGGTTCAGCTGTGGGCGCAGGAAACCGGTCAACGGTTCGTATTGCTGTTTGAAGGGCGCGATGCGGCTGGTAAAGGCGGTACAATCAAACGGTTTATGGAACACCTGAACCCCCGTCAGGCGCGCGTGGTCGCCCTTAACAAACCCACCTGGGAAGAAAAGGGCCAATGGTACTATCAGCGCTATGTGCACGAGCTTCCCACCGTTGGTGAAATGGTGTTCTACGACCGCTCTTGGTACAACCGCGCCGGGGTCGAGAGGGTGATGGGGTTTTGTTCTCCGAACGAGTACCTAGAGTTTATGCGCCAGACGCCAGAGCTTGAACGGATGTTGGTGAGGTCGGGAATTCAGCTTTACAAATACTGGTTTTCGGTCACGCAACCCGAACAACAGCGGCGGTTTCAAAGCCGTGAGACCGATCCGTTGAAGCAATGGAAACTATCTCCGATCGACAAGGCAAGCCTTGGCAAATGGGATGACTATACCGAGGCGAAAGAGGCGATGTTCTTTTATACAGACACCGCTGATGCACCCTGGACCATCGTGAAATCGAATGACAAAAAACGCGCTCGTCTGAACTGTATGCGCCACTTTCTGTCGACACTTGATTACCCGGACAAGGATCACGGCATTGTTGGCGAGCCCGATCCTTTGATCGTGGGTCAGGCGCATCATGTGATCCACCGATCCGAGCATATTCTGGGCAACGCGCTGCATCCTGACGCCCGCTGCTAGGCCTAAGGTTCGGGGCAGGGCACCTGTCCCGGATCCATGTCTCACTCTGAAATTTCTCTGTTCCGGTCTTGTCCCGGCCTTTCGCCGGGCCTATGGCTGGTGGAATGAATAAGGTGATGACATATCAAGGCCATTTCCGTGCCATTGCCGTCTTGGGTCTGCCATTGGTTGGCGGGCATCTGGCGCAGTTCGCAATCGGTCTGACGGACACGATCATGCTTGGCTGGTACGGGGTCGAAGCTTTGGCGGCGGTCACGTTGGCCAGCAGCTTTTACTTTGTCCTGTTCCTGTTCGGGGGCGGGTTCGGTCTGGCCGTTATGCCAATGGTGGCAACAGCCGCTGCCGAAGACGATGAAACCAGCATTCGCCGTTCGACCCGCATGGGGCTCTGGTTGTCGTTGCTATATGCAGCAGTGGTAATGCCATTGCTGTGGTGGTCATACCCGATCTTGATCGCCACAGATCAGGATCCACAGGTGGCGGAAACTGCATCGGAATACCTGCGGGTTGCAGGCTGGGGTCTGTTCCCCGCTCTGGTGGTAATGGTCTTGAAGTCCTACCTTGCGGCGTTGGAGCGAACCCAGGTTGTTTTGTGGATCACCGTTGCTGCTGCGGTGGTGAACGGTCTGACCAACTATGCTTTGATCTTTGGCAACTGGGGTGCGCCTGAACTGGGCGTGATGGGCGCCGCTATCGCTTCGGTCGTGACGCAGACCGTGTCGTTAATTGCGGTTATCATCTATGCTGTAAAAGTTCTGCCCGAGCATAGCCTGTTCCAAAGGTTTTGGCGGCCCGACTGGGAGATGCTGCTGAGCGTTCTGAAGCTAGGCATACCCATCGGGCTGACCCTGCTGGCCGAAGTGTCTCTGTTCGCGATGTCGGCCTTTATGATGGGTTGGATCGGTCAGGTGCCGCTGGCGGCGCATGGGATCGCTCTGAACCTCGCCTCGGCGACATTCATGGTGCATCTGGGCCTGTCCAACGCTGCCACGATCCGGGCGGGCAATGCGCTTGGCCGCAAGGACCGCGCGCATCTGGAAAAAGGTGCCGTCGCCGTGACAGGGATGTCCCTTGTGGTGTCTATCCTGACAATCATCCTGTTCCTGACCTGCGCCGAGCCTCTGATTTCCGTATTTGTGGAACCGCAGGATCCGAAACGCCCCGAGATTCTGGCCATAGGTACCGGGTTGCTGGCCATGGCTGCGTTGTTCCAGCTGGTGGACGGTGCACAGGTGATCGCGCTGGGCCTATTGCGCGGATTGCAGGATGCCAAGGTGCCAATGGTCATGGCGGGGCTAAGCTATTGGGTCGTCGGAATTCCGGCGTCCTACTATTTTGGGTTCATCCGCGGCATGGAGGGCGTCGGTGTCTGGTTGGGCCTTGTGCTGGGTCTTGCCTGTGCCGCCGTACTGTTGATGGCGCGCTTCTGGCTGCGATCAGTGCGTATAATCGCTGAACCGGCAGCGTGAAGGCAAATTAGCCATTGTTCAGCCGGTCGGCTTTCTTCCGAACCAATACGCTGCGCAGATCATGCATCGCCAGTAGTAGCCGGTCCGTAACGTCCTCGAGCTGTTGGTCAGTCGCTTTGGACTGGGCCCACTGTGTGGTTAGGTTCAGATAGTCCACCGCGCGGTGAATATCGTCGATATCGCGCTGCGCCAGAAGATCTTTACGTTCTGCCATCCAGCGCTCGATTTCGGCCTGATCCGCCTCAGTCAGAGCGCGCTGACCCTGCGGCTTCACCTCTCCATTGCGGATGTTGATGACCGCGATCTGGTTCATTTCAATCCGACGTTGGCGGTTTTCCGTGTCGATCCGGAAAACCGCGGCACCGTTTTCGCGTATGCGGAAATAGTACTCAGGCAATTCGGCAGTCATAAGGTCTCCGATCAGGTCAGCGAAGCACAAAAACTCTGAATGCGCGTGCAGGCTTCGGTCAGCGCTTCATCTGACGTAGCATAGCTGACGCGGAAGTTGGGGGACAACCCAAACGCAGCGCCGAAGACGACTGCAACGTCAGCCTCTTCCAAAAGCGCGGTTGCGAAGGCTTCGTCTGTGTCGATCAAAGTGCCTGCAGGCGTGGTCTTTCCGATCAACCCGGAAATGGAAGGGTAGACGTAAAACGCACCTTCCGGAGTTGGGCAGGTCACTCCTTCGATCTGGTTCAGCATGCTGATGACCAGATCACGGCGGCGTTTGAACGTTTCATTGTTCGGGGCCAGAAAGGACTGTGTACCGTTCAGCGCCTCTACCGCCGCCCATTGGCTGATCGAGCAGGGGTTCGAGGTCGATTGAGACTGAACCTTGCGCATTGCCGCAATCAATTCGGCAGGCCCTGCTGCATAGCCAATCCGCCAGCCAGTCATAGCATAGGCTTTGGATACACCATTGCAGGTCAGGGTGCGGTCATAAAGCCTGGGCTCGACTTCTGCCGGTGTGCAGAACTCAAACCCGTCATAGGCCAGATGCTCGTACATATCATCCGTCATTACCCAAACATGCGGGTACCTGATCAGGACATCGGTCAAAGCTCTCAATTCCGCACGGCTATACCCTGCACCGGTTGGGTTGGACGGAGAGTTGAAGATGAACCATTTGGTCCTTGGTGTAATTGCTGCCTCAAGCTGTTCAGCGGTTAGTTTGAAACTGTTCTCCAAGGTCGTTTCAACTGTCACAGGCGTTCCCCCGGCCAGAAGAACCATATCGGGATAGCTAACCCAATAAGGTGCAGGTATGACCACCTCATCGCCCGCGTTCATGGTGGCCATCAGCGCGTTATACAGCGTCTGCTTGCCACCGGTTCCGACCGAGATCTGAGCAGGCGAATAGTCCAGTCCATGATCACGTTTCATCTTGGCGCAAACCGCCTGCTTCAGCTCTGGTATGCCATCGGGCGCGGTGTATTTGGTCTTTCCAGCAGCGATGGCCGCCACCGCAGCATCCTTGATGTTTTGGGGCGTGTCGAAATCTGGCTCCCCGGCGCTTAGGCCGATTACGTCTCGTCCGGCTGCCTTTAATTCGGCCGCCTTGGCTGTCATCGCGATTGTTGGAGATGGTTTTACGCGTGACAGTGTCGCAGACAGGAAACTCATGGTCGGCCTCAGTTTGTATGTTTAGCCTGACTGTCATAGGGTGCGCCTGAACGACGATCAAGCGATATAAAACAAGAGATTTGGAGACCCCGATGAACGACGAAAATGACTGGTACGGACCCGACGCGGCGACATTCGGAGACCGGCTGGCAGGGGCGCGTGAAGCAGCGGGGATGACGCAGGCACATCTGGCCCGCAGGCTGGGTGTCAAGAAGTCTACGATTGCCGCCTGGGAAAATGATCTGTCTGAGCCCCGGGCCAACCGACTGTCGATGATGGCAGGCATGATCAACGTTTCGATCATGTGGCTTCTCACCGGCGAGGGCGACGGGATGGACGCCCCTGTCGAGGCTGGAGAAAACGCACCTGACCTGGCCGGAATCGTATCCGAGCTTCGTTCAATCCGAGGCGAGATGCGCGCCAGCGCCGAGCGGGCTGCAAGACTGGAGAAACGTGTGCGCATGATGCTGGAGGCGGAATAGTGGTCGAACCGCGCAATGTCAGGATCAAACGGATGAAAATGCGTTCCATGCGACGCGGCATCAAAGAGATGGATCTGATTCTGGCTGCCTATGCAGACCGCAATCTGGACTCCATGGATGCAACAGGGCTGGATGTTTACGACGCCCTGTTGCACGAGAATGATCAGGACCTGTATCAATGGGTCACCGGTCAGGTCCTGCCACCTGCCCAATTCTCGGACCTTGTTTCCGAAATCGCACAAACCTTTCAAAAATAAAGATTATCCAGCTTAACTGATTTTTCGGCTTTTCGCTTCATTCTGCCTGAAACTGCGCGAATGAATCGGAGGATCGTATGAGTTTGGAAATGCAGGTCTCCGCGCCGGGGGTCAAAGGCTTCATGACCAGCTATCTTGAGGCACTTGCTCTGGTCGAGCGGCTTCATCGTTTGTTGTTGGACGTCATCAAAGATGAGTTTGAACGGGTCGGAGTTCTTGAGATCAACGCGGTTCAAGCGTTGCTTTTGTTCAATATCGGAGATCATGAGGTTACCGCTGGTGAATTGAAAAGCCGCGGCTACTATCAAGGCAGCAATGTCAGCTACAACCTCAAGAAATTGGTCGAGATGGGGTATATGCACCATCAACGTTGCGAAATAGACCGCCGTTCGGTGCGTGTCCGGTTGACGCCACAGGGCCGGGAAATCCGCGATATCGTCTCCGAGCTGTTTTCGAGACATGCCGAAGGCCTACAATCGCGCGGCGTGCTTGGACTGGAAGGGATCGAAGACATTACCGGAGCATTGCGGCGGGTAGAACGGTATTGGACGGATCAGATCCGCTATATCTACTGATGCTTGGTCGGCCTCTGTCCCGCATCCGATAGGATCAGGCCTTCAAGTTCGCGGATCAGTTTACGGGTCATTGCTTCTTCGTAATCGTCAAAGCCCAGGGCAACCTCAACAAAGGCGCCGGGGCCAAGGATGACCCATGCTTTGAAATAGGCCAGCAGCTCTCCGACCTGAACATAGCGGGTGCTACCGATGTCAGGGTCGTCGGCACCGATGACCAGTCCATTGATCGTGATACCGTCGTCAGAGAGCGTCTGTTTCGCATTTCTTGGATGCAGGCCGATATTGTGCTTTCCGTCCCCCGACAGATCCAATGTCCGCTTCCAGCAATCGGGTTTCTGGCCCAAAAGTTCGGCACCGAACAGCATGGCGGACCCGACGGCGGTTCCTTGCGGAGCGCCGCTGCGTTTCACATGGTCGAGCAGGGTGGCTATGCGCTCCAGATCGAGGTCCGATTGTACTGCGGTCCAGCCCAATAACAGGCGTTGGTGGCCGGGTTCGCTCCACTCATAAATCGCGATGTGTACCGGGTTTGCTGTGTTCGAAAGAAAGAGTTGCTTAATCTCGGGCCTGCGCAAAGCACCTGCCAAGCCGCCAAGCTGTAACCGGTATTCCGAGCTGTCGACCGATCCCGACACATCCAGGCCCAAAGCCAAAGCATGGCGGCATTCTGATGCCGCAGAGGTGGCCAATATGCTGACTATCGTTGCAAGCGCACGTATCATCGCTGGCCGGGGCCCGACAATGCGCCGATCTGCATACCTTTTAGTTCGCGTTCAAGTTTGCGCCGCATGGCGCGTTCGAAATCCTGGAACCCGTCGGCGATTTCCAGGAACGCGCCGGGGCCGTACAGGACATTGTTTTCAAAAAAGGGAATCAGATACAGCTCGCCTTCGAAGTCGGCGGCATTAATGACCAGGCCATTCACAATCGTATTCTCAAAGGGAAAATGCCGATAGGCGGAATCCGGGCCATATCCATCGTTGTTCGAACCGTCACCTGACAGATCAATGGTTTGAAAAAGACATGTCGGGGCCTGCTGCATCAGCGTCGCCCCAAAGGCCAGCGCATACCCCATCGCCGTGGCCGAGTCGCTGTCTGATCGGACCGATTGCTGTATCGTGGTCGCTGCCACCAGCAAATCGGTCTGCGTGTTGATCATCGTCCAGCCCAGTATGATATGCTGAACGTCCCGGCCGCTCCATTCATAAACAGCCAGCGCGACCGGCATCGGCGAGGAAAAGAAGGCCTCGGTCACCTCGGGGGCAACCAACGCTGCGGCAAGGCCCTGCCTTTGCAGCGCGTCCTCTTCTGCGCTTACCGATGTTGAAATGTCCATTGCCAGCGCAAGCGCAAGGCGACAGGGCTCGGCCCGCAGAGGGCTGGCTAAAAAGGCTAGGCCCAGTGTGATCAACCAGCGGATCACCAGTGCCCGGTGCTTTCCATGCTGGCCCAGGGTTCGGCCGGTTCCAGCGCATCACCGTTTTGTAGCAACTCTACCGAGATATTGTCGGGTGACCTGACAAACGCCATTCGGCCGTCGCGCGGTGGCCGGTTGATCACGACTCCATTGTCCTGCAGGTGCTGGCAGGTTTCATAAATATTGTCGACTCCATAGGCGAGATGGCCGAAATGGCGGCTGTCGTTGGGCAGATCGTCATCCCCATCCCAGTTATAGGTCAACTCGATTGGTCGATCCTCTTGCCCAGCAGGAGCCATGAAGATCAGGGAAAACCGCCCCTGTTCGCTGTCATAGCGGCGCGTTTCCTTAAGGCCCAGCAACTTGTAAAACGCCATGGATTTGTCCAGGTCCTTCACGCGAACCATGGTGTGGAGGTAAGTGAGCCCCATTGCGGGTTCCTTTCTGTTCCGGTGATGCCCTGCACCTTAGCGCGCGTACATCACGTGTCGAGAGGCCGCACGGACACAATTCTGAAAATGCAAATGTGGGCGCACATATCGCGGTTCCTGTCTTTTGATTGGCGATATATAGTGGCAGGCGACTCATTGCTGGAAAGGAAATTTCATGCCGCTGTCCTCTGACCAACTGGCCGAGATCGAAGCGCAACGGGCGCAATCGCATCCAACACGCCGTGTTGTAGCTGCGGGGATGGAGGAACACCTGTACACGGCGCATCAGGTTCTGGACCACGGTTTTGTGCGCGTGATCGACTATATGGGTGATGACGCTGCGATTTGTCAGGCCGCACGCGTGTCCTATGGCAAGGGCACCAAATCAGTGCAAAATGACGAAGGGTTGATCCGCTATCTGATGCGGCACTGGCACTCGACCCCGTTTGAGATGTGCGAGATAAAGTTGCACGTCAAGTTACCGGTTTTTGTCGCGCGACAGTGGATTCGGCACCGGACAGCGAATGTGAATGAATATTCGGCGCGCTATTCGATTTTGGACCGTGAATTCTATATCCCGGCACCCGAGCACGTGTCCGCGCAGTCCGAGATCAACAATCAGGGTCGCGGCGATACGTTGCAGGGCGAAGAAGCCGCGCGCGTCCTTGAGATTTTGAAAGCTGACAGCGCGCGTTGTTATGACAATTACGAGGCGATGATGGGTCAGGACGGGCAGCAAGGGCTTGCGCGTGAACTGGCGCGGATGAACCTTCCGGCGAATATCTACACGCAATGGTACTGGAAGGTTGACCTGCACAACCTGTTGCACTTCCTGCGTCTGCGCGCGGATCCTCATGCCCAATACGAAATTCGTGTTTACGCCGATGCCATGTGCAAGATCGTCGCTGATTGGGTGCCGGCCGCCTATAAGGCGTTTGAAGATTACCGCCTGGGTGCGGTCAATCTTTCCGCGCAGATGGTCGACAGCCTGCGTCGGATGTTGGCCGGAGAGACGGTCACGCAGGAAAACTCGGGCATGACCGGGCGGGAATGGCGTGAGTTCGAGGCGATCATCAAGGAAAGTTGAGTGCGCTTGCGGTCTGTCTATACGGGGCGTCATGAAATGGTTGCGATCGTTTCATGACACTTTCAGTTTTGATCAAAACCGGTTGTCTGACCCTGTTCCTGCCTCGCGTGGCACAGGCCGAGTCCCCCCATCGTCGATGGTGATTTGCGAACCCACGGCTACATGCACCAAAAACTTGCGCTCCAGTTCACCTCTGACCGGGCAAGAGCCGGGATGTGCGATCCTGAACAACTGATGGAAGTGTGGACTAGATAATCCGGCAACTGGACGATAGTGGTCACCTGTGCGACCAGTACGTCCTGAATCGTGCCATGTGGAAAAATTGAACCACGCGCCCCGAAAGCAGCAGGGCGCGAGAATAGGCACATCACTTTCGATGGCCAACGGCCTGAAATTGGCCGTTGTCCTGATTTTCGTACCCGCAGTAACGGGATTTTACAGTGGCTTCAAATCTGAAGCCATTTGTCGGCCGTCACGTCCGTCTTCCAGTTCGTAAGCGACCTTCTGATTGTCAGCGAGTCCGGTAAGACCAGATCTTTCAACGGCCGAGATGTGAACAAATACGTCCTTGCCGCCTTCATCAGGGGCAATAAACCCATAGCCTTTGGTGGTATTGAACCATTTCACGGTGCCAGTTGGCATTTCCCGTGTCTCCTTCTACTTGCACGTTGTCCCACAAAATTGGTGGGGGTAGCGATTGACGTAACCGCAACACATCACCGTCTCGTCCACACGACACGGCCCGAATTACGTGTTTCGTCTTTTTCAACATTGCACGGTGAAGTAAAAAATCAAGAAATACCGGAATACACTGGCGAATTTGCCCATTATCAAGATCGAAACAGGAGCAGCCTGAAAATGCGCGTATATGGATTGAAGACTTGCGATACTTGCCGTAAGGCTTTGAAATTGCTTGAGGGTTCGGATTTTATCGATGTTCGCGCGCAAGGTGTGCCGGATGCGGTACTGGCGCAGGCCCTAAAACGTTTCGGCGAGGCTTTGCTCAATACCAGGTCGACAACGTGGCGCGGGTTGGATGCAGAGCAGCGCAAAAAAGAGCCGCTGGAACTCTTGCAGGAACACCCAACCTTAATGAAGCGACCGCTTGTTGAGAAAGACGGTGCACTTTATCTGGGCTGGACGGCTGAAACGCAGGCAGCCCTTGGCGTTGGCTGAGTGGGTACTTATGTGGTTGGTCGCAAGCTAGAGGGTTCTAAATGCGTAACGCAGCGATGATTTTAGGGGTAGTTGCCGGTCTGATCGGCATGTTGGTCGGGTTTGTTGGCTATGGATATGTCGAGTTGATCGACAGGTTTGGCGAAATCGACGGGATTGCCGAGCAGGTGGACAATGCGCAGTTGATCCGAACCGCGGCGATCCTTGCGCCTTTATTGGCTATTGCGGGCGGGGCGATGGCACATGCCCGCGCTCTGATTGGTGGCGTGTTGCTGCTGATTTCTGCGGCTGGGATGTATTATGCGTTCGGGTTCAATGTGTTCACCATGTTCCCGGTCGCCTTTGCCGCCGTGGCGGGTCTCCTTGGGCTGGCCGCGGGTAAACCGGACGAGCCCAAGGCACATTTCTGAGTTACTTCAGGCGCAGGATGCGATCGATCGAGATCGGGCCTGCGCCGTTTATCGCGATGACCAGAAACAGGAAAGTCCACATCACGCGCTGATCCATCAAAGTAAGTGCGTTGTCGAACAGGCCTCCCAGTTTGACGCCATGACCGGTCACGTCGACAATGGTCTGGACCCAAACAAACCCAATCATCCCAAGGGCTGCCACCCGGGTCAGCAGGCCGATCAGCAACAAGGCTGGCAGGACAAATTCGGCGGCTGTTCCCAGAAAGATTACGACGCGTTGGAAAAAAGTCATCTGGGTTACGTCATAAAGTACGGCCTCTGCCGCTTTGGGGAAAATCTGCCCAAACGCCCCCGCTGACGGAGAGAAAATCGATCCGTCGATTTTCAGGGTGGCTGAGTTCCAGTAGTAGACAAGCAACACGGCAACAAAGACAAGACGCGCCAGGGTTGGTGTCAGCCAGTTGGCCGAGCTGTCGATCCGTCCCAGGACGTTGTTATGAAGAGAGATCAGGGCAGTCATGTTGCCAGCCTTTCAATAGTCACAGAAGTGATAGCGCCGCCCTGTAACAGCAGCGCCAGAGTGGCCCCAAGATCAAAATCCGGGGTGGTTTCGGTAGTGTTTTCAAATGCCTGTCCGATTGTGTTTCCGGCCTGCATAGCGGCGATCCAACCCGCCCCGCCTTGCGGCAGGGCCTGAGGAACAGGATCATATTCGCGGCGCGTGATCAGGGTATCTTCAGCACCAGCTTGGGGTTTCGGTGCGCCGTCTTCGGTATTGAACCGCCATATCGAAAAGATGGGCCAGTCCGAGCGCAAGATCTGCATCGAAGGTGCGAATTCCAATCGGGCCCGGAAAAGATCTTCGGGTGGCACGGCTAATGCGTCGTCCGGCGCTGGCACGCTGTCCTCCGCGTGGTAAGATCGGCGAAGGGCCAGTTCCAGTCGCGCCACATCGGGCAGGTACCCGATATGCGACAGCTGATCCATCCCGGCCAGGAAATCCGGAAACGCTTCGCCATAGAACATCATCAACGGCGAGGTTGGTGGGTGGCTGCGCAGAAAAAGCCCGGCCAACCCGTCCATGTTTTGCGAACCCAGCAACTTGGCGATAACCGGGAAGGCCTGATGCATGGCTTCGGTCAGCGAAACGGCAACATTGTTGCGATAAACACTGAAACGCCGTCCCGCCGGCTGATCCGACGCGTCTACAAGGCCCTCAGGCACCGACATGGCTGGATCCAGCAAAGCCAGATGAAACTCTTCTTGCGACACGCTCATGCTGGAATGCGGTCCAGTGCCGCTTGGGCGCGATCGGCTTCGGCACGCAAGACAGGCCAATCAGGGACGTCGGTATCCCATTCCACCAGAACAGGTTTTGGTCCCGATTGTTCAAGCACATAATTCAGAAGAGCCCAAACCGGATCAACCACTTCTCGCCCGTGGCTATCGATCAGCAAGGGAAGCCCGTGGTCGTCTTCATCCTCATCATGCCCGCCAAGGTGGATCTCACCAACCTTGTCCAGCGGATAGGCGTCGATATAGCTCTGCGGTGAGAAGTCGAGATTTGTCGCCGATACGAAAACGTTATTCACATCCAGCAAGAGCCCGCATCCGGTGCGGCCCGAAATTTCGCGCAGGAAGTCGGGTTCGGACCACGTGCTTTCATCAAATGCTAGATAGCTTGACGGGTTTTCAAGTAGCATCTGTCGCCCAACGACATTCTGAACTTGGTCGATATGATCGCAAATCCGTGCAAGGGTTGCGTCGGTATAGGGCAGGGGCAACAGATCATTCAGGAAGTGACTGTCATGTGTCGACCAGGCCAGATGTTCGGAAAAGCTGGCGGGGTTGAGCCAGCCGACGAGGTGTTTCAAACGGGCCAGGTGGTCGGTATCTAGCGGGCCTTCACTGCCGATGGACAGGCCAACGCCGTGGACGGAAATCGGGAAGTGTTCCGACAAGTGCCGCAGCTGTGCCAGCGGGCGGCCACCATCGCCCATGTAATTCTCGGCGTGGATTTCCAGCCATGCGACCGGTTGCGGGTGATCCAGAATCTGCTGGAAATGCTGAGGCTTATAGCCGACGCCTGGTGCCGCAGGCAGCCTGTTCGATCGGATTGTGCTGTCCAGCATCTGGTAACCTCGCGGTCTTGAAAAAAGAGGCGGGCGATACTTGCCCGCCCCTCAGATTTGGCAAAAACTCAGGCTTATGCCGGCAGGTCGCGCTCCAGCGGCTCGAGCGATCCCTTGCGGGCAGCGCCGTCAGCTGACTGAGGCAGGTCGATATCGGCGCAGGTGCCGGCATCTACCAGCGTCCAGGCATTGCCCTGATAATCAACAGTCGAGGTGCCCGCGCACGTGGTGCCAGGACCGGCGGCACAATCGTTCTGACCGGCCAGAGAAACGCCATAGCACTTTTCTTTGGCTTGTGCGGATGCAGTTGTGGCCATGCCTGAAACGGCTGCGGCTACGGCGCTAGCGATGACAAGGGATTTAGCGGTGTTCGACATCTCGGTTATCCTTTTGATGACTGCGTATGTCTGTGTTCGACAATGACAAAGGTAATGGGTTGCAGGTCACAGTTGAATTCACGAGCCTGTGTCTCACGAGCCCGTCAATGACTGTCATGACATCTTGCAAACTAATAGTTTGTTTTAGAAGAGATAAAACGCAAATGTTTCAATCCGGCCCCTCAGAGAGGGCCGGATTTTGTGCAATTTGCCGCTGATTGTTACAGCAGGTCGGGCGGCGTAGCGGCCCGCGACAGTTCATTTGTTACAGCTTCAAGCGGCTGCACTTGTGTCTGTTTCTCACCAAGACGACGGACACTGACTGTGCGGTCCTCAACTTCACGGTGACCGACGGCCAGAATGACCGGAACTTTGCCGACCGAGTGTTCACGAACCTTATAGTTGATCTTTTCGTTGCGGATATCCGCCTCGGCTCGGACACCTGCGGCCTTGAGTGTCTCAACCACTTCCTGCACGTAACCGTCAGCCTCGGAGGTGATCGAAGCGACCACGACCTGACGCGGGGCCAGCCAGAAGGGCAATTTGCCCGCGTGTTCTTCGATCAGGATGCCGATGAACCGTTCGAACGAACCCAGCGTTGCACGATGCAGCATGAAGGGGCGGTGCTTCGATCCGTCCGCGCCAATGAAATTGGCGTCCAGCCGCTCGGGCAGGTTGGGGTCCACCTGAAGGGTGCCGCATTGCCAAGTACGGCCGATCGCGTCGGTCAGGGTGAATTCAAGCTTGGGTCCGTAGAAGGCGCCTTCGCCTTCGAGAAGCTCATAGTCGTATCCTGCGGCCTTGCAGGCGTCACCCAGGGCTTTTTCGACCAGATCCCAGCTTTCATCCGACCCGATGCGTTTTTCCGGGCGCGTCGAGAGCTTGATGGTCCAATCATGGAAACCGAGATCGGCATAGACCTTCGACAGAAACGCGATGAATTTTGCGGTTTCAGATTCGATCTGATCTTCGGCGCAGAAAATATGCCCATCGTCCTGGGTAAAGCCGCGCACCCGCATGATACCATGCAGCGCGCCAGAGGGTTCGTACCGCGCGCAAGACCCGAACTCGGCCATGCGCAGAGGCAGATCGCGATAGGATTTCAGACCCTGATTGAACACCTGCACGTGGCAGGGACAATTCATCGGCTTCAGGGCGTTCACGGCCTTTTCACGGGCATGTTCCTCGTCGACTTCGACGATGAACATGTTTTCCTGATACTTGTCCCAGTGGCCCGAGGCTTCCCACAATTTGCGGTCAACAACCTGCGGTGTGTTGACTTCGACATAGCCGTCACGTTCCTGCATGCGGCGCATATAGTCCTGCAGGGTGGTATAGATCTTCCAGCCATTCGGATGCCAGAAGATCTGGCCCGGAGCCTCTTCCTGCATGTGGAACAGGTTCATTTCGCGGCCCAGCTTGCGGTGGTCACGCTTGGCAGCCTCTTCCAGCATGTGCAGGTGCGCTTTCAGCTTTTCCTTGCCGGTAAAAGCCACGCCATAGATGCGTTGCAGCATCGCACGGTCGCTGTCACCGCGCCAATAGGCGCCGGCGATGGACATCAGCTTGAACGCATCGCCCGGAACCTGGCCGGTATGCTGAAGATGCGGGCCACGGCACAGGTCCTGCCAGTCGCCATGCCAGTACATGCGCAATGGCTCGTCGCCCGGTATGGCGTCGATCAGTTCGACCTTATAGGGCTCGTTGTTTTCGGTGTAGAAATCAATCGCGCGCTGACGGTCCCAGACCTCGGTGGTCACGGTGTCGCGTTTGTTGATGATTTCCTTCATCTTTTTCTCAATCGCGCCGAGGTCTTCGGGCGTAAATGGCTCGGCCCGGTCGAAATCGTAGTACCAGCCGTTTTCGATGACGGGGCCGATGGTGACTTTGGTATCGGGCCAGATCTCCTGCACGGCGCGGGCCATGATATGAGCCAGGTCGTGGCGGATCAGTTCGTTTGCCTGATCTTCATCTTTCATGGTGTGCAGGGCGATTTCGGCATCAGATTCAATGGGCCATTGCAGATCCCAATGCTGGCCATTCACCGTGGCTGAGATGGCCTTTTTGGCCAGTGAGGTCGAGATGTCGGCGGCCACCTGCGCAGGGGTTACACCCACGTCATAGGATCGTGCATTGCCGTCAGGAAAAGTGAGAGAGATTGACTGTGCGTCCAAGGCCATGGCTGGCTCTCCTCGTCGGTTTGGCGCCCACTGAACGCCCGGTTGCGGGTTTTGTTGTGTTCGCTTCATTTGTCAGGTGGGGGTGAACCTGTCAAGGGCCGGCGCGAGGGGCCGGCCCCTCGCGCTCCCAGAGGTATTTTTGGCCAGATGAAGGGGGATCTGGGAATTGCACTTGGGGGTGGGGCGTGCATGATATCGGAAAAAGAAAAGAGGGTGTCATGGCAGCGACGAATTTTCTGGAAACGGCGCAGGGACGGCGGCTGGCCTATCACAAAAGCGAGGGCACCGGGCCGACCATCGTGTTTCTGGGCGGGCTCAAATCCGATATGGAAGGCACCAAGGCGGTGCATTTGGAGGCCTGGGCGAAGGGGCGTGGCCATTCATTTCTGCGGTTCGACTATTCAGGTCACGGTGAAAGCGGGGGCAAGTTCGAAGAAGGATGCATTGGTGACTGGCATGAGGATACGCTGGCCGCGATCACGGAATTGACGGATGGGCCGCTGATTGTTGTCGGCTCGTCCATGGGGGGGTGGCAGGCGCTGCTGTTGGCCAAAGCGCTGCCAGATCGGATTCAGGGAATGGTGACCATCGCTGCTGCGCCGGATTTTACCGAGGACGGGTATTGGGCTTCATTCTCGAAAAACCAGAAACAGGCACTGGAAACTGTTGGCCATGTCGAGCTGCCTTCGGACTATATGGAGCCTTACATCGTGACCAAACGGATGATCGAAGATGGTCGCCAACATTTGGTCCTGCGCAAGCCTCTGCATATGCCTTTTCCCGTGCGGTTTTTGCAAGGTACCGAAGACACAGCGGTTTCAATCGGAACAGCAGTGCGCCTGATTGAACATGCGTTCGGGCCCGATATGCGCCTGTCATTGATCAAGCACGCCGATCATCGCTTTTCGGATGGCCCATGCCTTGGGTTGATCGAACAAGCCGTTCTCGATGTGATGGCAGCCCAATAATGCGGATATTGGGTCGCGTTTTTCTGACATTGATCGTTGCGTTTGGCCTGATCTATTGGTTTGGCCCGCGTGAGAAGGTTGATCTGGCCCCAACATTTGACGCGCGCAAATTCGGTGAAGGGGTGCAGGTCTATTTCGAAAGTGTGGAATCTGCATTCGCCGACATCATTCCGGGGGTCGAAAAGCGAGTTATTTGGCAAGAGGGCTATAAAGAGCAGCGAACACCTGTTTCGATTCTATATCTGCACGGGTTTTCTGCATCATCCGAAGAGATCCGACCGGTTCCCGATCTGCTCGCCGAAACGTTGGGCGCCAATCTGGTCTACACGCGGCTGCAGGGTCATGGTCGCGGGGGGGATGCAATGGGTGAGGCGACAGCCTCGGGTTGGATGCAGGATCTTGCCGAAGGGCTGGCTGCTGCACGGGCGGTTGGGGAAAAGGTCGTGGTGATTTCGACATCAACCGGCGGCACGTTGGCAGCTGCGGCCGCACTGAATGAAGAGCTGAGCCAAAACGTTGCGGGGATCGTATTTGTTTCTCCGAATTTCGGCGTTAAAGCGGCCGGCGCATGGATACCCGGATTGCCTTGGGCGCGCATCTGGTTGCCCCTGATTATGGGTGAAACCCGGGGCGTCGCAGGGGTGAACCCGGAAATGAACAAATTCTGGTCGGCGGTCTACCCTTGGCAGGCCGTGGTGCCGATGACAGTGCTGGTGGATGTGGTCTATGCGCTGGATTTTTCAGACGCAAGGGTTCCCGCGTTGTTCTGGTTCTCGAATGAAGATCAGGTCGTGCGTGCCGACCTGACCCACGAGATTGCCAAAGCATGGGGCGCCCCTGCGTCGGTTGTGCTGGTAACAATGGGGCCCGGGGACGATCCTAATTCCCATGTGATCGCCGGGCGGTTGATGTCTACGGGGCAGACCGACGATGTGGTGGCTGGTATTCTGAGATGGCTGAATACCTTGGGGATCGAGTGAGGAAGAAACAATGCGTAGACCAGGCAGTATGTGGAGCCTTGAAACCCTCGGTCGTGTGCGTCTGTCCCGTCATTTTTTCATGCGCGATTTTCTGTATTCGGAAATAGGCAATTTTCACGAAAAGCAGAATTTTCCTGACGATCCCGACCTTGCCATCGAAACCGGAAAGGCGCTTTGCGAAACCCTGCTGGACCCGCTTGAGGAGACCTTTGGCCGGATTGCCGTACGATCCGGCTATCGCTCGGCATCATTGAACCGTTTCGGTAATGAAAACCGGCTGAATTGCGCGCGAAATGATAACCCGCTGGAATGTCACATCTGGGATCGCGCGGTGGGTGATGATCGGATTGCCGGTGCATCGATCGTGATCCCATGGTTTGCGGATCAATATGAGGCGGGGCGGGATTGGCGGGATTTGGCGTGGTGGATGCACGACCATCTGGAATATTCCGAAATCTGGTTCTTTCCAAAACTCTGTGCTTTCAATCTGGTCTGGAGGCCTGTGCCTCATAAGCGCATCGACAGCTATATCGCGCCGCGGGGCTGCCTTCTGCGCCCAGGAGGCACGTCTGGCGAGGGTGAACTTGAGCGGCAAAGACGATATGCGGACTTCCCCGCTTTTCGCGGTATCCGCTACCCCTGAACTTTAACTTGCCGAACCATACAAAACCTCTCATCCTGAAACTAATGACGACGATTTGAGTGACTTTTCCAAAGGAGGCGTTGTTTGATCGAGCCGTTGGTTCTTTTGCCCGGTTTGATGTGTGATGCGCGGGTATTTGAGCATCAGATGCGCGCCCTGTCACGTGATCGCGCCGTGACGGTCGCTTCGGTTTCGACTGCTGAACGGATTGAAGAGATCGCGCGGGGCCTATTGGTTCAGTTGCCACAACGCTTTGCATTGGCGGGCCTAAGCCTGGGCGCCGTAGTCGCTTTGGAAATTGTCCGATATGCACCCGAGAGGGTGTCGCGCTTGTGTCTGATGGCTTCGGATGCGCATTCGGAATCGCCCCAGACCGCAGCCGCGCGGGAGGAGCTGTTGGTCGCCGCCAAGATGGGTCGGTTAGAGGAAGTGATGCGTCGGCTGATTGGATCGGATTCGCTGGCCCCGGGGCCTCGACGTATTCCCATTCTTGCTGATGTCATCTCGATGGCGTTGGATTTGGGCCCGCAGGTGTTCGAGCGTCAGATTCGTGCGCTGCAGCGTCGCCCGGATCAGCAGGGCAACCTGCACCGGATCACGGCCCCGACTTTGGTGCTATGTGGGGCGCATGACACGGTTGTTCCGGTGCGAAGGCATGCGTTCATGGCGGACCTGATCCCAAATGCAGAACTGCACGTCATCAAGGATGCAGGACATTTGCCTACGTTGGAATCGCCTGAAAATGTCACCGAGGCGCTGAAGACCTGGCTCAGCGTGAAGCCTGCGCTGGATTACGCGTAGAGCGCTTTACGCTGTTCTTTGCTGAGAATGACCGGGGTTGAGATCGTCTGGCCCGTATTCTGATCAAAGAACGGGGTGTCCCTCCAGCTGCCAGAAAGCCGGGATTTTAGTACCCGCGTAACAATCCCGGCGACAGCGTAACCCAGTCGCTTGTGTTTGTGTTTTCCATCGGCCTGGGGAATGAACCCTTGGGTCGTAACCGGCCCTAAACAGTCCGGGTCGGAAACTCGTTTCACATCAAAGCCCGCAAACGGAAATTTTGGAGTATTTGATGTCGTCGCCAGCGGCGCATTGCAGCAGCTGGCATACCAGCGCAGCATCCCCTTGGGGCCAAGGCGCATCGCGGCCAGGTGTTCGATGCCGCCGTCGATCCTTATTTCTTCAGGGGCCATTTGGAAAATCTCCACCGGTTCCGGCGCAGGGTCCGGTTGCCCGAAATATATCTGCGCGGCCCGGCAATCACGGCAAAAGCAGACTACATGCGTTCCGTACTGAACGCCTCTGGCTGTAATGCTGCCAAAGAGTTTTCCACAGTTGCAGGCGAAAGCCGTCTGTTTGGCGACTTTCTTTCCCATCGGCGTTAGGCCACTTTGTTGCGGTTGGCCGCTTTGCGCGAGGGTTTGCGGGCGTTGGCGTTCATAAATTCGATCACCAATGGGCGGATATTGTCGCGCCAGCTACGGCCGGCGAAGATGCCATAGTGACCTGCGCCAGGTTCGACATGGCTGGCTTTTTTCGAGTCCGGCAGCCCTGTACACAGCTCGAGCGCAGCAATGCACTGGCCAGGGGCCGAGATGTCGTCATTCGCACCTTCGACTGTTTTGACTGCAACGTTTGTAATTTTGCCGATATCCACCTTGTGCCCCGCAACAACAAACTCGTTGCGCGCGATTTCGCGGTTTTTGAAGACGCGTTCGACGGTCGAAAGGTAGAACTCGGCGGTCATGTCCATGACGGCGAGATATTCATCATAGAATCTGTTATGGGCATCGTGATCCGAAGCCTCGTCCCGCATAACCCTCTGGATCTGCTCGGAAAACGCCTGAGAATGCCGGTCCGAATTCATCGACATGAACGAGGCCAACTGCAGCAGGCCGGGATACACCATGCGCCCGACGCCCTTATACTTGAAGCCGACGCGCTGAATCATGGTTTCTTCCAGCTGCCCCATTGTCACGCGACGGCCAAAATCGGTCACGTCGGTAGGTGTGGCATCCGGGTCAACAGGTCCGCCGATCAATGTCAGCGTACTGGGTTGGGCTTTGGGTTCGACCTCGGCCAGATAGGCTGTGGCGGCCAGAGTCAGCGGCGCCGGTTGGCAGACGGCTACAACGTGGGTGTCCGGTCCCAATTCTTTCATGAAATCGACAAGGTAAAGTGTATAATCCTCTACATCAAACTTACCTTCGGACACGGGGATATCGCGCGCATTATGCCAGTCAGTGATATAAACTTCGCAATTCACCAAGAGGCTTTTTACGGTGGACCGAAGCAAAGTGGCGTAATGTCCAGACATCGGGGCGACCAACAGCACCTTGCGGGGCTGTTCGGCGCGGCCATTGACACGTATATGTATCAAATCACCAAAAGGGCGTTCGATCACCGGGACAATATCGACCAGATGATCCTTGCCGTCTTCGCAAGTGAATGTACGGATTCCCCAGTCGGGTTTTACAACCATGCGCTGGAACGTCCGCTCAGTCACCTCGCCCCAGGCGGCCATCATGCTGAACGCAGGGTTGGGCACCATCGAAAACAGCGGATAAGAAGCTATGGCACTTGCCGTAGCACCCATCCACTGATTGGTGTTGCGCATCGTTTCCATCAGATCGTAGGTCATCATGTAGCGCATGAAATGGGCCTCCTGAGTGTCAGCCTGATAATTCGGACCATTCGTCGCTTTGCCCCCCGACGCCCACGACGTTATTCTGCATAGCAGCGAGGTTAGGGTGGAATTGTTAAAATGACAACAAGTGAAGATAACGCGCCAGAGCTGTCCGAGGAACACCTTGAACGGATTAGAGAAAATATGACGAAAGTCGAAGAATTGTCGAAAAGGCTGATCGATGTGATGGCTGGCAAAGAGGCACACACTCCCGCGTTGGACGGTCCGAATCAAGATCTTTTCGCAAGAGCAGCAACTTCGTATTTCGCCGAAGCGTGGCAGAATCCCGCCAAGCTTCTGGAACATCAGGTCGCCTTCTGGGGACAATCCGTTATGAACTTTGCTGAGGCTCAGCAGGCGCTGGCCGCCGGCGGGGTCGAGGACAGCGAACCCGGACCCAAGGATAAACGGTTCTCAAACCCTCTTTGGGACACCAACCCCTATTTCCGGTTTATTCGCCAGCAGTATCAGACAAATGCCGATGCAATCGCGCAGGCGGTTGCTTCGGTCGACGATCTGGACGGCAAGGACAAGCAGAGGCTGCATTTCTTTTCGCAACAGATCATTGACTTGATGTCTCCGACGAATTTCCTGGCCTCCAATCCCGACGCGCTGGAAAAGGCGGTCGAGACGGAAGGGCAATCGCTGATCAAAGGGCTAGAGAATCTAGTTGCGGACCTAGAAGCCAATAATGGTGAAATGGTTGTCAGACTGGCGGATGAATCCGCGTTCAAGCTTGGCGAGAATATCGCGACAACTCCGGGCGACGTGGTCTATCGCAACAGGCTTATGGAGTTGATCCAGTACAAACCCACGACCGAGACCGTACACGAGACCCCGATCGTTCTGTTTCCGCCCTGGATCAACAAATACTATATTCTGGACCTTAAGGCGCAGAACAGCCTCATCAAATGGGTGACCGAGCAAGGCTATACCCTGTTTGTTGTAAGTTGGGTTAATGCGGATGCTTCTCATGCCGAGGTCGGTATGGGCGACTATGTCGAAGAGGGATTTCTGACCGCCATCGAGACCGTCAAGTCGATCTGTAAGGTCAAGCAGGTCAATGCGGTGGGATATTGCATTGCCGGCACCACGTTGAGCTTGACGCTGTCCCTGATGAAGCAGCGTGGCGACAAATCCATCAAATCGGCGACCTTCTTCACAACCTTGACCGATTTCGGTGAACAGGGGGAATTCACGCCGTTCCTACAGAATGACTTTGTCGATGGCATTCAAGAACAAGTGACAAAAGACGGTATCCTAAAAGCATGGGTCATAGGTCGTACCATGTCGTTCCTGCGATCGAATGACCTGATCTACGGCCCTGCCATTCGAAGCTATATGATGGGCGAGACCCCTCCGGCGTTTGATTTGCTCTACTGGAACGGGGATGGCGCAAATCTTCCGGGCAAAATGGCAATCGAGTATTTGCGGGGGCTTTGCCAGAAAAATCAATTTGTGACCGACGGTTTCGATTTGCTTGGGCACAAACTGCATATCCGCGACGTTGATGTTCCTTTGATGGCCATCAGCTGTGAAACCGACCATATCGCCGCCTGGAAAGATTGTTATCGGGGTGTGCAGCAGATGGGGTCACGTTCGAAGACGTTTGTCGTTTCGGAATCCGGTCACATAGCAGGCATCGTGAACCCGCCGAGCAAGAAGAAATACGGCCACTACACCAACCCTGATCTGAATGCGGATGCCGATGCATGGATGAAAGAGTCCGATTTTCATAAAGGGTCCTGGTGGCCGCAGTGGGAAGCTTGGCTGAAGAAGAGATCCGGCAAGCAGATCCCCGCGCGCCAAGTGGGCGATTCGGGATACGCTTCCCTGGCCGAAGCACCAGGAACCTATGTTTTGGTGAAGGCAACAGATTGATTTTTAACAGTTTAGAAAAATATTGCTGCAGCGCAGCAAGAAAAAACTTGCAATGCTGCGATGCAGCAACGATATTGTCCTCAAGCTGATGAAGCCCGGGGTTGGCCCGGATCGGCAAGCAAAGGATTTGGACAATGGCAAAGACTCAAGACTTTACCGCGACCCTGAAAGACATGATGGGTGCATTCCCTGTTGACACCACCGCTCTGGAAGGTGCGTTCAACACCACCGCGACCCTGAACGAAAAGCTGTCGGGCGTTGCTCTGGAAGCGGCTGAGAAATCGGCTGAGATTTCGAACAAATGGACCAAGGAAACCCTGGCCAAACTGTCCGATATGTCGAAAGCGAAATCTGACCCTGCAGATTACGCAAAAGCTGCAACCGACTACGCAAGCGCGTCGGCTGAAGTTGCTGCTGAAAACCTGGCTGCTTTCGCTGAAATCGCGAAAAAAGTTCAGTCGGAAACCGTTGAGCTGTTGATGGCTGCTGGCAAAAACGCTGCAGAAGATGCAACTGCCGTTGTCAAAAAAGCAACCAACGACGTGTCCACTGCTGCGAAAAAAGCAGCTGGCGCCAAGTAAGGTAAGATAGCGAGGCGCACCCACTCCTCCCATTTGGTGCAATCGCGTTGGGCAGGTCGAAAGACCTGCCCTTTCTTTTTGTTCTGCACTCGCATAATCTCTGCTGCAATGCATCATTCCTTGGGGAGGGTAGACGGTGTCAGAACAAGAAAAACCGTTGCTAATCAAACGATATGCCAGCCGTCGGCTGTATAACACTGAAACCAGTGACTATGTCACGCTCGAAGATATTGCGGCATTCATACGTGACGGTCGCGAAGTTCAGATCATAGACCTGAAGACTGGGGATGATCTGACACGGCAATATCTGCTGCAAATCATTGCCGAGCATGAAAGCCGCGGTGAGAATGTCCTGCCGGTGAACGTGCTGAACGATCTTGTGCGCAGCTATATGTTGCCGGGCGGAGGAGTGATGCCGCAATTCCTGCAAAGCTCGTTCGAAATGCTGCGCGAAAGCCAAAGCAAAATGATGGAAAACATGTCTGCGATGAATCCGATGACCCAGATTCCGGGTTTCGAAGCGCTGCAAGCGCAGCAAAAGGCATTTCTGAAGGCGATGACCAGCGGCATTTCCGGCAGTTGGTCCGGTCCGGAAACGGATAGCGAGGCCAAACCCCAGTCGAGTGAGGATCTGGACGACATCAAGAAGCAGTTGGCGGAGTTGCAGCAAAAGCTGTCTAAACTGAACTGAATTTGTCCACACAATGAAATAGGCCCGCCGCTGGCGGGCCTTTTCGTTTGAATTCAGCTTGTTCAGGTTCCAAATGCGATTTTCGGGGCGGTAATTTCCCCTACTGAAGCCAACAGAATATCAGCGATCACATCCAGTTCCGCGCCTGTCAGGCGTACAGGCAGGCGCACGTCGCAAGCTTTCATCAGCATGTTTCGCGTTTGTGGCAGCTCGGTCTGTTCCGGCAGGAATTGCCAGTTCCAAAAGGCACGGGCGTTGTCTTCACTCAGGCCGAATACCTGAACTTTCACCCCGCGTGCCTCGGATGCTGCGGCAAAGGCGCGGATATCATCATCGCTTAGGTCAACCAGATTGAATTGGATCGAGTCCGGCGCCCGGCGTTCTGGCATCAGCGGGGCAGGCACGTTGATATAGGGTGATGAGTTCAGGCGCTCCGCCACATAGTCGTGGTTTTGCAACCCATCGCTGACACGACGTGCCAATTCAGGCATCTGGGGACGGATTACTGCAGCGCTCAGGTTGCTCATCCGCAGGTTATACAGCGGCAACTGGTTCTGCCAGCGGCCAAAGGCCTCTTCGAGTTCCGATGAGTTGTCGCCACGCGGACCTTTGTGTTTCTTCCAATTATGTTCGTAGGCGCCGGACATGATCACGGCACGCGCCACCAGATCAGCGTCGTCGGTTATCAGAATGCCACCTTCGCCCGCATTGATCATCTTGTAGGACTGAAACGAGAAACAGCCGATCTTGCCAATCGTCCCAATATTGCGGCCATGCCAAGTTGTCCCCAGCGAATGGGCTGCGTCCTCGATCACCGGAATGTCGCGCGCGCTGCACAGGGTCATGATCGCGTCCATATCCGAAGTATGTCCGCGCATATGGCTAATGATCACGGCCTGCACGTTATCCAGTTTGGCGGCAAAGTCATCCATGTCGATGCGATAATTGTCACCCACCTCACACAGTACGGGGATGCAATCCGCATGTATGACCGATGAGGGCACCGCCGCAAAGGTAAAGCCCGGTATCAGCACCCGCGCGTCCCGCGGCAAACCCAGCGCCTTGAGCGACAGGAACAGTGCCGCTGAGCAGGACGATACAGCCAGCGCGTATTTCGTGCCCAGCAGTTCCGCGAATTCCGACTCGAGCATCGCAACCGGAGCGTCCTGCGGCGCAGTGTAGCGGAACAGGTCGCCTGACTGCATCAAGGCGTCAATGGCGTCGCGGGCGGCCGCGGGGATGGGTTCGGCGTCATGGACGTTAGGAGGCAGCGTCATATTTGGCATTCCTGAATTCTATCTTTGGGAAAGATAAAGCTAATGAAGTGTCAATCCAAGCCCTTAATCTTCAGGGTGGCGAAATTTCACTATTCTGTCGTAGTCAGAGAGACACAGGTTGGCTTACCCCGCGTAGCGGGAAATTCTTTTGAACCTGCAACTTTGGGGGAAGTAAGGTGGCAATGGATCTTCTTTGACGTTGTTCTCGTATGATGGGTTGGATCACTGCATTGACTATCAGTCATTTGGCCCTTTGTGGCGCGCTTTCAACTTTCGCTTCGGCGGTTCACGCAGATTATCTTCTGTCGGATGGCACTGAAGTTGCGCCGCTTGAGATGTTTCAGGAATGCGATGTTTGCCCTGAAATGATTGTCTTGCCTATGGGTGAGTTCATGATGGGTGGACCACCGGGAGAATCGAAACGAAACTTTCATTGGGATGAAAAAGGGCGCCGACCCGCGACAGCGGAAGAGCCGTATATCGCGCATAGTGAAGGTCCGGTTCATAGCGTCAGAATAGATCTGTCCTTTGCCATGGGACGTAACGAGGTTACCCGTGATGAGTGGATGGCCTGCGTTGAAGATGGGGGATGTAGCAAATATGTGCCGGAAGATTTTGTAATCGGCGATAGTTTTGAGCGCATAGATCTTACGGGCAATCATCCAGTGAATGATGTGTCTTATTTGGATGCTTTGGCTTACACGGATTGGCTGAACAAAAAACTCGGGATAGATGCCTACCGCTTACCAACGGAAGCCGAATGGGAATATGCCGCCCGTGCCGGAACGCAGACTCCTTTTGCGCAAAGAGAGGAAGTTACGACGGATCAGGCCAATTTCCATGCCAAACCGACAGAAGAGATGATTGGTGAAAAGCGGCCGGATTTAGTGTGGCGCGGTTACCCAGTTCGCGTTGATGAACTTGATGCCTCCAATGCTTGGGGTCTTCGGCATATGTCGGGGAATGTCGGGGAAAGAACGATGTCCTGCTGGACAGCGACGCACCCGGGTTGGTCGACTTCCAGCCAGCACTTAGAGATGGCGAGATCAGTCGATTGTCACAGGCGGGTTGTAAAAGGCGGTTCTTATCCATTTGCTATGGATTTTTCGCGCGCTGCAAGTCGCGGTGGGGCGGGCATTGATTGGCGGTCAAAATTGACGGGCTTTCGTATCCTGAGAGAGTTTAAGTGAGTTTCTCTGACAATCTCGAAATCAGAATCCCAGCCGGTCCCGCAGGGAAAACCATGTCATCGCCAGCACTAGCAACGGGCTGCGTAGGGCGGGGCCTCCGGGGAAGGGCAGGGCGGGTACGCGGGACATGGTGTCGAACCCTTCGGCTTGGCCCTGAATGGCCATCGCCATCAGTTGCCCGGCATGTGTAGCTGTGCCAACACCGTGACCCGAATAGCCAGAGGCTGACAGGATATTCGGGGCAACCCGTGTCAGGTAGGGCATTCGCCGCATGGTGATACCCAGAGTACCGCCCCACGCATAGTCGATCTTTACATCGCGCAGATGCGGGAAAATCTCGGTCATCGGTTTGCGCACCTTGGAGGCGATATCTGTCGGGAAACGGTAGCCATAGCTTTCCCCGCCGCCGAATAGCAGGCGGTTGTCGGCGCTGAGGCGAAAATAGTTCACCACAAACTTGGTGTCGGCGACGGCGACATCCCGGGTCAGGACGCGGGCGGCATCGGTGCCCAAAGGCTCGGTCGCGGCGATGAAATTGTTGATCGGCATGACGCGCGACGCCACTTTGCCGTTCAGATCGCCGAGATACCCGTTGCAGGCCAATATGACGTGGTTGGCCGTCACCTTTCCCTGCGGGGTTTGCACGATGGCCGGATCGACTTCGTCGATCCCGGTGACCTCGGTACCCTCAAAGATGCGCACGCCGGCCTTGGCTGCGGCTTCGGCCAACCCCAGGGCAAAGTTCAGCGGGTGCAGATGCGCCGCCCCCATGTCCAGATAACCACCGCGATAGGTGGGCGACGGGCAGAGACCATGCGCGGCGCCTTCGTCCAGCAGCTCCATATGGTCATACCCATATCGCGCCGACAGATGCGCGGCGTGATCGTGGAGGTCTTGCTGATCCCCGGTGCTGAGGCCCAGAACCGCCACGCCCGGTTTCAGATCACAGTCGATTTTGTGCTTTTCGATCAGCGATTTGACCAGATCCTTGGCATCTTCAGCCAGATCCCACAGCTTGGCGGCATCGTCATCGCCGACCAGGCGTTCAAGGTCTTCCTGATCCATCCGCTGGGCGCTGCCCAGCTGCCCGCCATTGCGGCCTGACGCTCCGAAACCAACGCGATGCGCCTCAAGCAGCACGACGTCGAACCCGGCCTCGGCCAGATGCAGCGCGGCGGACAGTCCGGTATAGCCGCCACCGACCACACAGACATCCGCTTTGGTATCCCCAGCAAGCGCAGGAAAACGGTCGAGCGTGTTGGCCGTCGCGGCATACCAGCTGGCCGGATACTCGGCCTTGCGGTCGTTGGAATAGAGGAGATTCATCGCGGCTTAAACGTTCATGAGCAGGTGCTCACGCTCCCACGGAGAGATGACCTGTAGAAATTCTTCATACTCGGCACGTTTGACAATGCCATAAACGCGGGCAAATTCCGGACCCAGCACCTCGTGCAGGGCGGTGGCCTCGTCGAACAGGTCCAGCGCATTGCCCATGACCTGCGGGATATCACCGTCACCTTCGTAGGCGTCGCCATAAAACTGACGGCGCGGACGTTCCTGCTGTGTCAGGCCGAGATAGCCGCAGGCAAGCGACAAGGCGATGCCCAGATAGGGGTTGCAGTCCATGCCTGCGATACGATTTTCAACGCGCCGCGCCTCGGGGCCGGACAGGGGAACACGGATGCCGGTCGTGCGGTTGTCACGAGCCCATTCCAGATTGATCGGCGCGGCATGGTCTTTCACATAGCGGCGGTACGAGTTCACATAAGGTGCCATGACTGCCAGGCCTGCAGGCAAGTGGTTTTGCAGCCCTGCAATGAAGTTATAGAATGCATCCGTTTCGCCGCCCTGAGGTCCGGAAAAGATATTCTGTCCGGTTTCGATCTCGGTGATCGAGTGGTGGATGTGCATGGCCGATCCGGGCTCATCCGCAATCGGTTTCGCCATGAAGGTCGCAAAGCAGTTGTGTCGCAACGCGGCTTCGCGGATCAGGCGTTTGAAATAGAACACTTCATCTGCCAACTTGACCGGATCACCATGGCGCAGGTTGATTTCAAGCTGTCCGGCGCCGCCTTCCTGGGTGATGCCGTCAATCTCGAATCCCTGATGTTCGGCAAAGTCATAGATGTCGTCGATCACCGGGCCGAATTCATCCACCGCTGTCATCGAATAGGCCTGCCGCGCGGCCGCCGGACGACCCGAACGGCCCATCATCGGTTTGATCCCCTGCGCGGGGTCGACATTGGGGGCGACCAGAAAGAACTCCATCTCTGGCGCGACAATCGGTTTCCAGCCTTTGTCGTGATACATTTTTACGACGCGCTTCAACACGTTGCGTGGGCTGAACGGGATCGGCTCTCCGTCCCGGTCATAGGCGTCGTGGATCACCTGCAGTGTCCAGTCACCCGTCCAAGGAGCAGCGGAAGCAGTCGAAAAGTCAGGCTTAAGGATCATGTCCCGTTCAATGAAGCCGTCCTCTCCGGCGGCTTCGCCCCAGTCCCCGGTGATAGTCTGGTAAAAGATACTATCGGGTAGATGGAAGTAGGACTGGCGTGCAAATTTGGTGGCCGGAACCGCTTTCCCGCGCGCGATGCCGGGCAGGTCAGAGATGATGCACTCGACCTCATCCAATCGGTGACCTTCAAAATAGGTACGGGCTGCCTGTGGCAGTTGTTCTGTCCAATCGGCCATCAGGCCCTCTCTTTCTTCAAAAACTCTGCCATGAACTGTCCGATCTTCGGACTGTCGTCGCGGGTGGGCAGGCGGTCGGCGGCGGCCTGCATCAGATTGTCTGGAACGACACCTTTGCCGCGTGTGTCCATCAGCCCTTCGATGAAGCTGTCGCCATACTCCGGGTGGGCCTGAACGGTCCAGATCGTGTCGCCATAGGCCAGCATGGCATTCTGGCAAAAGGCGTTCGAACCAGTTACTTGTGCACCGGCGGGCAGCTCTACCACCTGGTCCTGATGCCAGGCATTCAAAGTGACGGTCTGTCCGTCCAAATCGTAGTCCGTCCGCCCCACGGCCCAGCCCTGTTTGAACTTTTCAACTTTCCCGCCAAGGGCTTGCGCAATGACTTGATGACCAAAGCATATGCCGATCAGGGGTTTGCCGCTTTGATGGATGTCGCGGATCAGCGCTTCGAGCTTGCGAATCCAGGCATGGTCCTCATAGGCGCCATAGCGCGAGCCGGTGATGATCCATCCATCAGCATCGTCAAAACTTTGCGGAAAGTGATCGTCGACAACAGCATAGGTCACAAACTCAAAGCCGTTGCCATCCAGCAGCGCGCGAAACATGCCGTCATATTCACCGAACTGATCGTGCAATTCGTCAGGGGGGTGGCCGGTTACAAGGATACCGATTTTCATGGGTCACCAAATTTGATCAAATTTATTCTAGCTGAGCAGAACGAAGCGGGCAAGGGGGCTCAAACCGCCTCGAGATAACTTAGCCAATGCTCCTCGGGTGGGCGTTCGTCAAAGCGCAGGATCTCTTGTCGCTTTGTCATGGCAAGATTGCTGATCAGCGGGGCGGGAAAGATGCGCGCAACTTGCGGATCGGTTTCAAGGGCGGTGATGGCTGAAGCCCAGTCGCCAGCGAGTTGCGGCAGGCCGTCGATCTCATAGGCGTTGCCCGTGATTGGAGCTGGCGGTTCAGTTCCGTCCTCGATGCCGTTCAGCGCCGCACCGAGTACGGCGCTCAGCATGAGGTAGGGATTGATGTCACCACCAGCAACGCGATGTTCGATCCTGCGGGCAGAGGGCGCGCCGCCGGGAACGCGCAGCGCGGCAGTGCGATTTTCATAAGCCCAGCATGCCTCAGTTGGGGCATGGGCGCCGGGGACAAGCCGGGTGTAGGAGTTCCCGTGCGGTGCAAAAATCAGAGTTGAACCAGGCATTGCGGACAGACATCCGGCTATGGCCGAGCGCAAAAGATCAGTGCCTTCAGGCCCGCCATTGTCAAAGATATTTTGCCCATCCTGGTCGACGACCGAAAAATGGACATGCATCCCATTGCCCGCATCCTGGGCATAGGGTTTGGCCATGAAAGTTGCGGTAAACCCATGTTTGCGTGCAAGGCCACGAGTCAACACCTTGAAAAGCAACGTATCATCTGCGCAGCGCATGGCGTCCTGATGGTTCAGGTTGATTTCAAACTGGCCGATCCCGCTTTCGGAAATGGCGGTTTGAGCCGGGATGCTCATTGCCTCGCATCCGTCATAGAGGTCTGTGAAAAAGGCGTCGAACGCATCCATTTCCGCCATGGACAGGACTGCCTCGTCGACCAACCGTCGCCCCGTCAAAGGATTGATCGGAGGCACCGGCCGTGCACCTGATGAGTCCAATAGCGTGAATTCCAGCTCGGTCGCCGCAACAACAGACCAGCCACGCTCGGCATAGCGTTGCAGCACCGAGGTCAGAGCATGGCGAGGGTCGCCGGCAAAGGGCTTGCCCTGATCGTCATACAGGGACATCAACACCAGCGCTGTTTCGGTTTCAAGCCAGGGAACTGGGACGGGGCCACGCTCGGTTGGCAGTAATATGCCGTCCGCGTCGCCTGATTCAAACACAAGCGGGCTATCCTCGATATCCGCGCCCCACAGATCAACATTCAATGCCGAAAAGGGCATCCGCACCACACCTTTACTCAGCTTGTCAGCATAAGAAGGAGGCACGCGTTTGCCGCGCAGCTGACCGTTAAGGTCGCAGGCCGCTACGCGAAAACTGTGTAGGGCGTTCAGGTCCATCGGCGTCTCCATCATTCTGGTACTCCGAGGTTTAATCGACACAAAGCGCCTTGTCACGAAATTTGATCAAATTATCCCCGCGCCGTTTTTTTCGGCGCGGGGTCGGGACCTTATGCAAAGCTTATGCCGTTCTCGGCCATCGGCAGATCGGCAATCAAGGTCCCCGACATTGCCTTGATTGCGTTCGCGAGCGCGGGGGCCGAGGGCGGCGTGCCGGGTTCGCCCACGCCTGTGGGGGCCTCGGCCGAGGGCAGGATGTGGACGTCGATTGTAGCTATATCGCCGATCCGAAGGGGCTCGTAATCCGGGAAGTTGTATTGATCCACGGAACCGCCGGTCAGTGTGATCTGATCGCGCATCACATGCCCGATGCCATAGCCGATGCCACCTTCCATCTGGGCACGCACCACGTCGGGGTTCACCGCGATACCGCAATCGACAGCACAGGTGACCTTTTCGATCTTGATACCGTCATCCGGATCGCCCGAGATTTCGACCACCTCAGCCACATAAGAACCAAAGGATTTGTGCACCGCAATACCTTGCGCTCGACCGGCAGGGACGTTGCCCCAATCTGCTTTCTCGGCCGCAAGTTTCAGAACTGAGGCCTTGCGCTGTTGGTCTGCATTACCCGCATCCGCCAGATGTGCGAGACGGAACTCAACCGGGTCACGGCCCGCGGCGGTGGCGGCCAAATCCATCATTGTTTCCATCGTATAGGCAGTGTGGGTATGTCCTACCGACCGCCACCATAGGACCGATGTGGCCTTGGGTGTGTCGGTCAGTCCAAGCGCCATCCCCGGAATATCATAGGGGCTGTCTGCGATGCCCTCGATCGAGCTGTGGTCGACGCCGTCATGCACTGCAACCGCTTCGAACGGGGTGCCCTTCATGATCGATTGCCCAGCAACCTGATGCTGCCATCCCACGATATTCCCCTCCGCATTCAACCCGACACGAACTTTGTGGCCGAAGGCCGGGCGGTAATACCCGCTGCGAATGTCGTCTTCCCGCGTCCAGACCAGTTTGACCGGGCGCGAGCGGTCAGTGACAACAAAGGCCAACGCGGCCTCAACCTGATAGTCCGCATCCGGTGTTGCGCGACGCCCGAAAGACCCGCCGGCCAGCATCGTTCTGATGTGGATTTTCTCGGGTGGCAGCTGAAAGATTTGCTGATACGCCATGTGCGGGCCGGTTGGCATCTGAGCGCCATCATGCAGAACGATGTCACCCTCTGCTGTCTGTTCGATTGTGCAGTTCAGTGGCTCCATCGGAGCATGGGCGAGAAGCGGGTAGTAAAAAGTTTTTTCTACGACCGTATCCGCCGCGTCGATCGCCGCCGAAACCGTGGCAACATCTGCCTTGTTCACGTTATAGGCGGGCTCGGCATTCAGCGCGTCCATGATCTCGGCCTTGATCTGATCCGAGTGGCGGGTTTCAGCGCCGGACATGTCCCATTCGACCTCAAGCGCGTCACGCGCCTGAATCGCGGCCCAGGTATCTTCGGCATAGACCGCAACGCCCGCCTGATTGGGCAATGCAGTGGCGCTGATATAGCCTTTGATCTCTTTCGAGGCGCTGTCGTCAAAGCTGATGACAACACCACCGCGCGACTCCGGACGTTTGATCATCGCAACCATCTGGTTGGGCAGGTGGACATCCATGGCGTACATCGCCTGTCCGTTGCCTTTGATTGCCGAGTCCTTGCGACGCACGGCCTCGTTTCCGATCAGGCGGAATTCCGAGGGGTCTTTCAGGCGTGGCTCGGTCGGCGCTTCCATCTGCGAAGCGGCTGCCACGAAATCGGCAATCGGTGCAGATTTCTCGTCTGCTTTGACGATGCCTTCCTCAATGGTGATGCCTGATGCATCGACGCCCCATCTTTGGGCGGCGGCGTTGATCAGCATCTCACGGGCAGCAGCGCCAGCCTGACGGTATTGCAGCCAGGAATTCGCCATCGCGGTTGACCCGCCGGTGCCTTGGAAGGGGCCGAACAGCAGGTTGTTATAGACTTGGGGGTTCGACGGCGCGAATTCGTATTTAATTTGGTCCATAGTGATGCCGATTTCCTCGGCGATAAGCGTCGGAAGGCCGGTCGCGGGGCCCTGACCCTTTTCGAAGTGTTTGACGATGGCGGTCACGGTGCCGTCGGCGTCAATCTTAACAAATGGGTTGAGCTGCGTCGTCTCGGACGAGGCCGCAGCCAGAACGCCATCGGGGCGGGCCCCAACCAGCAAGACGGCACCGGTTGCAGCAGCGCCTTTTAGAAAACCACGGCGAGAGGTGTTGATGGTCATGGATCAGGCCTCCAGAATTTCGGATGCGCGCTGGATACCGGCGCGGATGCGTTGATAGGTGGCACAGCGACAGGCGTTGCCGGACATGTAGTCGTCGATTTCTTCAACGCTGGGCTTTGGGTTTTCGGACAGCAATCCGACCGCCGACATCACCTGACCGGATTGGCAGTAACCGCATTGAACCACGTCCAATTCGACCCAGG
Source organism: Ruegeria sp. CDSC025 (assembly GCF_059610805.1). NCBI lineage: Bacteria > Pseudomonadati > Pseudomonadota > Alphaproteobacteria > Rhodobacterales > Roseobacteraceae > Ruegeria > Ruegeria sp. CDSC025. The sequence goes on along the minus strand of NZ_JBXWOJ010000002.1, from coordinate 306,885 downwards.
CCTGCTGTACCGCGGCGCCAATATCGTTGTTTCCGACAGCTTCGATCGTGGTGATTTCGGCGTCTTCGACATCCTCAATATACGTCTGGCAAGAACGCACAGGCTCTCCGTCCAGATGCACGGTGCAGGCCCCACAGGACGCGACACCGCAGCCGAACTTGGTTCCTGTCATCTTCAGTTCGTCCCGGATTACCCACAGAAGGGGCGTGCCGGGCTCGGCCTCGACCGTGTGGGTCTGGCCGTTCAGTTTCAATGTCAAAGCCATTGGGGGGATCTCCTGTTGGGCTGGTTACCTGAATCGGTAAACTGGCGGGTTTACCTTAGGCAGGGGGCAGGGCATTGTAAACCCGAGAGTTTACCTAGCGTTTGACCGGCTCGTGTCAAAGGGTCTATAGCTTTGGAGCATGAATGACCTCAGCGCACCGAAAGCATTAAAGCATGCCCAGATCATCGAGGCTGCCGTAGCTGAATTCCAGGAAAAGGGGTTCTCGGCGGCCAGTATGGATCGGATCTCGGCACGGGCCGAGGTCTCCAAGCGCACACTGTACAAGTATTTCGAAAGTAAGGAAAACCTGTTCCGCTCGATCGTGGTTGAGCTGTCGAACCGCTTCTCTGAGGTGTTGGATATCAGATACGAAAAGGGCCGGGATATCCAAGAGCAACTGACCGATCTGGCCTGGGCCGAGGGACGCATTCTCATGTCACCCGAGGTGATGGCGATGTCGCGTATGGTGATCAGCGAAACCTTGCGCAATCCCGACCTTGCGGTCGCCGCGCAGGGCAAATTGGACAAAACTGCCATCTTCTCGGCCATGCTTAAAGATGCGGCAGAGGATGGTCAGCTACGCATCGATAACCCCGACATCGCGGGTCGTGAATTCATCGGATTGATCAAGAGCAGGGCATTCTGGCCCATGGTTTTTTGCGGGACCGTACTTAGTCAGGACGAAATGTCTGATACCATTCAGCGCAGCGTCGAAATGATGATTTGCCGGTACGGTGTCGACAATCGGTAACGCGGTTGGCAGACACAAGGACGGCCCCTTTCGAATATGCTAAACCCCGGGCTGCCCGATTCGAGGGGCAGGAATTTGCGGTTTCGATCCGTCTGATTGGATACCGGGTGCGACGAGGACTCAGCATTGAATGACAAGGTAAGACAAGCCGCACGCCTGAGCGTCGCCCCTATGATGGATTGGACGGACAGGCATTGTCGTTATCTGCATCGGTTGCTGAGCACCGAGGCGCTGCTGTACACTGAAATGGTAACAGCGCCTGCGTTAGTTCGGGGTGGTGCGCTGCATTTGCTGGACCACAACCCGCAGGAGCATCCCGTGGCCCTGCAACTGGGCGGGTCGAACCCTCAGGAATTGGCACAAGCGGCCCGGTTGGGGGCGGATGCTGGTTATGATGAGATCAATCTGAATTGTGGCTGCCCGTCTGATCGAGTGCAATCTGGCACTTTTGGTGCGGTGCTGATGAAATCCCCTGACCGCGTTGCGGATTGTGTTGCCGCAATGCGCGAAGCCGTGGACGTAGATGTCACGGTCAAATGCCGCATTGGAGTCGACGACCAACAGCCCGAAGACATTTTGCCTGAGTTTCTGAGCCAGATCAGGCAAGCGGGATGCTCTCGGGTCACAATTCACGCGCGCAAAGCCTGGCTGCAAGGGCTCAGCCCCAAGGAAAACCGGGATATACCGCCTTTGGATTATGATCTCGTGCATCGGATGAAGGCGGAATTCCCGGATATGCACATCTCTATAAATGGTGGCATTGCTGATCTGGAACAGGCGCGCGGGCATCTGGATGCAGGGCTGGATGGTGTGATGATCGGGCGGGCTGCGTATCATCAGCCGTCAGATGTTCTGTCCACAGCGGATCCTGTGATTTTTGGGGTCGGTCAGGCCGCCGACCCGTTTGCTGTTGTCCGGAAAATGGTGCCTTATATCGAATGCCATCTTGCTGGCGGAGGGCGCTTGCACCAGATTACGCGACATATGCTTGGCCTGTTCGCAGGACGGCCGGGTGCGCGGGCTTGGCGACGGACCCTGTCTGAAGGTGCAGTGCATGACGGGGCGGGCCCCGAGGTTATGTTGCAGGCACTGGATCATGTCGCGCCTCTGACCGAGGCCTGAATGGTGGCAATACGGCAAAAGGTCGGTTGGGGGGAATGATGCCCGAAGTAATGTTGCTTGCTCAGATGCTGGTTCTTCTGCTGGTGATCGGAGCGCTGGCAGGCGTTTTGGCGGGTCTGTTGGGTGTCGGCGGAGGCATCGTGCTGGTCCCTGCTTTTTTCTATGCGTTTCAGACCCTTGGGTATGGCGGCCCGCAGTTGATGCAGCTGTGCCTCGCCACCTCACTGGCAACGATTATCGTAACCTCACTACGGTCGGTTCTGGCACATAACAAAAAGGGTGCCGTTGATTGGGATATCCTGAGCAGTTGGGGTCCGGGCATCGCCATCGGTGCGGTGTTGGGCGTGATGGTGGCATCCGCTCTTCGGACCGAGGCATTGCAGGCCCTGTTCGGTGTATTGGGTATGGTGATTGGTGCCTATCTTGGTCTGGGTAAATCCGAATGGCGGCTTGGAGACGCCATGCCCAAGGGCCTGAAACGCGCTCTCCTGTCGCCCTCGGTCGGCTTCCTATCCGTTCTGATGGGTATCGGCGGCGGCAGCTTTGGCGTGCCGTTAATGAGCTTGTTCAACACGCCAATTCACCGGGCTGTCGCCACGGCGGCCGGGTTTGGCGTGATCATCGCTGTGCCCTCGGTCATGGGGTTCCTGTTTCTCGAAATTGCCCCTGAACACCGCCCGCCCTTTACCATCGGCGCCGTCAATCTGATTGCCTTTGGGATTGTGGTCGCCATGACCATGATCACTGCGCCCTGGGGCGTAAAGTTGGCCCATGCGATGGATCCAAAGCCGCTCAAGCGGATATTCGCGGTCTTCCTGACTCTGGTCGCCCTGAATATGTTGCGCAAGGCGTTGGGTTTTTGAGTTCTTTCGAGGAAAAGGGTTGGGTGAAATTTCCCCACGACCGGGCTATTCTGGACTGGGTATCTTATGCGCTGCCTGCAGCACGCGCTGCTGCGACGGATCCGGAATTCGCGCATTGGCTGGACTGTGAAGGGACCTGGTTCATTGGGGTCGACGCGCTGAACAACGACACCGAGGGCAGGGTCCAGGGGTCCCCGGTTCTGACCGGGGCCGTCATGGATTTCATAGTGTCGCGTTATGGGTCGTTGCCATTGCACAAAGCCCAGGTCTCGGTCATTTACCCCGGCTACCCGTTGCCCCGACGCGGAGAGGGCGAGTCTGCTGCCCAGTATCGAGCAAAGCGGGATGCGGCCCATGTGGATGGTTTACGCCCGTCCGGCCCGGACAGGCGCCGCAGGGTCGAGGAACCGCATGCGTGGATTCTGGGCATTCCATTGACTGATGCCAGCGAGAATGCGTCCCCGATGGTTCTTTGGGAAGGTAGCCACAAGATCATGCAGGCTGCATTTGCGGATGCACTTGAAGACAAGCGCCCGGACACTCTGGATCAGGTGGACATAACAGATGTTTATCAGGCTGCCCGTCGTGAGGTCTTTGATACTTGCCGTCGCATCGTATTGCCCGCACGTCCGGGCGAGGCCTATCTGCTGCACCGCCACTGCCTGCACGGGGTAGCGCCATGGGGTAGCGGGGCTGAGGCTGGGTCGGATGGCCGGATGATCGCCTATTTTCGGCCTGAATGCGCTGGCGGTGTGGCCGAATGGATCAAATCCTCCTAACGTTCTGTCATTATACAGATTTGGAGGATTTTTTGATGATTGCTGTCCACAAAAACTCTGACGGAGCATTGATTGAAATCGAGCTTTCCGGCGAAGTGACAGGTACGGACTATTCCACAACATTGATCCCGGCGATTGAGGCCGCACTGGCCGAACACGATACAGTGCGGTTGTTGGCGATAGTGCAGCCAGAGTTCAAAGGGTACGATCTGAATGCGGTTTGGTCGGATACAAAATTGGGCCTCAGCCACTGGCGCGGCTTTGACCGAATTGGAGTTGTGGCGGATCAGGGTTGGGTTCAGACCAGTATCCGGCTTGCGGCTCCGCTTTTCCCTTGCCCTGTGCAGGTATTCGATCACGCGAATATTGAAGAAGCGCGCCGATGGTTGCGCGAATCTCTGGGCTCTATTCACGTTATGGATCTGGGCGGCCCCTGCGTGCAGGTCAGCCTGATGGGAAAACTCGACCCTGACGAATTCAAAAAGGCCGAAACCGATCTGGACTACATTTTGCAGGAGAAACAGGGGTTTCGCCTGCTGATTGATCTGTCCAAGTTTGACGGATGGCAAGGCCTTACGGCGCTTGCCTCGCATTTTCGGCTGGCCCGGGGGCATATTGGTAATCTGGATCGGGCAGCGGTTGTTGGCGACAAAGCCTGGCAACATCTGGCCCAACGGGTGGCCAGCCACATCCTTGGCACACGCACTCAGTTCTTTCCCGCCGAGGAAATTCAGAACGCCAAAACATGGCTTGCGTCTGGGTAGAAACGCAGCGGCTTGAGCCTGCTGTGACATTTACGTCAGGGCACAGAAATATCAGCGAGGATTTTTCTTGATCGATTGGTCAAAAAAGGCGTACACAGATCGAACTCCTCTGCCGAACCACTGCAGAGGATCGATTGTTGAAACGCGCCGCTGTGGGTTGCCACTCACTCACCAGCTGTCATCGAACTTGACCCCCTCGTAGTTCAGACCAGCCCGCAGCGGTGCAGATTCAGCAATCACATCCTTTTGTGGAAATCTCAGGCCTTGTTGAGCCGCCCCGCCCGGCCGCCGCGCCGTTTGGCAAGCAGCGGTTTGCGAGACGGTAGGTCTGCCATGATATCGGCGCGCTCAGAGCTGTCCATTTTTGACCAGCGAGAGATTTCGTCGATCGTGCGGTAGCAACCGGTACAAATACGCTCGGTCGGGTGCACAACGCAGATCTGGATGCACGGGCTTTCGACCTCGTTCCTTTTCCAAACCATGTTCGACATCAGCGTTTTCCGATCCTTAAAGAAAGCGCATTCTGTCCAGCGCGCCTTGCAGAATATAGCCTGCCGCGACGTGGTCGATAACCTGTCCGCGACGCTTTCGTGTCGTATCCGCCTCAAGCAGTGCCTTTTCTGCCGCAACCGTGCTGAGCCGTTCGTCCCAGAACCCGATCGGAACTTCGGTCAAACGGGACAGGTTTCGGGCAAAGGCACGGGTGGACTGGCAGCGTGGCCCTTCGCTACCATCCATGTTTTTCGGCAGACCCAGTAGGATGCCCCCGATCTCACGGTCGGCTATGATTTCCAGCAGACGGGCAGAATCCAGAGTGAATTTCTTACGCCTTACGGTCTCCAGCGGGCTAGCAACACCGCGCATCCGGTCCGAGACTGCAACCCCGATAGTCTTTTCTCCCAGATCGAGACCGATCAACGCGCTCATAGGCGCAAGCGCGCCTGCAAATTCCTCAAAAATGTCATGGATCATTGGGTCACCCCAGCCTGAGCTGCTGCCGCACCAAGGATATCCAGTGCGTTGTCATTGTCCGAGAATACGGATTGGGCTTCGGCGTAGATCGCGGTGGCCCGGTCGATGTCGCCAACCACCCCAAGGGCACCGATCAGCCGGGCCCATTCTTCGGGGGAACCGCCTTCGGTTGCAAGCCTGTCTGACAGTTGCTCGACCATGCCAAGGATCATCTCTTGTCGCTCTTGTGCGGTCAGAGATGCAGCGGCCTCGATGTCATCCTCACCGGGGCCTGGGTTCCCTGCTGGTATAGGGGCGGCATTGAACACACCCGCACGAAAGGCCAGATCGTCCATCTGTGCGCGAATGGCCGTTACCCAGGGGGCATTTGTCGGCGCGCTTCCAAGTGCATCCACCCAGATCCTGTAACCGATATCAGGTCGTCCGACCTGTACCATCATCTGTCCCAGGTAATACAAGGCCGGACCATGGCGTGGATCACGCTGCAATGACTGTTTCAATGCGTCTTCAGCTTCGGGCGAGATATATCCGTTGGTAGCAAGGATCATCATCTCGGCAAGATGCGAATAGGCATCTGCGGGTGCAGTATTCCCGGACAGTTCGATCACACGTTGCTGCGCTTTGTAGGCGGCATGGAAGTTACCTGCGTTCGCCTCGTGCTGGGCAAGAAGGATATGTCCTTGTAGGTCATCAGGACGACCGGAAACGGTTTCGCGTAGTTGCCCGAGAAGAGAGGCATAGCTTTCGTCAAGCTGTGGCAGTGGTGCGGGTGGCGTGGCGGCTTCTGCCTCGGCCTGACTGGGGCGCTCTGTGCGCAGAGCATCGGCCATTTCTAGCCGCAATGACAGGGGCTGATCGGGGAGCCCGGCTGCACCAAGCTTCAGATACATCCAGGATCCTCCGCCTACCAGGATGACCGCGACAAATATGGATGCCGTAACCGAGATCCATTTGGAAGGCCCTTGCGGTTCAGACAAAGATTGCATCTGCGCATCAGCCGCAAGAATGCGGCGTGAAATTTCCGTGCGAACTCGCTCGGCATCTGCGTCAGCGATGACACCACGGGCCAGGTCTCGATCTACGCTGGCCAACTGTTCACGATAGACCTGCAAGTCATACGCAGTGGATGGTTCGCGCGTATCTCGCCTACGCAGTATCGAAATCCCAAGAAAAACCGCTATCAGGACGGCGGTGGCTATGATGAGGGCCCAGAAGGTCATGATAACTCCAAGATGGCTGTCCTGACTTAGACCTGTGGCGGGGCGGAAAAAAGGGACAAATGGCCGCGAGGGGGCTTCATGTCGCAATAATAAGGGCGATGTCGCAATAGTGCGATATTATGGCGTTGCACGGCAGGGGCCAAAGGCGGTTACACGGCATACCTGCGCCAATCACCGAACCGGATGGATTCGCTTATGAAACACTATTCAGCCTTTGCTGTGGCGCGCGAAGCGCTGCGCTATCATACCGGATGGGAACGCGCCTGGCGTTCGCCCGAGCCCAAGAAACGCTATGACGCCATCATTGTGGGGGCGGGTGGCCATGGTCTGGCAACCGCCTATTACCTGGGTAAGAACTATGGCATCCAGAATGTCGCTGTGATCGAAAAAGGCTGGTTGGGCGGTGGTAATACCGGTCGGAACACAACCATCATCCGCTCGAACTATCTGCAGGATCCGTCTGCCGCGATCTATGAAAAGGCGCGCAGCCTTTATGAGGATCTGAGCCAGGACCTGAATTATAACGTCATGTTCAGCCCGCGCGGCGTGATGATGCTGGCGCAGACCCAGCATGAAATCCGCGGCTATCAGCGCACGGCTCATGCGAATGCGCTGCAGGGTGTAAAGACTGAATGGATCACACCTGAACGGGTCAAGGAACTGGTGCCAATCATCAATCTCGAAGGCCCGCGCTATCCGGTTCTGGGTGCGCTGTGGCAGGAACGCGGTGGCACCGCCCGTCACGATGCGGTGGCTTGGGGCTATGCGCGCGCTTGTTCCGCCATGGGCATGGATATCATCCAGCAATGCGAAGTGACCGGGGTTCGGTCACAGGATGGTCGTGTTGTCGGTGTCGACACCACCAAAGGTGCGATCGACTGTGACAAGCTGGGCATCGTGGTTGCGGGCCATTCCGGTCAACTGGCCGAAATGGCGGGCTTCCGTCTGCCGCTTGAGGCGATTGCTCTGCAGGCGCTGGTGTCTGAGCCGATCAAACCCTGCATGGACGTGGTCGTGATGGCCAACACGGTGCATGGCTACATGTCGCAATCCGACAAGGGAGAGATGGTGATCGGTGGCGGCACCGACGGGTTCAACAACTACACCCAACGCGGCAGCTTCCACCATATCGAAGAAACTGTGCGCGCGTTGGTCGAGACCTTCCCGATGATCTCACGTCTGAAAATGCTGCGGCAATGGGGCGGGATCGTGGATATGACCGGCGACCGCTCGCCCATCCTGTCAAAAACACCCCTGGGGAACTGTTTCATCAACGGTGGCTGGGGCACCGGTGGCTTCAAGGCCATTCCGGGGTCCGGCTGGGGCATGGCACAGCTGATGGCCACGGGTCATTCACCGCTGACCGAGGCGTTCTCGTTGGATCGTTTCAAAGAAGGCCGCTTCATCGACGAAAGCGTCGCGGCCGGGGTTGCGCACTGATGGAGATTTTTCGGCGAAAAATCTCGCGCACCCGTTACTTAGATTTCGCATGCAGCATGGTCTCGCCTGCTGCCGAGAGGATGAACATATGCTGATCCTGAATTGCCCCTATTGCGGTGTCGATGCCGAAGAAACCGAACTGGCCGCCGGTGGCGAGGCGCATCTGAAGCGTTTCGGTCCGGGCTCATCAGATGGTGATTTCCACGATTACCTGTTCATGCGTGAAAACCCTAAAGGCGTTCATTTCGAACGCTGGCGCCATGCGAATGGATGCGGCAAGTGGTTCCACGCGGCGCGCTGCACGCAAACGCTCGAAGTTTTCGGCACCTACTCTGCCCAGGTGTTTGAGCCGCCCAAAGAAATTCGCGAGGCGATCACCGCCAAGCGCCCTGGCTGGACGTGGAGAGAATACAAATGATCCGCGCCACCACCCGTAATTCCGCCTGCGAAAGGTCCGCATCATGAGCACCCGTCTCGCAAATCAAGGCCGGCTGATTGACCGGTCGAAACAGGTCACATTCTCCTTCAACGGCACTTCGATGCAGGGCTACGAAGGCGACACGCTTGCCTCGGCCTTGCTGGCTAATGATCAGATGATGATGGGCCGGTCGTTCAAGTATCACCGCCCACGTGGTGTTGTCGCCAGTGGTGCGGAAGAACCCAACGCTCTGGTCGGTCTGGGGCAGGGCAATCGGTTCGAGCCGAACCAGCGCGCCACCACGACCGAGCTGTTCAACGGTCTGACCTCGATCTCTCAGAACCACTGGCCGAACCTGGAATTTGATATCGGTGCGATCAATACGCACCTGTCGCGGTTCTTGCCGGCTGGCTTCTATTACAAGATGTTCATTCATCCCAAGCCGTTCTGGAAACATGTCTACGAGCCGTTCATCCGCCAATCTGCCGGTCTGGGCAAAGCCCCCGACAAGGACAGCCGTGATGCGGATACCTATGAGCATTTCTACAACTTCGTCGATGTGTTGGTGATCGGTGGCGGCGTGGCCGGTTTGCAGGCTGCCAAAGTGGCCGCTCAGTCCGGTGCAAAGGTCATGTTGATTGAGCAGACCGCGCATTGGGGTGGCCGTGCCCCAGTTGATGGCGGCACAATCAATGATGAGCCTGTGGATAAGTTTGTGGAACAAATTGTTTCCGAACTTGAAACAATGGGCAACGTCATCTTGCGCAACCGCTGCATGGGTGCAGGGGTCTATGACCATGGCTATGTGCTGGGCTATGAACGCCTGACAGACCACAAGCCTGGTGCACAGGGCCCGCGCCATCGTCTCTGGCGTATTCGGGCGAAACAGGTCGTGACTGCTACCGGTGCGATTGAGCGTCCGTTGTCTTTTGCGGGTAATGATGTGCCGGGTGTCATGCTGGCCTCGGCCATGCGGGATTATGTCGTGAACTGGGGTGTGACACCCGGTGAAAAGGTGATTGTGGCCACCAATAATGACGACGCCTACCGGACTGCGATCACCTTGAAACAGGCCGGTGTCGATATCTTGCGTGTGGTTGACGCAAGGGCTACCTCCGGCCCTCTGGCTGAAGAGGCGCGCCAACTGGGTATCCGCGTCGATGTGGGCAAGGCCATTGCCAAAGTCAAAGGCGGCAAACGCGTCAAGAAAGTTGCCATCTGCAATCAGGACGGCATCGGTGGCGCCCGTGAAGAGGTGGAATGCGATGCGGTTGCGATGTCGGGCGGTTGGTCTCCGGTCGTGCATATGTGGTCGCACTGCGGCGGCAAGCTGATCTGGGACGATGCCAATGCGCATTTCCGGCCGGATCCTGCGCGACCCCCGCTTGGGGCCGATGGCGAAGGGTTCGTCGTAGCCGCCGGGGCATCGAATGGCCCGATGGCGCTGGGCGATGTGCTGGCCGATGCCGATGCAGCCGGTAAGGCCGCAGCCAAAGCGGCTGGATTCAAAACCAAACGCACCAAAGCGCCTGTCGGGGAAACTACGTCAGAGGCACCTATGGCTGCGGTCTGGTTGATGCCTGCGAACGCGGATATTCAACTGCGGATGAAGTCCTGGCTGGACTTCCAAAACGACGTCAAAGTTTCGGACGTGCAACTTGCTGCGCGTGAGGGGTATGAGAGCGTTGAACATACCAAGCGTTACACCACTCTGGGCATGGCAACCGATCAGGGTAAACTGAGTAACATCAACGGATTGGCGATCCTAGCTGATGCGTTGGACTCCGAAATCCCGAAGGTTGGAACAACAACGTTCCGCCCGCCTTACACCCCAATTTCAATGGCATCTATCGGCGGTGAGGCACGTGGTGAGGTGTTCCAGCCAATCCGTCAAACCCCGATGCACAACTGGCACGACAAGAACGGCGCCGATTGGGAGCCGGTCGGCCACTGGCGCCGGACTTATGCCTATGTTCGTCCGGGTGAATCCGTGCATGACGCCGTGAACCGTGAGGTGAAAAATACCCGCGAGAACCTCGGCCTGCTGGATGCCTCGACCTTGGGCAAGCTGATCGTCAAAGGGCCGGACGCAGGCAAGTTCCTGGACATGATGTACACCAACATGATGTCTACTCTGAAGGTCGGCAAATGCCGCTATGGCCTGATGTGTTCCGAGAATGGCTTTCTGATCGACGACGGTGTTGTTGCCAGGATCGACGAAGACACATGGTTGTGCCACACCACCACCGGCGGGGCCGAACGTATCCACGGTCACATGGAAGAATGGCTGCAAACCGAATGGTGGGACTGGAAAGTCTATGTTGCCAACGTGACCGAGCAATATGCGCAGGTCGCCGTTGTTGGCCCCAACGCCCGCAAGGTGCTTGAAAAGCTCGGCGGCATGGATGTGTCGAAAGAGGCGCTGCCCTTCATGGAGTGGCGCGATGGCAAGATCGGCGACTTTGATTGCCGGGCTTATCGCATCTCGTTCTCGGGTGAGCTGTCGTACGAGATCGCCGTCCCTGCATCACAAGGGCAGGCCTTCTGGAATGCGCTGATGGATGCAGGCAAGGAATTCGGCGTGATGCCCTATGGCACTGAATGTCTGCACATACTGCGGGCCGAGAAGGGCTTTATCATGATCGGCGACGAAACCGATGGAACCGTGATCCCGCAGGATCTGGGGCTGCATTGGGCGCTTTCGAAAAAGAAAGAGGATTACCTCGGCAAACGTGCCCATTTGCGCAGCCATATGGCCGATCCCGAGCGTTGGAAACTGGTGGGTCTTGAGACTGTGGATGGTTCTGTCATCCCGGATGGGGCTTACGCAGTGGGAGAGGGCGTCAACGCCAACGGTCAGCGCAACATGATCGGTCGTGTGACCTCAACCTATTATTCGGCCAATCTGGGCAAAGGCATCGCCATGGGCTTGATCAAGCATGGTCCTGACCGCATGGGCGAGATTGTCGAGTTCCCGGGCACCGATGGCAAATCCTACAAAGCAAAGATCGTGGATCCGATCTTCTTCGACAAGGACGGGGAGAAGCAGAATGTCTGAACCCATCAGCGCACTGAACCACGCCAGCTATGAGGGCATCGCCAAGGTTGAAGAATGCGGCCTGCAGGGCATGATCACCCTGCGCGGCGACCTGTCCGACAAGGTTCTGGTGAAGGCCGTCAAAGACGCCACCGGCCAGAAAGTACCCGGCCAGCGCGAGGCATTTGTCGACGGAGACAGCGGTGTTTGCTGGATGTCCACCGACGAATTGCTTGTGCTTGTCCCATATGCCGAGGTCGAGGCCAAACTGGCCGCGATGACCAACGCGCTAAGCGGTGTGCATGCCCTGGCGGTCAACGTCTCGGATGCCCGCGCGGTGTTCAGCATCTCGGGCTCGAACGCTCGCGAAGTTCTGGGCAAACTGGCACCGGTAGATCTGTCGGCTGACGCCTTCCAACCCGGCCAAATCCGCCGCTCGCGCTTGGCGCAGGTTGCCGGTGCGTTCTGGCTGGATGACGCCGAAACTCTCCGCGTCGTCTGCTTCCGGTCAACCGCAGACTACGTGTTCAAACTGTTGAAGGTCGCAGCGCAGCCGGGCAGTGAGGTCGGGGTTTATTAGGTTCCGAAGCTAGGAAAAAAAGCCCCGGATTTTCCGGGGCTTTTGCGGTTTAACCGAAGCTTAACCATCGATCACTTTGCATTTGCCTTGCCCTGAAGGCTTGTTGACAAAGTTGGCATTCACCCAGTTGCCTCTCAGTTTCACGGTGTTGTCAGAAGGGTCAATGCGGGCCGTGTAATTTACCCGGACTTTTTGGCCGCCAAACTCTGTCAACTCAACGCGCCAATCCAGCTTGTAACGCTTCTTTCTATCAATTTTCAGCTTAGCGGACTGCATTTCGTTGTGCCCGCTGGCTGTTTGCGCACTAACGCCGTCCTTATCAATAACAAAGATATAGCGGGGCGCGACCCACCCGGTTCCGTCGCGGTCGCGAACGGCACAATCGTAAGTAATTGTTTCCGCCGCCGCTGCCTGTGCAAAAACGGTAAAAATGGATGCTAAGAAAAGATATTTCATGGTTCCTCGTTTAATCGGTCTATCCAGAAGGGAAGACACCAAACAATGCGAGAGTTTCAAGCGCATATGCAACTAATGCACGAAAAAAATTCTGCACATTCTATTCACGCAACACAACGGCGCGATACCGCTTCAACTCTTGAGGTTGCAGCAATTCTTCGACCTTTAGTGGGTGCCCGTTTTCGTCTTGAATTTCAGTGTAGAAGGCAAGGCTTTCTAAGAGTTGAGATGTCCGTATAAGCCGGTCTTCCTCGGCCAGAAGGGGCGAGTGGAGCGAAATATACAGGGCCGGGCGATGCTTTTTCAGAAAGGGCAAAAGGCTCGGCAGAACCGCAAATTCCGCCCCTTCGATATCCATCTTGACCAAGGAGACACGGGACAGGTCATTTACGGCCTCGAACTGATCCCACTCGATGGTCAATGCATCTGTCCCATGCACCCCGTCATGCAACAGTGAACTGGTGGAATCCCCGGGTTCACCGCGAACGGATGCCATACGGGCCACGCCGAATTGATCCGACAATGCGACGCCAAATGCCGAAACATTGCGAATGTCGTTCAGGTCCAGATTCCACGCCAGATGCCGAAACGCGGTGGGGTCTGGTTCGAAACACCAGACGTGGCGGGCTTTGCGGGCACCGTACAGCACCGTTGGGCCGATCCATGCCCCGATGTCCAGATAGTCGCTGTCCGGCGTTAGATATCTATCCAGCACGGCAAAAGTCTCAGGCTCCCACGCGCCGGCCGAGGCCTTGCGCCAGAACTTCGAGTGGTAGGGATCCAGCCGGAAAGGCTCGCCATTCAGGCTGCCCGCATAGTATCCGCGGGCGCGGTAAAACATCTTGCGCGCCTGAGTTAGCATCGCGGACCTCCGGGTTTTATGATCTCTGCCCTTGACCTGCGGCACTTGCCAAAGCATTTAACCTTGGGAACCGCAACTTACATTTTAAACAGGGGGCCGAGATGGCTTTTGAACTTCCTGATCTTCCTTATGCACACGACGCGCTGGCAGCCAAGGGCATGTCCGCCGAAACATTGGAATTTCACCACGACCTGCACCACAAGGCCTATGTCGACAACGGCAACAAGCTGATCGCTGGTACCGAGTGGGACGGCAAGTCGCTGGAAGAGATCATCACCGGCACCTACGACGCAAATGCCGTCGCGCAAAACGGCATCTTCAACAACATCAGTCAGCTTTGGAACCACAACCAGTTCTGGGAGATGATGGGCCCCGGCGACAACGCCATGCCTGGCGAGCTGGAAAAGGCGCTGGTCGAATGCTTTGGCTCGGTTGACGAGTTCAAGTCGCAGTTCAGCGCGGCTGGTGCCGGTCAGTTCGGTTCGGGCTGGGCGTGGCTGGTCAAGAATGCGGACGGTTCGCTGGCCGTGACCAAGACCGAAAACGGCGTGAACCCGCTGTGCTTTGGCCAGACTGCTCTGTTGGGCTGCGACGTGTGGGAGCATTCATATTACATAGACTTCCGCAACAAGCGTCCGGTGTACCTGTCGAACTTCCTCGACAATCTGGTGAACTGGGAAAACGTCGCTTCGCGGATGTGATCCAGTGACCCGTAGAGGGTTCATAAAGGGCCTGCTGGCAGTGATGCTGGCAGGCCTTTTTGCTGCCACGTATGGTTTCTTCATCGAACCCGCGCTGCGCCTGCGTGTTCGTAAGTGGCGGATCCGGCGCGCGGATTGGACCGCACCGCCGCTGCGGATCGCGGTGCTGGCTGATCTGCATGTTGGTGAGCCCTATGTGGGGTTGAAAAGAGTCCAGCAGATCGTTCGGCGCACAAACGCTCTGTCACCTGACCTTATCCTGCTGTTGGGGGACTATGCCGCCGGGCACAGGATAAATTTACAACCGGTTAAAATTGCCGATCTGGCGCCGGTGTTGTCCGGGTTGCAGGCAAAGCATGGTGTCTATGCGGTTCTGGGAAATCACGATTGGTGGGATGACCGGTCAGCCCAAAAGCGCAGGGGCGGGCCGAATCTGTACGGCGATGCGCTGAGACGGAATGGTATCCGGGTGCTTTCAAACGAGGCCTTCAAACTGGATGGTGCCGGGATTTGGCTTGCAGGCCTCGAAGATCAGTTGGCGATTTATACGGGCAATGGTCGATACCAAGGGCTGGATGACCTGCCTGCGACGCTTGGGCAGATCACGGATGATGCCCCGGTGGTGATGATGGCGCATGAACCGGATATCTTCCCCAAAGTTCCCGATCGCGTGGCCCTGACCCTGTCAGGTCATACTCATGGAGGGCAGGTACGGCTGTTTGGCTGGTCGCCGGTGGTGCCCTCGAAATTCGGCAATCGCTATGCCTATGGTCACGTGCGCGAAGGCAATCGTGATCTTGTCGTGTCCGGGGGTATCGGATGTTCGATCCTGCCCGTGCGTTTTGGTGTAACGCCCGAAATTACGGTAATCGAACTGTTCTCCTAACCGGTGAAAACCCGCCTATAGCCGCAGTTTCGCGGTCCGGCCGGATTGTAAGACGGCGCGCAGTGCTTACTTTAAGTGTGGCGGAGGAGAGAGCCGCAAATCACTTGAAAAAATTCCAGGCGGCGCAGCGAAAAACAAAGTTGCGCAAATGGTTAGCCGTGCCTGAAAGATGAGGGATGGTCTCAGAAAACCAAATCAGGAGATCACAATGGTCGCATTAACGCAGGGAACATGGATTGTCATCGCCGACGGGGAAAAGGCGCTGTTCATGGAGAATATCACGGATGCCGAAGACCCCAATCTGGTGGTTGTCTCGGTCGAAGAAAGCGATGTCCCAAACGCTAGGCCCTCTGATCGGGCGGGGCGGCGCTCTGACAATGGGCCCAATCAGAAATCTGCCGTTGAAGAACCCAAGTGGAAATCGCAGGCCAAGTCTCTGTTCGTGCAGGATGTGGCAAATCTGTTGAATCGCAAAGGTTTGAAGGGCGCATATAAACGCCTGGTTTTGGTCGCCAGCCCCCATGTTCTGGGCCTTCTGCGTCGCCGCCTGCACAGCGAAGTCTTAAGGAAAGTGGTTGCAGAGGTTGATAAGACCCTGACCAACCACCCGCTGAACAAAGTGGAACAGGTTCTGATCAGCCGTCTAAAACCAGCCAGTTGAGTATCCGGCGATCTGCGGACGGACCATACTGCCCGACTAGCCCTTATGCGGGACCAGCATCGCCCTCAGTGTCGACATAGCCGTTTCCGGGCTGTCGACCCACGTTATGAAATCGGCCAGAGATGTGTCCGCAAATCCCTGGCCGATGACCTGCTGCACAAGATCATGAAGGGCATCCCAATATCCATCAACATTCATGACCAGAATGGGTTTGTCGTGCAGACCCAACTGTCGCCATGTCAGGGCTTCGAACAATTCGTCCAGTGAACCCGGACCACCCGGCAGGACGACCACGGCATCGGCGTTCATGATCATGACCTTTTTCCGCTCGTGCATCGTTTCGGTAATCACGAAACGGGTCAGGTCGGTCTTGCCGACCTCGCGCTTTAACAGGTGAACGGGAATTACGCCGAATGTGTCGCCTCCGGCGGATTGCGCTGCGCGCGCAACTTCGCCCATCAGGCCCACATCGCCAGCACCATAGACCAGTCGCCAGTCCTCCTGCGCCAGAAGCTGGCCAAAGGACCGGGCGGCGTCGGAATAGCTGGTTTGGGCGCCATTGCGTGACCCGCAATACACACAGACGGATTTCTGAGACATCGGGAGGGTTCTCCGGGGTTGTATCTGGGGTTTTGACCCGTGATAGCGGTATTGATAGATTGGCTCAACCGTCAGGCAGATTGCGTTGCAGATAAGGCATTTGCGCTGCGGAGTGAAAGGAAGAGTATGGATTCCAATTCGGGTAGCGAAGGCTCCGGATCTTTCACCTGGGGGGTGATCGCCGGTTTGCTGGTTCTGTTAGGCGCAGGCGGCGCGTATTTTTCCGGCGCGTTTGATCGCACACCTCTGGACCCAGCGCCGCAAACAGATGTGGCGGAGGATGCGTCAGAGAACACCTCTGTAGCTTCCGACACAGGGGATGCCCCGCAGACCGACGATACGGATACGGATACGATAGAAGCCGAGGCGTCGACAGAAGGGGCGGACGAAACTGCTGAACCGGTAGCGGATGTTGCCGAAGTTGCACCTCCGGCCCTTGACCAGATCTTCGTCGAGCCTGATGGGAATGCGGTTCTGTCCGGTAACGCAGAGCCCGGCGTTGAGGTGCGAGTGTTGCTGGATGGCGAAACACTGCACAGCTTTACCGTCGATGACAGCGGCCAGTTTGCAGAATTCGTGTCCATTCCGTTTTCCACCGCCGCACGCGGTCTGACGCTGGAAACCGATGGGGTCGATCAACCTGTACGCTCTGATGACTATCTGATTGCGGCATTGCCCAAACCTGAACCAGAGGTCGCATCGGTCGATACTGCAGAAACCACCGCAGCCGACGAATCCGCAGGCGGCGACGAAACCGAGGCGGGGCAGGTCGCTCAAACCGACGACACATCTTCCGAAGAAACGACAGATTCCACGCAAGGACAACAGGTTGCGATCCTGCGATCGGGGGAAGACGGGGTCGAGCTTGTCCAACCTGCGACGCCTCAGAGCACCGAACCTGATCAGGTTGCGTTGGATACGATCGGGTATTCAGACAAGGGTGAGGTCGAGCTGACCGGCCGCGTGGCTGATGGTTCCGCGGTACGCGTGTACCTGGACAACCAACTGGTCGCCGATATGCAGCCCACGGATGATGGAAAATGGCGCAGCGAGATCGAAGGCATTGATCCCGGTGTGTATACGCTGCGTGTGGATGAGGTTGCCTCGGACGGCACGGTTAAAAGCCGTCTGGAAACCCCGTTCAAGCGTGAGCCTCTAGAAGTTCTGAGCGTGGCCGAAGTGGACGATGGGCCTGCACCCTCTCAGGAAACACCGGCCATCCGTTCGGTTACAGTACAAAAGGGTGATACGCTTTGGGCTATCTCTCGGGAACGATTTGGCGATGGTGTCTTGTATGTCAAACTGTTCGAGGCCAACCGAGGCGCGATCCGCGACCCGGATCTGATCTATCCGGGGCAGGTATTCACCATTCCGGAATAATCCTGTACCTCTGACCTTCCGGGGTCAGGGGCACTCTCTGACCGCAGTTCCGGTACGTGAAGAGACGAGTAGCCCCGATGAATTCCGACAATATCCCAAAATTGGACGCGCGCAGCTCTGGCTGGCGTACAATCCGGAAAGTTGCTCCTTATCTCTGGCCCGAGGATGAGCCCTGGGTTAAGCGCCGCGTTCTGATTGCTATGGGCATGTTGGTTCTGGCCAAGTTGATCGCGGTCTACACCCCGATTTTGTACAAAGGCGCGGTTGATAGCCTGGCGGGCGAGGGCGTTCCCCCCGTAGCGCTGGGTGCTGTTGGGTTGACGGTGGCATATGGTGTCGCGCGCATGATGACTGTTGGTTTGCAGCAGTTGCGGGATGCGGCCTTTGCTCCTGTCGGGCAGCGGGCATTGCGCGCACTGGCATTGGAAACTTTCCAGCATATCCACCAGTTGTCGATGCGCTATCACGTGACGCGGCGCACGGGCGGTCTGAGCCGTATTATCGAGCGCGGCGTAAAAGGGGTCGAGTTCCTCTTGCGTTTCCTGCTGTTTTCCATCGGGCCTTTGATCCTTGAACTGCTGCTTGTTGCGATCATTCTGATGTGGCTGTTTGATGTCTGGTATCTGGTGGTCGTCGCGGCAACGATCGCGCTGTATATCTGGTTCACATTTGCGGTGACCGAGTGGCGCGTGAAACTGCGCCGCGAGATGAATGATCAGGATACCGAGGCGAACCAGCGCGCCATCGACAGCCTGCTGAATTTTGAAACCGTCAAGTATTTCAATGCCGAAACGCGTGAAGCTGAACGGTATGATGTGTCAATGAAAGCCTATGCGGGGGCGGCTCTCAAGACGGCGTATTCTCTGGCGTTTCTAAATTTCGGGCAGTCCTTTCTGATCACCTGCGGATTGATCGGTGTGATGGTCTTGGCAGCCATTGGGGTGCAGGCCGGGACGCTGACCGTGGGCGATTTCGTTATGGTCAACGCCTATATGATCCAGATTACCGTACCGCTGAATTTTTTGGGTACGGTGTATCGGGAAATCCGCCAATCTCTGGTCGATATGGGCCAGATGTTTGACCTGTTGGAACAACCCGCCGAAGTGGTCGACAAGACTAATGCACCGGATCTGGATGTAACAGGGGGTGAGGTTACCTTGCATGATGTACAATTCGGATATGATGCTGAGCGGGAAATTCTCAAAGGTGTTTCCTTAACCATTCCTGCGGGCCAAACCGTAGCGATTGTGGGTGCGACGGGGTCGGGTAAATCCACCATCGGTCGGTTGCTGTTCCGGTTCTACGATGTCACCGGGGGCGCGCTGAAAATTGATGGGCAGGATGTGCGCGACGTCACGCAGACCAGCCTGCACGCGGCAATCGGAGTGGTGCCGCAGGATACCGTGCTGTTTAACGATACCATTCGCTATAACATTGCCTATGGACGCGACGGAGCCACGCAGGAAGATGTCGAAGCCGCCGCCCGGGCTGCCCAGATCCACGATTTCATAGTTACGTTGCCCGAAGGCTATGACACCACAGTCGGTGAGCGCGGGCTAAAGCTGTCGGGTGGGGAAAAGCAGCGGGTCGGTATTGCCAGAACGCTGCTGAAAAACCCGCCGATCCTTTTGCTGGACGAGGCGACATCGGCGCTGGACACAGATACCGAACAAGACATCAAGGATGCTTTGGCCCATGCGGGCGAGGGGCGTACGGTTCTGACGATTGCCCATCGCCTGAGCACAATCGCCGAGGCAGACAGTATTGTAGTGCTAGAGCGTGGCAAAATCCTGGAGCAAGGCACGCATGATGAATTGCTGAAACGTGAGGGGCGTTATGCCCAGCTTTGGAATCGCCAGCAATCGGATATGCAGGCGGCCTGATAGGCGGCCCAAACTATGTTACACTACAGATCACGCATCTGAGGTATTGTTATGCATAAATATTTCCGCAAGTTCATTGTGCCAGCCATAGCGGCAGTTGCCACACTTACACCGGTCTATGCGCTTGGAGACCCCATCATCGGAATTTGGAAGACCGAGCCGGACCGGAAGAACCTCGTCTCTGACATCAAAATTACAGCCTGCGGTGACAAGTTCTGTGGTCAGATTTTATCTGCATATGACGCCAGCGGAAAAGCAGTACAGACGCCGAATATCGGAAAGAAACTGTTCTGGGATGTCAGCAGCCAAGGCGGTGGTAAATATGGCGGGGGTGAATTCTGGGTGCCGTTAGTGGATGTTGATGCAGTTCCGCAAATGACGCTGAAGGGTGACACTCTGATGGTCAAAGGGTGTGAACATCACATTTGTGCGCATCAAACCTGGACGCGCGAGTAAAACAGGGCTGGATTGCCCAACCCTGTTGCTCTTTATTCGGCTGCTTTCAGCGGTGAACCGGTCGGTTCTTTCCCAGAACTGTCAGCGCTCGGATCGTCGGTACGCAGCTCATCATCCCAGACCATTTCGGTTGCCTGAGCATTCATCGCGGCTTTACCGATGGCCATATCCAGCGCCACCTGGCTGGATTTTCCCGCTGTAGCACGAGCCAAAATCTTACCCAACCAGATGGCATAGGTTGTCACCCAGACCCGCATAGCCAAAAGCGAAGGCGTCACGATCAGCGTCAGTACCGTCGCGATACCAAGGCCAAAGACAACTGCGGTTGCCAGCTGTTTCCACCACAGCGCTGTGGGGCTGTTGATCGAATACCCGCCGTTGATAAAGTCCAGCGACAGCCCGAACATCATCGGGGTAAGGCCAGCCATCGTGGTGAGTGTGGTCAACAGAACCGGACGAATGCGTGCCTCGGCGGTGCGTATGATCGCCTCGATCCTTGGCATGTACTGGCTATATTCCTGATAGGTGTCGATCAGAACAATGTTGTTGTTCACCACGATCCCTGCCAGAGCCACAATACCCGTTCCTGTCATGATGATCGAGAAGGGCTGTTGCATCACCATCATACCGATCAGAACACCTGTTGTGGACAGTACCACGGCCAGCAGAACTAGGATCGAATTGTAGAACGAGTTGAACTGCGCGAGCAGAATAACGAACATCAGCCCCAACGCGCCCATAAAGGCATTCACAAGAAACGCCCCGGATTCGGCCTGATCCTCCTGATCACCTGTCCATGTCCAGCTGACGGAACTGCCAAAAGGATCGGTTTCCAGCCATTCAGTCAACACAACAATCCGTTCGTTCGGGTTAATCAGACTGGTGCGCGCGTCACCGGATTCGATCAGCGTGCGCAAATCATCGGTGCTTTCTGCCTCGGTCAGCATGATCAGTTCGAACTGAGTCCCATCGGGAAATGCCAATGCGGTAGCTGTTGGGATTTCATCCTCTGCGAGTTCACGCACCACTGCCAATCTTTGATCGGCGCCATCCGGTCCTGTGACCACAACATTGCTCAGGCCGGGCTCAACATCCGCCTTCACGTCAAAATAACGTTCCTGATCGACACGGTTGATTTCGGCCAGTTTGGCGACTGGTTTGCGCGAGACAAAGTTGGACAGTGGCACCAAACCATCGACCGTGCGGACCTTGAGCGTGTCAAGCGTTGACAAGACACGATCCTGATCAGGCAGGCGAACACGGATTTCGATTTCATCATCCACGTTGTCCGGGCGCATTTCGCCCAGCAAAAGGCCACGCGTAACAAGCTGTACCATCGCACCGACGGTGGCTACGTCTGCGCCAAATCGGCCTGCTTTGGCGACATCAACGTCAATCTGCCAGTCGATGCCGGGCAAGGGCAGCGTGTCCTCGATCTTGATAAGGCCCGGGGTGGCGTCGAATACCTCACGCGCGGCCAGGGTGGCTGATGTCAGCTCTTGCCAGCCATCGGCCTTGATCCGCAGATGGACAGGTTTGGAAGAGCCTGGCCCTTGCTCAAGCGGCAAGGTCTCAACGATGATCCCCGGTAGCTGCGCAAGCTCCCTGTTCAACTCTTCCAGAACATAGTCGCCGTCATAGTCTGGCGCCACTGTGTGCCGGTCTAACAATCCTCCGAAAATCGGTTCCGAGACGTTCGGTCTGTCTTCCCAAGGGATGATTTCGAACTGAACCTGACCAACGGTATCCGCCGGGGATTGGCCACCAGGTCCACCGGTGTCCAAACCACCTTCACCAGCGAATGCAAAGACGTTGATAACAGCCGGGTGCGCACTGATAATCTCTTCTGCGGCGAGTACCATCTGGTCCTTTTCGGCCAAAGAGATATTGCCGCGCGCACGGACATAGGCCGTGGCCTGCTCTGGTTCGCTTTCAACGAAGAATTCAACACCGCGGTTGTTTTTCCCAAATGCGGTCATGACTGAAGCTACAGCAAGGCCAATCACCACAATTGATACAATCGGCATGATCGGGTTGCCCACAAGGAATTTCACCACATGCCCAAAGCGTGTGTGTTCGCGGCTGGTCTGCACATGCTCAACCGGGGCGCGTTCGATTTTTGCCGCGCTCAGGGTGACCGACCCGGCAAACGCACCTAGCATGAACAGGATCATTCCAAGAACCGAACTACCTGAATCGACCAGGTAGTCCGGGTTCAATGTCTGCATCGCCCCCAGGAAGATCAGGTATAACGACGGGGGAACCATCGCTGCCCGAACCCACCAGGCTGTTCGCGCCCTCAGCCAGTTCGACGACCGGTCAAACACGCGGCTGAGGCGGCCGGAAACGCCGCCCATCACGGGCAGGTAGATCAATGCAACGATCAACGACGCCGACAAAACGAATATCAGCGTAACTGGCAGCATCCCCATGAATTCGCCCGGAACGCCGGGCCAAAAGAGCATAGGCAAGAAGGCGCATAATGTCGTAGCTGTCGAGGATACGATCGGCCAGAACATCCGTTGTGCGGCTTCGACATAGGCATGCATGGGACCCACGCCCTCGTTGATCCGCTTGTCGGCATATTCAACCACCACGATGGCCCCGTCGACCAGCATTCCGACGGCAAGAATCAAACCGAACATGACGATGTTCGAAATGCTGACCCCCATCACTGCAAGGAATGCAAAGCACAGCAGGAATGAGGTTGGAATCGCAAAACCCACCAGCAGGGCGGCACGGGTCCCAAGCGAGGCCAGAATGACAATCATAACCAGCGCAATAGCGGTAAGAACCGAACCCTCAAGCTGGCTGACCATCGACCCTACGATCCGGCTCTGGTCGTTCGAGGTGCCCAGTTTGATCGCCGCCTGCATCTCGGCTGGCCATTTGGATTGGGCCGCTGCGATAGAGGCTTTGACCTCGTCGACCGTGTCGATCAGATTATAGCCTTTGCGTTTGACGACCTGCAGTGCCACGGTGGCCTCGCCGTTGAAGCGGGCGGTGCCTTCGCGATCTTCGAAAGTATAGTTGATTTGCGCCAGCTCGCCCATGGTCACGACGCGGTCGCCATTGACCTTGACGGGTAGGTCATACACGTCCTGGGCAGTCTTGAAAGACGAAGGGATCTTGACCGAGAAGGTGCCTTGATCGGTTTCTACCTCACCAGCGGCGATCAGCTGGTTGTTGTTCTGAACAACATTGATCAGCTCGGCGGCGGTAACGTTATACGCTTCCAGCCGGAGCGGGTCGATGATCACTTCTAGCAATTCGTCTCGATTGCCGGCTATCCCTGCCTCAAGCACGGAATCCAATGCTTCCAGATCATCCTGCAAATCTTTGGCGACACGGGCCATTGTTCTTTCAGGAACAGCCCCGGTCAGATTGACAATCACAATCGGGAATTCAGAAAAGTTGATCTCGGTCAGGGTATATTGCTCAGCCCCTTCAGGAAAATCGGCCTGGGCGCTGTTCATGGCGTCGCGGACATCGGCCATGATCGCCGTCTTGTCCCATCCAAAATCGAATTCCAGCGCGACACCGGCATAGCCTTCGGCAGCCGTCGACGTCATTTCTTTGAGACCGTCCAGATCAGCCAGCTCGGTTTCCATCGGCTTGACCAGCAGGTTTTCCGAGTCTTCAGCGGAAATGCCGGGGAACTGAACCGAGACGAAAAGCGCAGGGATTTCGATATCCGGCTCACCTTCTTTCGGCAGGCCAACATAGGCGTATCCACCTACGATCAAGGAAATCGCGATAAATGCCAGAACCATTCGGGCTCGGCCAGCGGCCCAGCTTACTATTCCGGTCATTGCACTGCATCCCGATAAGTTGGCTCAACCATCACGCCGCGAGTCACGAATTCTTGCCCGACAATGATGATGTCCGCCGTTTCCGGCAACCCGTCAACCCAGACACCTTCGGAGGTGTCGCGCAACAAAGTGACCGGCAGGAAATCCACAATGTTCCCATTTCCAACGGTCCGTACACCAACTTTGCCATCGTTATTCAGCGTCAGTGCGGACTGAGGCAGCAGATGTGCCTTGGTCCCTTCAGCCGAGATTCGGATGTCCGCAGTCTGACCGTCCCGAATTGTCAGGTCGGGGTTAGGAACGGTAATCTCGACCTCAAAGGTCCGGGTGGTCTCATCGGCCGACCGGCTAAGGAAGGTGACCCGCCCAGAGACCTGAAGCCCCGAGATCAGCTGGGCCGAAGCCTCGGACCCTACGATGATCCGGTTCACATCTGCCTCGGGAACAAACCCGACCAACTTGATTGGGTCCAACTGGATCACAGTCGCACACAGCGACCCTGGTTGCATAAGGCTTCCAAGCTCAGCTGTGTCACTTTCTAACAGACCCTTGAATGGAGCTTCGATCGTCTGGCGTTCGATTTCACGTTCGGCGGCCTCGACTTCGGCTGATGCCGCTTCGATACCGGCGCGTGTTGCTTCCAGCCCGGCTTCGGCGCTTTTGATACCAGCCTGGGCTGTACTCATTTCTGCCTCGCTGGAAATCCTGCGGGTTTCCGACCCAAAACCGGTCTCTGATAGCTTTCGTGCGGCTTTCAAGTTGATTTCGGCTTCGGCTACGCGCGCATGTGCCTCCAGCAGACGCGCTTCGGCTTCGGGCACCCGGCTTTTGGCTTCAAGCTTGGCGGCTGCTGCTTCGGCCAGGCTTGCCGGACGGGTGCCTGGATCCAGCTCACATAACAAATCACCGGCTTCGACAAAACTGCCCTTGCGCTTGGGTTCTGATACGACAGTTGACGTCGTTTCGGCCAGAACTTCGACCTCGCGGTTTGCTCTGGTTTGTCCACGCAGAGTCACTGCACTGTCTACTTCGCGGGCGACAGAGCGCTGTGCAACTACACGGATTACGTGCCGATCCTCTGCGGGAATTTCAGAAGATTCTGCCTCGGACGTAGTGCCCGGGTTTGAATCATCGCGGCCGGCGAATGCTAATAATGCATCCCTTTCGAATACCAAATAGAACAAGGCAACAATCACCAAAAAGGCGTTTACGAATGAAATCAAACGCATACAGGGTCTCTCCCAGAATTCTTTGCCGACTGTCCCTCGGCGCGCATGCTTAGAAATGGGGGCGGGGCCTCATCTTTTCCACACTAAACTGAATAGTTCGGTTCACTTTTTTCTGCAAGGGTATCCGCAGGTGGGGGAATTGTATGAAATCGGACCCTTGGCTTGGCAATGGCAGCGGGGTATGACATTGCCCAATATCACAGAACACAAGCCCGGGGAGCAGGGATGAGCGACGTCGACAGTTTCATTGATGAGGTGACCGAAGAGGTGCGCCGCGACCGTCTGTTCTTGCTTTTGCGCCGTTGGGGTTGGGTTGGCGTAGTGGCGGTTGTTCTGATCGTTGGTGGTGCCGCGTTCAACGAACTGCGCAAGGCGCGCGCAACCAGTCAGGCACAGGATCTGGGAGATGCGATTCTGGCCGCTATGGCACAGAATGAGTCCGCCGATCGTGCCGATGATCTTGCCTTGGTACCTGCACCAACACCCGGTGGAGATGCGATTGTAAAGATGCTGCTTTCTGCCTCGCAGACCGAAATCGAGTCCGGGCAGGGCGCTGTTGAGAGTCTGAACGCCATTGCGGTTCAGGGTGATCTGCCTGAAATTTACCGGGCCATCGCGACCTTCAAGGCTTTGCTGCTGCAAAGCGAGACAATGCCGCTAGCAGACCGGCGTCAGCAATTCGAAGCGCTGGCCGTGCCGGGAGCCCCATTGCGGTTGCTGGCAGAGGAGCAACTGGCACTGATCGAAGTGTCCGAAGGTCAAGTCGATGCCGCCATTTCCCGTTTGCAGGCAATGCGGCAGGACGCTGAAATCGGCGTAGATCTGCAGCAACGCGCAACACAGTTGATTGTTGCGCTGGGTGGTGAACCGGAACCGCTGGTCGCACGGCAAAGCTGAACCGGTAGAAAATAAATGACAGGCAAGTTCGGAGTATCATGGTGATTAGTCTCTTCCCCCGTATTGGGTTGCCGGTCGCGGTTGTTTCCCTGACATTGCTGGCGGCTTGTCAGGAGCCCGAGGTCATCCTGCCCGGAGCTCGTGAGGACATCCGACCCACATCCGACAATGAAACGGTTGAGACCCAGGGAGCCAAGCCGATCAGCCTTCCTGCCCAGACGGCCAATGCCAACTGGTCACAAAGCCCGGGAACCGCTGCGTATCGGACGACAAATGCCTCTTTGCGTAATACTCCACAGAAACTGTGGTCAACGTCGATCGGTGATGGAGATTCGCGCAAGCAGCGCATCACGGCCGAGCCGGTCGTTGCAGGTGGTTTGGTCTACACGCTGGATTCCGGAGCGACCGTTTCAGCGGTCTCACCGCAGGGGCAGGTTGCCTGGAGTACAGATCTAATCCCTGGCACCGACGGAGATTCAGATGCAACTGGCGGTGGATTGGCCTATGCTAATGGCGTTCTTTATGTGTCTTCTGGTTTTGGTCGCCTGACCGCTCTGGATGGCAAAACCGGTGCCATTCGTTGGCAAAAGCGCCTGAATGCTACGGGCAGCGGCTCACCTCTGATCAATGATGGCCTGCTGTATCTTGTCGCCGGAGATGAAATCGGATGGACGATTGATACAAAAGATGGGCGCATCCTCTGGCAGGTTCAGGGCACCCCAAGCGTTGGCAATGTGTTGGGCGCGCCTGCGCCGGTGATTGCCTCGGATTTCTCGGTGTTTGCATTTGGCTCGGGCGATATAGCTGCAACGTTCCGCAGAGGTGGTATTCGCCGCTGGAACGCGTCGGTTGCTGGTGGGCGTCGCGGGCGCGCCGCAGCGCAGATCGTTGACGTAACAGGCGGCCCGATGGTGGTCGGCGATACCATCTATATCGGCAACCATTCGGGCCGCACCGTGGCATTCGATTCCACTTCGGGTGAGCGGAGATGGACCGCGGATGAAGGCGCAGTTGATACGGTTTGGCCGGCTGGAAACAGCATCTTCCTGATTAGTGATCGCAGTCAGTTGGTGCGTCTGGATGCCTCGGATGGCTCGATTGTGTGGGCGCAGGACTTGCCTGGATTCGTCAAGGACAAGCCCGGTCGGCGTGGCGCAATCTATGCGCATTACGGGCCGATCATGGCTGGTGGGCGTATCGTTGTTGCATCGAACGATGGTTATCTAAGGTTCTATAACCCGCTCGACGGCACGCTGGTTCACCGCGTCGAGGTTCCCGGCGGTGCCACTACGGCGCCAGTTGTTGCCGGGCAAACCTTGTACGTCGTTTCGACCAAAGGTGAACTGCACGCTTTCCGTTGACGACAAGATGCGCTAAAGGGCGCGTCTGAGTCTTGAAAGTTGAGTATCATGTCCCTGACCCTCGCTATCGTGGGGCGCCCCAATGTGGGCAAATCCACTTTGTTCAACCGCCTCGTCGGCAAACGACTGGCATTGGTCGACGACCAGCCAGGTGTTACGCGCGATTTGCGCGAAGGCGAAGCGCGTCTGGGCGATCTGCGCTTTACCGTTATTGATACGGCGGGTCTTGAGGATGCGACAGACGACAGCCTTGAAGGCCGGATGCGACGCCTGACCGAGCGCGCCGTGGACATGGCTGATGTGTGCCTGTTCATGATCGACGCGCGTGTGGGGTTGACGCCCACAGATGAGATGTTTGCCGAGATTCTGCGCAAACGATCGAAACACGTGATCCTTGCGGCCAACAAAGCCGAAGGTTCGGCGGCTGATGCCGGTGTGCTCGAAGCTTATAATCTGGGTCTGGGCGAGCCGGTCCGCCTGTCGGGTGAACATGGCGAGGGGATGACCGATCTTTACGCACATCTGATGCCTCTGGCGGATGCTGCTGCGGAAAAAGCGATCGAAGAAGCGCCCGTAACTGATATCGAGCTTGATGAAGACGGCGAAGCCGTAACCCCGTTGATCACCGACGCCAAGCCGTTGCAAGTTGCCGTTGTTGGTCGCCCGAATGCCGGAAAATCCACCCTGATCAACAAGATCGTTGGCGAAGATCGCTTGTTGACCGGACCCGAGGCCGGGATCACACGCGATGCAATTAGCCTGCGGATCGACTGGGCCGACCCCGAGGGTGAAAGCACGCCGATGCGGATCTTCGATACGGCGGGGATGCGCAAAAAAGCCAAGGTACAGGAAAAACTTGAGAAGCTTTCTGTATCGGATGGTTTGCGGGCAGTAAAATTTGCCGAGGTTGTGGTGGTGTTGCTGGATGCGGCGATTCCGTTTGAACAGCAGGATCTGCGCATCGCGGATCTGGCCGAACGCGAGGGCCGAGCCGTCGTTGTCGCCATTAACAAATGGGATATCGAAGAGGACAAGCAGGAAAAACTGCGCGATCTGAAAGAATCGTTCGAACGTCTTCTGCCGCAGTTGCGCGGCGCGCCACTGGTCACGGTTTCCGCCAAAACAGGGCGGGGGCTTGAGCGCCTGCGTGCTGCTATCCTACGCGCCCATGATATCTGGAACCGACGTGTGCCGACTGCTGCTTTGAACCGTTGGTTGATCGCAATGCTGGAACAGCACCCGCCGCCAGCGCCGCAGGGTCGCCGGATCAAGCTGCGGTATATGACTCAGGCCAAAACCCGCCCCCCTGGATTCGTGGTTATGTGTTCGCACCCCGACAAGATGCCTGAAAGCTATAACCGTTATCTGGTCAACGGCCTGCGTGAGAGTTTCGATATGCCCGGGACCCCCATCCGACTGACCTTGCGCGGACAGGGAGACAAGAACCCTTACAAGGGACGGCGTAAGAAAAACGCAGGTGCCTTGGCCAAGCATTTGAAGGGACGCGCGTAACTGCGCCAATCTGTTGCATTTTTCATCTCGGGGCGTGACAGCCCTTTGATGGGGCGCTAGCATTCGCTGGCGCGCTTTTGTTTCCAAGCGTGTCGCTTGTTTGCGGGAAGACCGCACTCATTTTTAGAATCACATTGCAACGGGCCATTGTGGGGAGCCGACGGAATGGATTTGAGAGAATACACACGTCAATACGCGGTTCAGGACAATGGATTGGCCGCGATCAGCTACTTTGGGACTTTCGCGGTTTATTTCTCATCGTTGGCATTAGCCATCATCTATGTGGACCGCTGGTATGTTATGATGCCTGCCGGGGTGGTTTTCGCGTTTTCCGCTGTTCGCCTTTACGTGCTGCAGCACGATTGCGGCCATCATTCGCTATTTGAAACGCGTGCACAGAATGAATGGGCAGGGCATGGGCTGTCCCCGTTCACTTTCGCTCCATTCGAAGTGATGAAGCAAAACCACAACCTGCATCACTCCGGCATCGGCAATCTGGAACATCGTGAGACCGGCGAAATTCATACCATGACCGTGAGGGAATGGAATGCGGCGAACTTGTGGTCGCGGCTGTATTATCGCCTATACCGCAACCCGTTTGTGCTGGTACCGGTCGGAGCATTGTTTACTTATTTCATTCGCTACCGCTGGCCCAAGAATACGGTGCGGTTCGGCGTCAAAGGCGTGCTGCTGCACAACCTGTCGATCCTGATTTTCCTGGGCCTGCTGTATCTGATCGCCGGTGCGACCGGTATTTTGGTTTGGGTGGCCTTTTCCTTCCTTGGCGGGATGCTGGGAGTTTTCCTAGTCTATCTTCAGCATAATTTCGAAGACACATACTGGGACCGTCGCCCAGATCTGGATCCGAAATTGGCCGCGCTGCAGGGGTCGTCGGCGCTGGATTTCGGCTGGTGGTTTGATAATGCGGTGGCCTGCATCACATTGCACGACATACACCACTTCAACGCGCGCATCCCCTCTTACCGGCTGAGGGAATGCCACTATAACCTCCCGTCCGAGTATACGCCGCGCCGGATCAAATTCCCCGAGGCGGTAGCGGCTTTGAATCTGAAACTTTGGGATGAGGACAACAAACGGCTTGTACCTTTCCCTCCTAAGGATCAATCCCGGGGGCTGGCCCGTAGCAGCTAGCCGGTATTCCGGCCCGATGTGAGAAGGAAAGGAACTCTGATGACCGCAGTGACCGATGTAAAGGGTGTAGGCGAGGCGCTTGGGCAAGCGTTGATTGCCAATGGCTTCAAGACCGCAGAAGACCTTGCGAGCGCGAAACCCGCAGAGCTCGTCAAAGTTCCCCGCATTGGTGTGGCACGGGCACCGGTTCTTATTGCGGCGGCGAAAGCAGCCGTTTCAGCCAAAACCACGACTGCGCGCGCAGCAACCAAGCGCCCAGCTGCTCGGAAGGGCGTTACTGCTGCCTCCCGGAAGCGGGCTGAGGAAACCGCCCAGAAGGCTGCTGAAGAGAAAGCCGCTGCTGAAGCCAAAGCGCGAAAAAAGGCCAAGGCAAAAGCCAAGGCTGAGAAAGCTGCCAAAAAGCTGCTGGAAATGGAGGCCGCATTCTCAAAGGCAAAGGACAAGGTGAAAGCCAAAGCCAAAAAGGATAAAAAGTCCAAAAAGGACGACAAGAAAAAAGATCAAAAAAAACAGGACGCCAAAGAGAAAGTGGGCAAGAAGAAGAGTAAGAAAAAAGATAAGAAAAAGACGAAGAAGTAGACCTCCTCCGCCTTTTGATTTTCTCAGGACCGGCGCAGTTGGTTAGCGCCGGTTTTCTTATGCCAGCGTGCCGTCCCGCTGTAAGGTCAGTTTACCGCCAAGATAGGGGGCCAGAACCTTGGGCAAGGTCACGGTACCATCGGCGTTCTGACCATTTTCCAGCACGGCGATCAAGCAACGACCGACAGCCAGGCCGGAGCCGTTCAGTGTATGGACGTATTCCGGTTTGCCACCCGCTTCGGGGCGGAACCGCGCGTTCATGCGGCGGGCCTGAAAATCACCACAAGTCGAGACCGAGCTGATCTCGCGATAGGTATCCTGTCCGGGCAACCATGCCTCGATGTCATAGGTACGGCGCGCGCCAAAGCCCATGTCGCCCGTACACAGGATCACGGTGCGATAGGGTATGCCCAATTTTTCTAGAATACCTTCGGCGCAGCGTAACATGCGCTTTTGCTCCTTATCCGATTTGTCCGGATGGGTGACCGAGACCATCTCGACCTTTTCGAACTGGTGCTGACGCAGCATCCCGCGGGTGTCTTTGCCCGCGCTGCCGGCCTCGGACCGGAAACACAGGGAATGCGCGGTATAACGACGAGGCAGAGAGCTTTCATCGACCAGCGTTTCGTTGACGATATTGGTCAGCGACACTTCGGAGGTTGGGATCAGCCACCAGCCTTCACGGGTCTGATAGCTGTCTTCGCCAAACTTCGGCAGTTGCCCGGTGCCCTGCATCATTTCGGACAGAACCAGAACCGGGCCGTTGACCTCGGTCAGTTCGTTTTCGTTGATATGTGTGTCCAGCATGAACTGCGCCAATGCGCGGTGAATGCGGGCTACGCCACCGGACAGCAGCACAAAACGCGAACCGGACAGTTTCGCGGCAGTCTCAAAATCCATACCGGTCTGGACGGCTTCGATCTCAAAATGCTCTTTGGGCGCAAAATCCAGCGTGGGCGGAGTGCCCCAGCGGTTGACTTCGACATTGTCGTTTTCATCCGCGCCTTCGGGCACATCTTCGGCGGGCAGGTTGGCGATGCGGATCAGTTGATCGGTCAGAAGGGCGTCCAGATCCTTGGCCTCGGTCTGCATCCGGGCGATCTCGGCCTTTTTCTCGGCGACCAGCGCGCGCAGGCGCTCGAACTCGACCTCATCGCCACGACCCTTGGCCGCACCAACCTCTTTGGACGCCTTGTTTTGCTCCGCCTGAGCGGTTTCTGCGGCCAATATCTTGGCGCGGCGGCTTTCGTCCAGGCGCAACAGGTCCGACGACACCGGCGCGTCCCCACGGCGCGCAAGGGCGGCGTCGAAGGCGGCTGGGTTTTCGCGTATGGCGCGGATGTCGTGCATGGTTCAGGTCCTTAAATGCGTGAATCACTGCAGCCGCTTATGCACCATCTGAAAGGCGGGGTGTAGCACCGGTTACGACTTATCCGTATCGTCGTGTGTTTCATGCGCCAAATGGCCATCCCAGTCTTCGAGCGGAATTTTTGGTTTTGGCGGATCGGCCATGTAAGACGGCGTCATGATCTGCACATTGTTTTCATTGAACACGGCCACGATGTTGCGATGCAGGTCCGAGCGGATCTTGGGAATGATACTGCCACGGGTCGAATACCCATTGATCTGGTAGTTGATCGCGTAGTCTGCCAGCGCGGTCCACAACACAAACGGCTCGGGTTTGGCCTTGATGCCCTTGGTGCGATTGGCCGCTTCGATCAGCATGGCCTCGACTTTTTCGGATGGTTCCTCATACCCGATTCCCACGGTCGTATGCAGCAACAGCCCGCTGCCGTCGGTTCTTTTTGAGAAATTCACCACGTCCGAGTTCATCAACTGGGCATTTGGAATAGAGATCAACTCGTTCTTGATGGATTTGAGATGCGTCTCCATCAGCTTGATCTGAACCACGTCGCCGATGTGATCCCCGATCTGAATGCGATCCCCGATCGAGGTTGACCGGCGATAGATCACGAACAGACCGGCCAGCATGTTGGACACAACCGAGTTTGCGCCCAGCGACAGCATGGCACCCACCAGAAGGGTCAGACCTTGAAACGCGGCCGAGTCCGACCCCGGAATGTAGGGCACTGCAAGCACCAGAGCGATCAGGATAACAACCACGCGGGCGATATTGAACGTTGGGTTCACCCAGTGCTTTTCGAAATCGCCAAGGTCAAAAGTTCCGGCCTCAACCGCGTCAAAGAACACACGCATACCCTTGATAATATACATTGTAACCCATGTGATCAGGCCCAGCATGATCAGGTTCGGGAAATAGCTGATGATTCCCTTAAAGATCAGAAGAACGGGTTCTGTCAGATAGGTTAGCAGCAGTTGAGCGAAATATCGGGTTTCAGCAAAGGAAAGTAGGACAAAGGACAGGTAGTAGTAAAAGCCCAGAAAGAAGATGATCAGCAGTATGAAGTTCAGGCCGTAACGGACCAGTGCCGCAATCGCTTCGGCCTGTACGCTTTTGGCTGTAGCGGTCTCAACATCTTTCAGGTGGCGCTTAACAAACTTCAAGGTCCGCCGTCGGATACTGCGATGCAGCCACAAGATAACCACGACGAACACAACGAAACCAAGGGTCCAGCCCGCCGCTTCTATGGCGCCGGATACGCGGGCCTGATCGGTTCGGTTGGCTCGGTAGGCGATGATCGCCTCTTCGATGGCCTGGCCATGCAAATAGCTGAGAACATCCAGCTTTATTTGATCCAGCGCGGCGTCAGCCTCTGTGACGATGGTGACCTGTACGCCGTCGGCCCGAATGCTGGTCCCCAGCTCTGTGTCTTCAAAAGTAATCGAGACCTCTGTGCTTGTTGAGGCTTCGGCAACTTCGACGATGACCTCCTGCACCCGCTCGACACGTTCCGACGCCGGTAGCGCGCTGGACCCACGCAAGAAAAACAGCATCTCACCGTCGACAATAACCGGTGCTTTGAAGGTCTCGGACTGTTCATCATCCTCGCGGATGTCTTCCACGATATCCTGAGCTGATGCCGCGATTGGCAGGGCCAGTAGCAAGGCCGTCACGATCAGCCGGACAAACATGCCAAAGGATTGAATAAAATGCGTCATCGGACCTCCCTCATTACAACTATATCCGAGCGGGAGCATCTTCATAGAGGGTAACTGACCCGGCGCCCTTAATCCTTGGAAATGCAGAAAGACCGGCAAAGTTATCCATGTTTTTTAAAGAATAAATTCCAAGCGCCTCCTGTCCTTGCAAACAGGCATTTCAAAGAATAGGTTCTCGCCAAATTTGCGGAGCATTTTCGCAGTACCAAACCAAAAGGAATATCCCATGGAAGGTGGCGCAATCGCCCAGTTTCTCCCGCTGATCCTGATTTTTGCGATCATGTATTTCCTGCTGATCCGTCCACAGCAGAAGAAAATGAAGGAACATCAAGCCATGGTCGAGGCCGTGCGCCGGGGCGATCAGGTCGTTACCCAGGGTGGGCTGATTGGTAAAGTGGCCAAGGTCAAAGAAGGCGACAACGAGATCGAAGTCG
This sequence comes from Ruegeria sp. CDSC025, assembly GCF_059610805.1. Classification (NCBI taxonomy): domain Bacteria; kingdom Pseudomonadati; phylum Pseudomonadota; class Alphaproteobacteria; order Rhodobacterales; family Roseobacteraceae; genus Ruegeria; species Ruegeria sp. CDSC025. The sequence goes on along the minus strand of NZ_JBXWOJ010000002.1, from coordinate 272,732 downwards.
AAATCGCCGAGGGAGTCAAAGTCCGCGTGGTTAAATCGACCATTTCGCAGGTTCTGAACAAGACTGAGCCGGCGAAGTAACTTCGCGATACAATCCCTTGAAAAGGCAGGGTAATGCTGCAAATTGATACCTGGAAGCGGGTTCTGATCTGGCTTGTCTGCGTGACTGGCTTGCTGATGGCCCTGCCGAATGCGTTTTATACGCGCGTTGAACAATCCAATGACGCCAAGGCGGCGATCGAGCTTGGCGTCGACACCCCTGAAATGCAGGCAGAGGCGGCGCAATGGCCGAACTGGCTGCCGTCGTCGCTGGTCAATCTAGGGCTGGATTTGCGTGGTGGCGCGCATCTTTTGGCCGAAGTTCGGGTGGGTGACGTCTACGAATCCCGCATGGATGCGATGTGGCCGGAAATCCGGGATGCGCTGCGGGATGAACGTGCCACTGTGGGCACCATCCGTCGCCAGGAAGCGGCGCCTGATGAGATTCGCCTTCGCATCAGTCAGCCCGAGGGCATGTCCCGCGCGCTGGAGGTTGTCCGCGGTCTGGCCCGTCAGGTGCAGACCCTCAGCGGTGTAGGGGCCACGGATATCGAGGCCCGCGCCGAAGGTGATACGATCATTGTACAACTTTCTGAGGCCGAGAAGCTGGCCTCAGACGACCGCACCGTGCGTCAATCGCTGGAAATCATTCGCCGCCGGATTGACGAGGTGGGCACCCGCGAGCCGACCATCCAAAGGCAAGGCACCGACCGTATTCTGATCCAGGTGCCAGGTATCGGCAGCGCAGGAGAGTTGAAAGAGATCATCGGCACGACCGCGCAACTGACCTTTAACCCCGTCGTTGGGCGCGGAACCGACCCCGATGCGATAGCGGGCGTTGGCGAAGAGGTGGTGCCGTCGATTGACGAAAATGGCGTCTATTACACGTTGGATGCCGCGCCGGTTGTAACGGGCGAGGAACTGGTCGATGCGCAGCCCGCGTTTGACCAGAATGGCCGCCCGGCGGTGAGTTTCCGCTTTAACACCTCTGGCGCGCGTAAATTTGGTGATTACACGCTGGAAAACATCGGGGCACCCTTCGCCATCGTTCTGGATGACGAAGTGATCTCAGCCCCGGTGATCCAAAGTCATATCCCCGGCGGGTCTGGTATCATCACCGGTAATTTCACCGTCGAGGAAAGTACAAATCTGGCTGTCCTGTTGCGCGCAGGGGCACTGCCCGCCGGGCTGGAGTTTCTGGAAGAAAGAACCATCGGCCCCGAGCTGGGCCAGGACAGTATCGACGCGGGTAAGGTGGCTACCATCGTGGCCTTTGTCGCGGTGCTGACATTCATGGCGCTCAGCTATGGCCTGTTTGGTTTCTTCGCCAATATTGCGCTGATCATCAACGTTGGCCTGTTGTTTGGTCTGCTTTCCCTGATTGGGGCGACGTTGACCCTGCCTGGGATCGCGGGGATCGTTCTGACGGTAGGTATGGCGGTGGATGCCAACGTACTGATCTTCGAGCGTATCCGAGAGGAACTGAAATCTGCCAAAGGTCCTGCCCGCGCGATTGAGCTGGGTTATGAAAAAGCGCTGTCGGCCATTCTGGACGCCAACGTGACCACCTTCATTACCGCTGTAATCCTGTTTGCCATGGGCAGCGGGCCAGTGCGCGGGTTCGCAATCACTTTGGGTCTGGGTATTCTGACCTCGGTCTTCACCGCGATCTTCGTGACGCGCCTGATGATCGTGATTTGGTTCGAACGCCGCCGTCCGAAAACGATCGAGGTTTGACATGAGACTGAAACTCGTACCCCAGAATACCTCGTTCGATTTCTTCAGTCGCTGGAAGATCTGGCTGGGTATCTCGGCCTTGATGATGATTGTCGCGTTTACGTCATTCATGCTGCAGGGCCTGAATTTCGGCATTGATTTCCGTGGAGGGACCACCATTCGGACCCAAAGCGCGCAGGAAATCGATGTCGGCACATATCGTGACGCTATTGCGCCGCTTGGACTTGGCGACGTGACGATCACCGAGATTTTCGATCCGAGCTTCGGGCCAGATCAACATGTCGCGATGATCCGCATTCAGGCGCAGGATGATGCTGAGGCTGTCAATGCGGCCACGATTGAACAAATTGGCGAAGCTCTTGCCGCAGCGGACCCCGGGTTGAAACTGCCCTTCGAAAGCGTCGAATCTGTAGGACCCAAAGTCTCGGGAGAGCTTATCCAGACCGCCGTAATCGCGGTGGTGCTCGCCATTGGGGCGGTGCTTGTCTACATCTGGCTGCGGTTTGAATGGCAGTTTGCGCTGGGGGCTGTCGCTGCGCTGGTGCATGACGTCATCCTGACTATCGGCATCTTTTCCGAACTGCAGATCCGCTTTGATCTGGCGATCATCGCTGCGCTGCTGACCATCGTGGGCTATTCGTTGAATGATACGGTGGTCGTGTTCGACCGGGTGCGCGAGAACTTGCGGAAATACAAGAAAAAGGACCTAAAGGAGGTTCTGAACATTTCGATCAACGAAACGCTCAGCCGGACAGTCATGACCTCTGTCACCACCTTGCTGGCGTTGATTTCGCTCTATGTTCTGGGCGGGGATGTGATCCGCGGGTTTGTCTTTGCTATGATTTGGGGTGTGATCGTAGGTACCTATTCGTCCGTCTTTGTGGCCTCAACCATCCTGTTGTGGCTGGGCGTCAAGCGCGACTGGTCCAAGCCATCAAACACTTCTGGCAACCAGTTTGCCAACATCGATGCCTGAGTATTTTGGCCAGTCCTCCACAGGGCTGGCCATCATAGTTTTTGCTGCCTTTCTTGGCGGTGTAGTGCGCGGCTTTTCCGGATTTGGGACCGCCCTGATATTCCTGCCAATCGCAACCCCATTCCTTGATCCTTTCAAGGCGCTGACCTGCCTGACAATCATGGATATACTGGGCCCGCTGCCCAACCTTCGCCGGGCCTGGCGAGAGGTCGACAGGGGTGATCTGGTCCGTCTGGTGGGAGGGTGCGCACTCGCTCTGCCATTGGGGCTGTGGTTGCTGACCACGGTCGATCCACATGTATTTCGCTATACCGTTAGCCTGTTGGCGTTTCTTATGCTGGCTATTCTGGTGTTCGGTCTGCGCTATCACGGTCATGTCAGTCGCAAAATGGTTTTGGGAATAGGAAGCGCTGGTGGGTTTTTGGGCGGTGTCGCGGGCCTGCCCGGACCGGCCGTTATCTTGTTCTATATGTCTCGACCTCTTCCCGTGGCCGTGATCCGTGCGACGATCCTGTTATACCTGTTCGCCTTTGATTTTCTGCTTCTGGGGTACCTGACTGGCATGGACCGTATCACGCTGCCTGCTGTGATATTGGGTCTGGCTCTGGCGGTCCCCAATCTGGCTGGTAATTGGCTGGGTGGTTGGATGTTCCGGCCCGAGCGGGAAAAGCTTTATCGTGCCGCTGCGTATCTGGCGATAGCGCTTGCAGCCTTGTCGGGCCTACCGCTTTGGGGCATAGATGCCTCCTATGCGTATGAATGAAATCTCTTATGACAATGCGGCCCCTGTTGACGGATATGGTCCTGGGTTTTTCCGCATCGGTGGTCAGGTCTATGACGGGTCGGTGCTGACCGGCCCTGCAGGATCAGCGAAATGGGGCGGGTACGACGACAGGGATGGTCTGTTGAAATTGGCGGGTCAGGTCGATGTGCTGTTTATTGGAACCGGCGCTGAGCTGGCCCATATTCCTTCTGATCTGCGCGCCGCCTTGGAAGATTCGGGGATCGGGGTTGAGATCATGAACTCTCCGTCCGCGTGCCGCACATACAATATCCTGTTATCCGAAGGGCGCCGTATTGCGCTGGCGCTGCTACCGGTCTGATAGGATTCTTTTCCTCTGTCCTTGCGCTTAGATGCCACCCAAATACGTTGCTGTCGGTATGCTGCGGCAAATCCCGCCTTTTGCCTCTGACGGCAATAGGATAAGCGGGATTCATGACATTGACCGTGACCGACCTGTCGATCGCCCGAGGGGGCGTTCCTGTGCTGGAAAATCTCAGCTTTTCGCTGGAGCCCGGAAAGGCGCTTATCCTACGCGGGCCGAACGGGATCGGTAAAACAACGCTGCTGCGAACGCTGGCAGGCCTGCAGCCTCCGCTTGAGGGGCAGATCGACGGGGCTGAGGACCGGATCGCCTATGCCTCACATTCCGACGGACTCAAGCCGACTCTGACCGTGGTGGAAAACCTGTCGTTCTGGGCGCAGGTCTTCGGCAGTCACAGCATTCAACCGGCCTTGGACGCGTTTGCTTTGACTGAGCTGTCGGATCGCCATGCCGGCAATCTGTCGGCAGGCCAGAAACGTCGATTGGGGTTGGCGCGGATGTTGGTCACCGAACGACCCATCTGGATGTTGGATGAGCCCACTGTGTCGCTGGATAAGAATGCAGTGCAGATGTTTGCAGACGCGGTGCGCGCGCATCTGGGGCAGGGTGGGTCTGCCTTGATTGCCACCCATATCGACCTTGGTCTGGACGGAGAGGTCCTGGATGTGGGGCCCTACAAGGCTAAACCGAAACCTGTCGATGATCTCGACGGAGGTTTCCTGTGATCGCCCTGCTTTTACGTGATTTGAAACTGGCCTTCCGTGCGGGCGGAGGGTTTGGCCTTGGCCTGGCGTTTTTTCTTATCGTCACCGTGCTGGTGCCTTTTTCAGTTGGCCCGCAATCCGCGTTGTTGTCCACGATTGCACCTGGCGTGCTATGGCTGGGGGCACTTTTGGCCTGCCTTCTGTCACTTGACCGGCTGCTTGCGCTGGATTGGGAGGACGGCTCGCTCGACCTATTGGCGACGGCGCCCCTGCCGTTAGAAGCGGTCGTAACGATCAAGTCTTTGGCGCATTGGCTGACTACGGGCTTGCCACTGGTTCTGGCCGCGCCCTTCCTGGGCGTTCTGCTTAATTTGCCTTTGCCCGGCTTTTTCTGGCTTGTCGTCTCACTTTTGATTGGCACGCCCGCGATGAGCGTCATCGGAACCTTTGGTGCCGCTCTTACGGTCGGCTTGAAACGCGGCGGATTGCTGCTGTCGCTTCTTGTGCTGCCTCTTTATGTACCGACATTGATCTTCGGGGCCGAGGTCGCGCGCCGCGGCGCAACCGGAATGGAAACGCAGACACCCTTGTTGATGCTGGCTGGGATCACTGCGGCGACGATTGCCCTGTTACCTTTTGCCAGCGCCGCCGTGTTGCGCATTAACCTACGGTGACACAGTGTAACTTTGACGGATGTCAATTGAGAATGAACCCGACTCGGACTAGATAAGGCCCATGTCTATCGCAGCCAAAGCCAATACCCTCTGGGAATATGCCAATCCGCGCAAGTTTCTTGCCACCAGTGAACGGGTGATGCCGTTCTTCTGGGGCGCGGCTTTGGTTTGCATCGTCATTGGTCTGGTGTGGGGATTTTTCTTCACACCCGATGATTACAAGCAGGGATCGACCGTCAAGATCATTTACCTGCATGTGCCCGCCGCACTGATGGCGATTAACTGCTGGCTTATGATGCTGGCGACCTCTCTGGTTTGGCTGGTTCGCCGTCATCATGTCAGTGCGCTGGCTGCGCGCGCGGCCGCACCTGTGGGCATCGTGATGACATTGATTGCGTTGGCAACCGGGGCGATTTGGGGGCAGCCTATGTGGGGCACCTGGTGGGCCTGGGATCCACGTCTGACCTCATTCCTGATCCTGTTCCTCTTCTATTTGGGCTATGTCGCCTTGTGGGAGGCGATCGAAGACCCTGATACGGCTGCCGATCTGACCTCGATCCTGTGTCTGGTGGGGTCGGTCTTTGCTATCCTCAGCCGTTATGCGGTGAATTTCTGGAATCAGGGGCTGCATCAGGGCGCTTCTGTCCTGCGGGCTGGTGCCGTGACTGGAGCGGATACCGAAGAGAAGGTCAGCAATATCTATTTCTATCCTCTGCTGCTCTGCATTGTCGGGTTCGTGTTGTTGTTCATCGCCTTGGTACTTTACCGCACGGGTACTGAAATTCGCACGCGTCGGACCAAGACTCTGCTGGCGCGGGAAAGGGCAAACGGATGATCCCTGATCTTGGAAAATATGCCGATACGGTGCTCTGGTCCTATGTGGTTTCCATCGGGCTTTTGCTGGCGCTGGTTCTGGTCAGCGTGATGAGGGGCCGCAGGGCGCAGGCTGAGCTGGAAAAAGTTGAACAAAGGATAAAGCGCAATGGCTAAGATCTCGCCCCTGATGATTGCGCCCCCGCTGATCTTTGGCGCCTTTGCGGTCCTTGCCGGTATTGGCATGTTCCGCGATGACCCAAACGCTTTGCCCTCGGCGCGTGAGGGTCAAACCGCGCCGCCGGTTGTGTTGACTGAGTTTGCAGGCAAACCGCAGTTCGACGATGCAACGCTGCGCGACGGAGAGGTCAAGCTGGTGAATTACTGGGCCAGCTGGTGCGCGCCCTGCCGGGTAGAGCACCCGAACCTGCAAGCCCTGTCGGATGAAGGCATCCCTGTCTATGGCATCAACTACAAGGACAAGCTGGAAAATGCCGAGGCTTTCCTGAATGAACTCGGCGATCCCTATTCGGCCATCGGACGGGATGAACAGGGGCGCATGGCGCTGGACTGGGGTGTTTACGGCGTGCCGGAAACCTATGTGGTCGATGGCGACGGAACCATTATCCTGCGTTTTGCCGGGCCGATTACCCAGCGCGTCATCGAAAAAACCATCAGGCCCGCTCTGGAAAAGGCTGCGGCCGATTAACGCTGGTAAGGATTGATGGATAATACCGGACTTCTGAACGATCTTGTCACAATCACCCGCCTTGGTGCTGTTACCGTAGTTCTATGGTTCGGCACCCGCATGTGGGAGGTCTGGCAAAAAACAAAACAACGTCGTGAAGATCGGGATGCTTTGTTGCGGGCGCTTTTCGCCGAGGTGGATTTCAACACAAGCGATCTGACGCGGTTTCTGGAAAACGCGCCGCCTCTGACGCAATTCGAATCCCTGTTTCAAAAGAAGGGGTACATCCCGCATGTCACCGACGCCCGGCATACCGATGTCTATAGATCAGGCATCAAAGATCTGCATTTTCTGGAAGACGGGCTGATCTCGGAATTCGTGAAATTCTATGGCGGTCTTGAAAAGATCCGAACACAGATCGAAGGGCTGCATAACGCAAGTTTTCTTAAGATATCGGTGCCGGGCAAAGTGGGCACGATCCGCGGCCTGTATAATACGAGTGAGGCTTGCGAAATGGCCGGTCACAGCATTCTGACGCAGATGGAACGCAACTATACCGATCTCAAATTAAAAAGGCGCCCTGAACATCTGTCCGGGCACCTGAGCGGTGATGAGAGTGAATTATCAGCCAGATTAACGGCTTTGACGTCAAACCTGGATCGGATCAGGGCCAAAAAGCATGATTCATAGTCTCCTCTGTGTGACCAATATATAGGCGCGTCACGTCTTACTTTCAAGTGAATGATGCGGGTGCGGCCTGCCTGTAAGGGCAACGGTATTCGCTTAAATCGCTCTTGTCATCAGGGTTCTGAAACTAAAAAGGGCGCCCGGTTGGACGCCCCTTTTTATTCGTTGAAAGGTCTTAGTCCGCTTTGGCCAGGTTCCGCAGCACGTAATGCAGCACACCACCGTTTTCGATATATTCGATCTCGGGCGCGGTATCGATGCGGCACTTGAGGGTGATGGTCTTTTCCGAACCGTCACCGAAAGTGATGGTGCAGGGCACCTCTTGCAGCGGCTGGATCGTATCCAGACCGTGGATCGAGACGGTTTCATCACCCTTCAGCCCCAGCGTCTTGCGCGAGTCACCACCGGTGAATTCGAACGGCACAACGCCCATGCCAACCAGGTTCGAGCGGTGGATACGCTCAAAGCTTTCAGCGATGACCGCTTTGACGCCCAGCAGGGCCGTGCCCTTGGCCGCCCAGTCACGTGACGAACCCGCGCCATACTGCTCACCACCGAAAACAACCAGCGGTGTGCCCTGTTCCTGATAGGCCATCGACGCGTCATAGATCGAGGTCTGCTCGCCATCGGGGCCTTTGGTATAGCCGCCTTCAACCGCGTCCAGCATCTCGTTCTTAATGCGGATATTGGCAAAGGTGCCGCGCATCATGACCTCGTGGTTGCCACGGCGCGACCCGTAAGAGTTGAACTCGCGCGGTTGCACCTGACGGTCGGTCAGGTACTTGCCAGCGGGTGTGGTTGTCGCAAAGGAACCAGCGGGTGAGATGTGGTCGGTGGTGACCATATCGCCCAGAATGGCCAGAACCTTGGCGCCTTCGATGTTCGAAATGGTGCCGGGCTCGTGCCCCATGCCCTGGAAGTAGGGCGGGTTCTGGATATAGGTCGAGGTCGGTGGCCAGTCATAGGTTTCGGCATCGGTGGTATCGACCGCTTGCCATTTCTCGTCGCCTTTGAAGACGTCTGCATATTTCGACAGGAACGCCTCACGGGTGACCGTCTGTTCGACCAATTCCGCCACTTCTTGCTGGGTTGGCCAGATGTCTTTCATGAAGACATCATTGCCGTCCTTGTCCTGACCGATCGGTTCTGAGGTCAGGTCGATATCCATCGTACCGGCCAGCGCATAGACCACGACCAGTGGCGGTGAGGCCAGGTAGTTGGCGCGAACATCCGGACTGATACGGCCTTCGAAGTTGCGGTTACCCGACAAGACCGACGTGGCTACCAAATCGCCCTCGGCAATTGCCTCAGAGAGCTCTTTCTGGATTGGACCCGAGTTGCCGATACAGGTGGTGCAGCCGTAGCCGACAAGGTTGAAGCCGATCTTGTCCAGATCTTCCTGCAGGCCAGCGGCCTCAAGATAAGCAGAAACAACCTGCGATCCCGGTGCGAGCGAAGTTTTGACCCAAGGCTGACGGTTCAGACCCAAGGCTGCGGCTTTGCGGGCCACAAGACCAGCGCCGATCATGACATACGGGTTCGAGGTGTTGGTGCAGGAGGTGATCGAGGCGATCACAACCTTGCCCGATTCCAGGGTATAGTCTTCGCCTTTGACGGCGACTTCCTTACCCATGGGTCGCTTGAACGTCTCGGCCATTTCCCTGGTGAACGCCGCCTTGGCACCGGTCAGAGCAACATAATCCTGGGGGCGCTTTGGGCCCGAGATCGCGGGAACGATGGTGCGCATGTCCAGCGACAGGGTGTCGGTGTAGATCGGTGCGTAATCTGCGTCGCGCCAGAAGCCGTTTTCCTTGGCATAGGCTTCGACCAGCGCGATGCGATCTTCGTCACGGCCGGTGTTACGCAGATAGCGCAGCGTTTCACCGTCAATCGGGAAGAAACCACATGTCGCGCCATATTCCGGGGCCATGTTGGCGATGGTTGCCCGGTCGGCCAGCGGCAGACGGTCCAGACCTTCGCCGAAAAATTCGACGAATTTGCCCACAACACCCTTTGCGCGCAGCATTTCGACGACCTTCAGAACCAGATCGGTTCCGGTGGTGCCTTCGACCAGATCACCGGTCAGCTCAAAGCCCACGACTTCGGGGATCAGCATCGAGATCGGCTGACCCAGCATAGCGGCTTCGGCCTCGATCCCGCCGACGCCCCAGCCCAGAACGGCCATGCCGTTGACCATGGTGGTGTGGCTGTCGGTGCCGACCAGCGTGTCGGGATAGGCAACCTCGTTGCCATCCTGATCCGTGTCGGTCCAGACTGTCTGCGCCAGATATTCCAGGTTTACCTGGTGACAGATCCCGGTTCCGGGGGGCACAACGCGGAAGTTGTTGAAGGCACCCTGACCCCATTTCAGGAACTGATACCGCTCCATGTTGCGTTCGTATTCGCGGTCAACATTCATCTGGAACGCGCGCGGGTTGCCGAATTCGTCAATCATGACCGAGTGGTCGATGACCAGATCAACGGGGTTCAACGGGTTGATCTTCTGCGCGTCACCGCCCAGAGCCTTGATACCATCGCGCATGGCGGCCAGATCGACCACCGCCGGAACGCCGGTGAAATCCTGCATCAACACGCGGGCAGGGCGATAGGCGATCTCGCGGGGGTTCTTGCCACCTTTGGCGCCCCATTCGGCAAACGCCTTGATGTCGTCGACCGAGACGGAAAATCCGTCATCTTCGAACCGCAACATGTTTTCCAACACCACCTTCAGGGCGGCGGGCAGTTTCGAGAAATCACCCAGGCCGGCCTCTTGCGCGGCGGGGATCGAGTAATACGAGATGGACTTGCCATTCACGCTCAGGCTGCGGCGTGTCTTGGCGGTATCCTGTCCGACTTTGATGGGCATCTGTGGCCTCCCTCTCAAATGACGTGGAATATGGGATTCGCTGAGGGCTATCTGCATCACCCAAGCGCGCGGTTCAAGGTCCAACAGACCAGGTGCGGCAATTTTTGTATACCATTGCACACATTTTTGCGAAAACCTTGTGTCACCGGTCTCAAGAAACCTTGATTGGTGCTTGATCAGCGTTCCGTCTAAACCAGTAATGCACCCCATGAAACCCGAGAGCAAACATGTTCAAATCTGCAACCGCAACCGCGTTGGCGTCCCTGTTTCTGGCTACTTCGGCCATTGCAGAAAGCGGACCCGTAGTGGTGGAGCTGTTCACCTCGCAGGGATGTTCGTCCTGCCCCCCGGCTGACCGGATCATGCAGGATCTGGCCAATCGGGATGACGTCATCGGGTTGGCGCTGCATGTGGATTATTGGGACTATATCGGATGGGAGGATGAATATGCCGACCCCACCCATACTGAGCGTCAGCGCAGCTATGCCGGAAATTCCGGGCGTACGGTGATCTATACGCCTCAGATGGTAGTGAATGGTCAGCAGGATATTGTAGGGGCAGATACGGCAAAGCTGGATTACCTGATCGGCGACCATTCCAAGGCCGCTCCGCAGGCGTCGGTTTCGGCCTCGCGTACAGGAGATAACGTAACTGTTGACGTTTCCTCGATCAGCTTGCCACCGGATCAGGTCTATGACATCCGGGTGGTGCAATACACGCCAATGCGCCATGCTTCGATCCGGCGCGGAGAGTTGGCCGGACAAGAACTGGATTATGCCAATGTGGTCGAGGCCTGGACAGTAGCCGGGCAATGGGACGGGACAGCGCCTAAGACCTATAAGGTATCTTTGACGTCAGGTTTACCGGCCGTTGTGTTGGTGCAAGGGGTTGGCCATGGGCCGATTATTGCGGCAGCACGCGTTCGCTGATCAGGGCATGTCTTTGGCTTGGACGCCTAGCCCGTTCCAGGTTTTCCAGCGACGATGAATCCAGAACCACTGACCCATATGCTGTCGGACAACCGCCTCGAGGTCATCATTGGTGAACTGGGTCATCGTCTTTGGATCCGTATGTGGGACCGGTTCGTGCAGGATGATTTCGAAATCAACCCCATTGGGCTGACGCACCGCATAGCACGGAATCAGGTCGGCTTTGTATTTCATTGCCAGTTCAGCATTCAAAACCGACGTCACGGCCGGTTTGCCGAAAAAAGTCAGCTCTTCCCCGCCATGTGCGTGCAGGTCTGACACAATAGCGATGATCCCGCCTTTTTTGAGTGTCCGCACCATTTCGACCATCCCGCGACGGCCTTGTTCGAACATCGGGGCGCCGGTTTTGTAGAACGCATCGACATACATGTCGTTGAAGTAGGGGTTCGCCATTCGACGGTAGAGACAGCCAATAGGCTGACCGCTGCGTTCTTGAAGGGCAATACGCGCGGCCAGGTAATGGCCGAAATGCGCAGTGATCATCATCACAGGTCGCCCCTCTGCCAAGGCGGAATCAAAGGCAGCAAGGCCTGTACCCGTGACTTTGGCAAAGCGTTGGCGTTCTGTGAAATCCTCGGGCGAGAAGTGCTCCATGATCGCGCGCCCGGCGTTGTCAGGAACGGCCTTGCAGATGCGTTTCACTTCGGATTCAGTCAGGTCCGGGCAGGTGAGTTTCAGATTGCTGCGTACTCTTTTCGAGAACCCGACCAACGGTGCAAGGTTTCTCGCTATGGCGCCCATTGTGGCAATGCGTGTCTCATAGGGCAGCAACCGTAACGCTTTGATAACGCCTTTCAGGAACATGCCGGATACATAGTATTTGCCAAGCTCGGACCTGCTTAGTTCAGACTTTTCAACGGGCATCAGAAGGTCTCGGCGTCTGTTGTGAATTGCCGGGTCAGACATACAAGCCGATCGCGGTAACCACAAGCTTTCTACTCGGCCAGAAATTTTGGCGCGCTTTCTCTCTTTATTCGTCGCCGTCATCATCCCGGAGCGTGATGGTTCCCTCATCGACAAGTGTCCGGATGGCGCCAATGATCTGGGTCATCGCCTCCTCTGCATCGGGTTGTTTGATTTTTCCGACCTCATCCATTTCTTCGCGCAGGTTTTCGGCCATACGCGACGACATGTTGGACAACAGGTAGTCAACCGATGCCCTGTCTCCTTCCGTTTCTGCACCGGCGAGCGCTGTAACCAGGACAGGTTGTTCCACACCGCGTAGAATGGCCGGTACATCACGGGGCAGAATGCGGGACGGGATATGGGCGAAGGTGAAAATGGATTGGCGAACTATGGTGGCAAAATCGGCGTCCTCTTCTTCTAATGCGCTCAGCAGGCCGTCCCGGGTCGAGGCAGCGGACTGATTCAGTATCGCGCCAACGCGGGCACCCGGTCCGTCGGCAAACGCTGTGGCAGGGCGCTGATCCATCTGAGCCGCCAGCGACCACCCAATCCGCTCGACGGCCTCTGGGCTGACATTTGCAGTTTTCGAAACCGCATAGGTAATACGCCGAGCAACTGGGCCGGGAAGGTGCCCTAGCAGTTGCGCAGCTTTGGCGGTTTCAAGTTTCGATAGCATCACGGCCGCAATCTCAGTGCTTTCGGCCTGCGCCATTTCGGCCAGATCTTCTGTAGGGATCTCTCGCAATCGCTGCCAAGGATCGCCGATCTGGCGTATGCCGGCCACTTTACGCAAACGCGCCGCAGTTGCCGGGGCGATTTTGCCGTTCACCACATCCAAAGCGCCCGCCAGACCATGTGGAAAGGACAGGCCAACACTGTCCAGCGCATCTGCAAATTCACCGGCAACAGCGTCCAAGGTAACCCGGTCGACAAGGCCCATTTTGCCCAGTTGGTGGGTTAGCTTTTCCTGTAAATCGTCGGGGAGCTCTTCCAGCGGAATGTCCGCCCCATCATTCAGCAAGAGACGCACAACCACCGCCGCCTTTTGTCGGCTGCTGAGGCTGCGGGCCACCAAGCGAAGGTCGTCATCGTTTTCTTTGGCCAGCTGGGCAGAAGCCCCCGGGGCCACCTGTACCAATGTGTTTGTGTTCTGCATCTGCCTGCGGTGCCAAAGTTCCTGTTCCACAGGCAGATTACAGAGAGTCAGGTAAAGAAAGGCTGAAGCTTAGTAGTTGTAGGTCAGTCCGGTGCGGATCGCCTCGCGCAGGGAAACCTCTGCCCAGGTTCCTTCGCCGCCACGTGCTTTGATTTCACGCCACTGCGCAATCGCCAGATCAGTTTTGCCCTCGGCGACAAAGCCTTGCGCCATATAGGAACGTGCCAGGATATTGTCGGGATTTGCGTTAATTGCACCTTCATAGAACAGGTTCGCCAGTTCCAGCTTGCCCATCTTCCGATAGGTGAAGCCCCAATAGGTCATGACGCGATCGTCATTCTGGTCCATCACGCGCAGCACGCCTTGGGCGTTTTTGAACTGCCCGTCATAGGCCAGTTCACGCACGGCGTGGTACAGCTGATCCTGAGTGAAATTGGTGTTGCTGGGCTTTACGCATTTGCCCGCGGCCTCATCATAGACCCGTCCGAACAGACATTTCTTGGTGGTGTTTGTTGTTTTTGGCGGCGTCGATCCCCCGCCGCCACCTGCGGCATGAACCATGGGGGCAAATGTAAGGGCCTGAATTGCAATAACAGAAGCTAGGATGAGGCGCATATTTGGTCTCCGTTCGTAGGGCTGCTCAGAATAAGCATAGCGCGTTCTATACAAAAGCTAACAACTGATCGCGCGAATTTATTCACAAGTTTGAAAGCTCGACCAATCTCGACGTAACCAGACAAAGAAAAACCCGCACAAGATCATTGTGCGGGTCTGTATTGCGTGAGCTTGACGAAAATTTACTCGCCAAACACCCGGGCAAAGATCGTATCGACATGTTTGGTGTGATAGCCGAGATCGAATTTCTCTTCGATCTCCTCCTTGCTCAACGCGGCGGTCACGTCAGGATCCGCCAGAAGTTCTTCTTTGAAGTCTGTGCGGTGTTCCCAGACCTTCAACGCGTTGCGTTGAACCATAGCATAAGCCTCTTCCCGGCTGACCCCTGCCTGCGTCAGCGCCAGCAGAACCCGCTGGCTCATCACTAGACCGGGGAACTTGTTCATGTTCTCCTTCATGTTCTCGGGGAAGATCAGCATTTTGTCGATCACGCCCGTCAGTCGAGCCAGAGCAAAATCCAGTGTGATCGTGGCGTCCGGCCCAATCATGCGTTCCACCGAGGAGTGTGAGATGTCGCGTTCGTGCCAAAGCGCCACATTCTCCATCGCCGGGATCACCGCCGCGCGCACCATGCGCGCCAGCCCGGTCAGGTTCTCGGTCAGTACAGGGTTCTTCTTGTGCGGCATCGCCGAAGACCCTTTCTGCCCCATCGAGAAGAACTCGGCCCCCTCAAGAACCTCGGTCCGCTGCATGTGACGGATTTCAATGGCAACGTTTTCGATGCTGCTGGCGATCACGCCCAACGTGGCAAAGAACGCGGCATGGCGATCGCGGGGGATGACCTGCGTGCTGATCGGTTCGGGCACCAGTCCCAGCTTGTCGCAGACATGCTCTTCGACCTGAGGGTCGATATTGGCAAAGGTGCCGACCGCGCCGCTGATCGCACCTGTTGCAATCTCGGCCCGTGCGTCGCGCATGCGGGATAGGTTGCGATCCATCTCGGCATAGAAGCGCGCGAATGTCAGGCCCATTGTGGTGGGCTCGGCGTGGATGCCGTGGCTGCGGCCGATGCGGACAGTGTCCTTATGTTCGATCGCGCGGCGTTTCAGAGCGGCCAGCAAACCTTCGAGGTCGGCGATCAGGATGTCGGCAGCGCGGGTCAGCTGAACGTTGAAACAGGTATCCAGCACGTCCGAGCTGGTCATGCCCTGATGCACGAAACGCGCCTCATCGCTGCCGACATGCTCGGCCAAGTGGGTCAGAAAAGCGATGACATCGTGTTTGGTGACAGCCTCAATCTCATCAATGCGGGCCACATCGAATTCCACATTCTTGGCCTTCCACACGGCCTCGGCGTTTTCACGCGGGATCACGCCCAGATCGGCCATGGCGTCACAGGCATGGGCCTCGATCTCGTACCAGATGCGGAACTTCGTCTCAGGCGACCAGATGGCGACCATGTCGGGGCGGGAATAACGTGGAATCATTGGCAGCGGCACCTTTTTATGATTTGGCAGAGGTCGTTGCGGCGCGGTTTAAACCCAGCCGCCCTACGGAACAAGGCGCGAGTGCGGTGATGAGACGGTTTGCCCTGATTTTATCCCTTTGGCCTGGTGTTGCGGCAGCGACAGAGTTCTGGCCGCTGACGGGTGATGAAATTGCCGAAGCCTTGTCGGGCAAAAAACTAACTTATGGCGACGGCATCTGGCAAACATTCGACCAAAGCGGGGTGACCCATTATTTTTCGGGTCGTCCCAGCACCGGAAAGTGGGCCGTGCAGGGCGATCAGTATTGCTCGGTTTGGCCGCCTTCGGATATCTGGGCGTGTTATGATGTTCTGCAAAGCGGTGTCATCATTCGATTTATTGACGGCGCAGGCGAGATCACAGACGGGTATTATCCCGAATGAACTTTCCAAACGAACTGACCGACTTCGAAGGGGACTGGAGCCTGTCACGCACCATTCGGGATGCGCGGGCCGGGCAGGTGGTTTTAGCCGATGGCTCTGCGCGATTCACCAGGTCCAAAGACGGTCTGATCTATGACGAGACGGTAACTCTGCGCATTCCGGGCCAGCCCGAAATGATGGGAACGCGCCGATACCTGTGGCAAGACAAGGGCGAAAGCGTTGCGGTGCATTTTGATGACGGGCGTTATTTCCACGCTCTCAAGCTGGGCCAGGCGCAGGCTGCGGATCACCATAATTGCCCGCCGGACAGCTATGACGCAGTCTATGATTTCTCGGGCTGGCCCTGCTGGAGGGTCCGTTGGACCGTGTCCGGCCCCCGGAAATCATACGAAATGAATACGGAATACATGCTGCGGTAGCGTAATCATCTTGCAGATGCGGCGCTGACAGGGCATTCCTGTTGCAGAATCTCGGTCCGTTTAGGGAGAAACAACATGAATGCTAACGTATTGGCCAATGCATTTGGCCCACGTGAAGGGACGGCGCTGCGCGTCAAACAGGTGGTTATGGTTGCTTTGGGCATCGTTGCCTTGGCAGTCGCCGCCAAGATTAAAGTGCCGATGTGGCCAGTTCCAATCACCATGGGTACATTTGCGGTTCTGACCATCGGCACCGCCTATGGCGCACGGCTGGGTCTGGTAACTATGATGGGCTATCTGCTGATCGGCGCGCTGGGCTTTGACGTATTCGCGGGCTCTTCGGCTGAAAAATTCGGCCTTACTTACATGATGGGTGGCACAGGCGGCTACCTAGTCGGATATGTGCTGGCAACCCTGATGCTGGGTACGCTGGCCGCGCGCGGCTGGGACCGTTCGGTCGTGAAAATGGCGCTGGCGCTGGTACTGGCCAACGTTCTGATCTATGTCCCCGGCCTGCTGTGGCTGGGCCAGCTCTATGGCTGGGACCAGCCGATCCTGGCATGGGGCCTGACACCATTCCTGGTGGGTGATGCGATCAAGCTCGCGCTGGCCGCGCTGCTGATCCCCGGCCTGTGGAAGCTGGTGGGCGACGCCCGCACCTAAACCACAGTCAACCTAGTTGACATGAACCGCGCCCGGAGCGATCCCGGCGCGGTTTTTTGTTGCGCCAACAAGAGGCTGGACAAAACCGGTCGACACAGTTCAAGCTGTAGCAATAGAAACAACAGGTTATTCAGATATGCCTAATCTATTGAGGGCTGTAACCCTTTCCTGCGCGGTTGTTTGCGCCGGGGCAGGGAGTGCAAAAGCCGAAACACCGATCACCTATACTGATGAAGGGCGCGCCTTGTTCAGCTTTGCGGTACCAGATTTTTGGTCGGTTCGTACTGGCGGCCCGCGTGAGGTCGATGACACCGAGCTAAACGATCCCCGCGCGGTTGCCCGGGTCATGGGGATCAAACCGGTAACGGATGACAGCGTATGGATTGGATTTGTCTCGCCATCTGGTGTGTCATCCATCGACGGTGGCCTGCGATACCTTCAGGATATCGACAAGTTTCTAGTCAAAGATCCGATCGTTTCGGAAACAGTCGCAACCCAGATCGGAGGTCTGCCAGCGCGGGTTATCCGCGGTACCGGTACCCGTGATCGGCGGGGGATAAATTTCACGGCCACAGTGATTGACTTGCCGCGTGATCGCGTGGCTGTCGCAGTGGCCGTATTAAGAGACGGCGCCGATCCTGGCTATGTGGACGACCTGAATGCCGTATTCGCGTCATTCCGGTCGCTTCAGTGAGGAGGTTTGGATGACTCGTAAGCTGATGAAACGGTCGATCGCCGCGCTGGTATTCGGTTTGACCAGTATCACCTTGTCTGCCTGCGACGGCGTGACGGTTGGTGTGGGATACGGATATGATCCGTTCTATGACTCGATGCTTTGGAACGACTATTATCACGACGTTGATGTGGACATTGATGTAAATCGTCCACCGCAGGGTAAGCCTCCGGTCAAACCCAAACCTCCGGTCGCCAAGCCCCCGGCGCGCCCACGCCCCCCGGTCGCCAAGCCCCCCGCACGTCCACCGGTTGCCCGGCCACCAGTTGCCCGGCCGCCTATTCACCGCCCGTCACCGCGGCGGCGCTGATGCGGATCACGACAGCAATTCCGTCGTGATTTTCGCTGTTCCTTCAAGTGTCCTGTGAACAGGGCACTTGTCGGCGATTTCAAGCAGACGTGCGCGCTGATCCTGATCCAAGGGGCCCTCGAGCCGAATTTTGCGGCGGAACAGATCGACCTTGTTGTCAGTGATCAGACCCGCATCCTGTGCGTGGACCTTGTTATGGCAAACATCGACAGTGATGCCTGTTAGTGGCCAGCCCTTGCGCCGCGCATACATCCGGATTGTCATCGAAGTACAGGCTCCAAGACCCGATGACACAAAGCCATAGGGCGACATACCGCGGTCGGTGCCTCCATATGAGGCCGGTTCGTCTGCTACAACATGATGCTTGGGGCCGGACTGAATGTCTTGCTGGAATCCGTTGGGATCGGCCTCAGTCACCCGCACTACGCCTTCGGGCGCACCCGGTGGTGGGGCAGGCGGGCGCAGCACCACATAGCGCGTAACCCAAGCCGCTATTACATCTGCAGCATATTCCGCATCCGCCGCGCGTGTAATCAGGTGATCAGCGTCGTCCAGCGTCACGAAGCTTTTGGGATGTTTGGCTGCCAGAAAGATCGCGCTTGCATTGTCGATACTAACCGTTTCGTCGCGTGGCGCATGAAGTATCAGCAGCGCGGCCTTCAAATCCGCAATCGCAGGGGTTAGCGCGGATTGGGCGATATCTTCGACGAACGCTTTGCCAATACGGAACGGGCGACCACCCAAAGTGACCTCGGCCGATCCCTCTTGTTGGATTTCCGACAGTGCGGCGTCGAAATGGTGCGAGACATGCCCTGGATCGGCAGGCGCGCCCAGCGTAACAACGGCCTTAACACTCGAAATACCAGCTCGGGCGCGCAGAACCGCTGCCCCTCCGAGAGAATGCCCGATCAGCAGAGACGGGGACATGTTCCGTCCAGCCAGATACCGTGAGGCGGCGATCAGATCCTCAACATTCGAGGTGAAGGTGGTGTTTGCAAATTCGCCGTCTGAATGACCCAAGCCTGTGAAATCAAACCGCAATACCGCGATACCCATCGCTGCCAGACGGGCTGCGATCCTGCGCGCGGCCGGGATATCTTTTGAACAGGTAAAGCAATGGGCAAACAATGCCGTAGCAAGGACGGGCCCGTCCGGCAGGTCGAGGCGCGCAGCCAGTTGGTGGCCGTCGTGACCGGCAAAGGTGATGCGTTCGGTGGGCATGGCAGTTCCTTACGTCATGAGGTGCCTCAATATTGTGGCCGCCAGCGAGGGGTCTCAACCCCTATGTAAGAAGCGTCACGGGAAGGTGAGACTGGGTCAGGGGCCGGCGGAGTTCTGGTGCGATAGATTGCATCAACTTTTGTGATGCATTACCAGTCAAACATTCACTTTAATAAAGCGAACGCCACCCTCATCTTGAGCCTGTCGAACACAATCAGCCACGGAGGCAACAATGGTACATCTCACTTCTCAGCCACATGGCACAAATCTTCGCGTAGATTTACTGATCGTTATCGCCGTAACTGCGGTCATCAGTTTTGCCGCGGGTCAGAACTGGACACAGCCGACATCTTTTGCCAGCACCGAAATCGAGGACTGGCATGGGAACGTCAAACGGTCAAACTGGCCGAACTGAGGGGTCAGGCCAGCCCCATAAGCTGTGGGTCAAAGGGATAGGTGGACAGGTTTTCATACCCATCCTCAGTGATCAGAACCTGATCTTCGAGTTTGATTGAGAAATCTCCACCTACCTCGCCAACCGCGGCTTCGACGCATAGAACCATGCCCGGTTCCAGCGGATAATCATAAGCGCCGGCGACGGCCTTGTCCGGATAGGCGACCAGAGGCCACTCGTCACACAGGCCAACGCCGTGCATCAGGCAGCCGTATTTCTGGTCCTGAAACTTGCTATCCAACCTATGGCTGTTGGCGGTCAGTTCAGGGATCATAACGCCAGGTTTCAGCATCTCCATATTTGTCATGATATGCTCATGTGCGTGCTGCATGGCATAGATCATATCCGGGCGGGGTTTTTCGTCCCCGATCCACCAGGTGCGCGAGATATCGATGCAGATGCCGTAAGACCCGATCAGATCGGTATCGAAGGCGATGATTTCATTCTTTTGCGTGATCCGGGGACCACATTCCTGAAACCACGGGTTGGTGCGTTGGCCTGAGGCCAGCAGGCGGGTTTCGATCCATTCCCCGCCGCGCCGGATGTTTTCGGCATGCAGAATGGCCCAGATGTCGTCTTCCGAGGTTCTTCCGTCTCCGACATTAGCGCGGGCAAATGCCTCCATCTCGGCCACCGCGGTCTCGCAGGCGTGGTTGGCACATCGCATCGCCAGAATTTCGTCCGGGCCTTTCACGGCGCGGGACTTTTCAGTGACTTCCTCGCCTTCCATGATCTCGAACCCCTGGGCCTCAAGGGCGCGCAAACCGTGCAGCATGATCTTGTCCACAGCCAGCCGCTTGTTACCGCCGCCATGCGCATCAATCAGCGCCCGCACTTCGTTCGAGAGTACATCCGCGGCAACATCGACCTTGTCGCCGCGATCGAAATAGAACAGGTCGGCGCCCGAACGTTGTTCCTTCACTAATGGGTTGAATTTGCTTAGAAAAGGTGAGTTTTTATAATCCCAGATCACCATATACCCGTCGGCACATAACAGCACCGCGCGGAAGGGGTTATGCGTGTTCCAGAGCTGCATGTTGGTGCTGTCTGTGGCGTATCGAATGTTCAGAGGATCAAACATCAACAAGCCACCATAGCCACGATCAACGATGGTCTTGGTCAGACGTTTCCACCTAAACTCACGCATCCTCTCAAGGTTCGGCAAGGACAGCCCGGCGGCTTCCCATTCGGCGAAGGCCAGCTGTGTGGGGCCGATCTCGATCCGGTCCAAATCATTGGGCGTGCCGTCCCCAAGCGCTGTGCCTTTGGTGGGGTCGATCTTGCGGATATCTCTATGGTGACGGTTCATAGTAGCCCTCCCTGCCTGTCTATCGAGCGTGAAGAAGCATTCTTTCAGCGTCTTGATAATTTGCGACCGCCATCCGTCGCTTTTTGACCGACAAGTCGAAGTGCCGATGTTAGGTCGGGTTCATGACGACCATTTTGCAGACCTCTACTCCCTATGATCCTTTGAAACCCCGCCCGCTGCCGGGTATTCAGCCCGCCAGTATGGAAACTTGGTTGCATCAGGACGAAGCGTTCGCGGCCCAGATGGAATATCGGGAAGCGTTGCTGAAAGAGCGTCACGCTGATGTTCTTGCGCTGGCGCTCGAAGCCGAACCAGCCGCACAAGAAGTCTTGGACCTGGTGTTGCAATATGCGTACCCCGGATGCTCAGACCTCGTCACGAGAGCCGATGGGCAGAAGGTCCAGATTGATCGGCAGGCCCCAATGGAAACCCTTTGCAGACTGGTGCAGGAGGATATCTGTATCTTGCAAAAGCAAGGGGACGAACATGTTTTGACTGGCGCGGTTTTGTGTTTTCCAGCCAGTTGGCGACTGTCAGAAAAATTCATGCGTCCCCTGATCGACATCCATGTACCGGTCAACAGCTACGACGAAAGCATCGCGCGCCGTGTCCAGCGGTTGTTTGATGGAATTCAGCCCGATAAGCCGCTCTGGCGGTTTAATGCGCTGTGGTATGAGGATGCCGATCTGCATCAGCCTCGAAGCGCTACAGAACCGCGCGAGGTCAGTTTACCCGGAGCCGCGTGCTATTTGCGCAGCGAGAGGCAAACATTGTTGCGGCTGCCGAAAACGCGGGCTGTGGTTTTTTCGATCCACACCTATGTTCTTGAGGCTGGAAGCCTTCGCCAAAAAGAAAACCCCACCTGACGGCGGGGCTTCTTAGGAGGGTCTTATTGGAATTAGCCTACATGCCTAAAGCAGTTGCCACACCGGCAAAGGCACCGCTGGTGCTGAGCGCTGATATTGCAACCGAATAGGCAAGTACCTGAGTATTCAGGCGGAAATCTTCACCTCGGATCAGGTTGACGGCAGCCATCGAGGCCGCGATCGGGACCGACACGCTGGCCACGGCACCCGTAAGTCCCCAACTGGTAAGTCGCAGGATATCATTGGGTTTCTCGTGGTCGAGGGGGGGAGTGTCGGTCCGATCATCCGGTTTCTGCTCGATCGGTTCTGTCCGAAAAGCAATGCTAAGCAACTGCTCGTCTGACAGCTGGATTGGCCGCGCATGTGAGGTCTGCGTTTTGTTTCTTGGCTCATCCAGATCTTCTGTCTCCGTTAATTCAAGACCTGCAAACGGCCCGGAAACGGATTCGAAAATTTGTTTTCTGTCCCGCTGTTTAACGGGCGCCAGAGTGTCAAAAGCACTCATGAATTGTTCCATGGTCAGGACTGTATTCGGAGACAGCCATTCCACGCGCTGAGTCGCACAGATATCAACCATGCGATACAGGATCACAACAAGCATAAGCTCCGAGATCTCGCTGTCGTCCAGCAAGGCGGATACTGGGGTAATTGTGACCGTCAACCGGTTTTCGGGCAGGGTCACCCGGGGTTTCGAGACGGTTCTCAGACCGGCCGCACGGTCCCGCCGTTCAAACCGGTCTTCTGTTTCAGCCAGTTGGGTATCCAGCGTAAGGCGCACGAGGTACTGACTTGAGACGATGCTCGCCTCGGTCGTGTTCAAGATCGTTTTGCGCTCAATAAGATGGCCGTAATCTTCCAGGGTCGCCGCCACGATGGCACCAAACCGCTCGATCGCGCCATTGGTCTTGCCTGTGAACTGCAGGCCGCCGTGATAGCTGTGCTTCGGAGTCACTGCGCATTCCTTTGTGCATTCCGTCAGATGACTCAAATTATCAACAGATAAGGGAAAGAATTGGGCGGAAATGGAAAAAAATGAGAAATCGGCAAGATTGATTACGCATTGGAAACCTAGGCATTTTAGGGGCTATTTAGCGTCTGTGGCGACAATGTGTCTGAATTGCGGTCGCCCTACATGACAGACCGACACAATCATCCGTCGATTCGAGCAGCCATGATTGCGATGGATTCTTGGTACACCGTCGCGGCATTCCACTGTTGAATGACCGCAAAATTCGGTTGGCCCGGTTGATATCCGCGTCCGGGCTTCCAGCCCTTTTTACGCAGGAAATTAGCGGTCGAGGCCAGCGCATCGGTCATGTTGTAGAAATCGACCTGACCGTCACCGGTGGCATCAACACCGTATTCCAAGGCATTGCCCGGCAGAAACTGTGTATGTCCCAGTTCACCGTGTTTGGCACCAACGGTGTTGGTCGTAATGCTGCCTTGATCGACCAGCTTCAGTGCTCCGATAGCGTGGGGGATGAAGAACTCGGATCGGCGACAATCATAGGCCAAAGTGGTTATTGCTGACACAACCTGACTGTCACCCATGAAATTCCCAAATCCTGTTTCCATTCCGTGGATAGCGATCAGGATGCCTGCTGGTACCCCATACTGACGCTCAAGCGTCGCATAGAACTGAGGGTTCCTTGCTTTGCGCTTGCGGCCTTGTGCAACGATAGTATCCGCGCCGCGTATCTGCATGAATTTGTCCAGCGAGTATTTAAAACTCTTTTGGTTTCTGTCCGCAGCAATGGTTCGGGTGGCATATTGGCTTTGGCTCAGCGCCTGCAATCCCTTCTTTTTTACTCCCGCGCGCTGGGCCTGCTTCGCGAAATCCCGCTTCCAGGTCTCAAATCCATTTCCGGTGTTGCCACAGGGGGCCGCTGCCGCAAAGCCAGGTAGAGAAATTGCCAAAATAAGAGCAAGCCGAAGCATCTTGTAATCCGATCCAATGAAATGACAGGGGCAGCCTAGGCAGGGAAGCCGCACACGAAAAGGGGTTAATAAAGGTCGAGTTCCCCGGTGCCCTTCAGGCTATCAAACCATTCATCCGGCGTTTTGTCGATTTTGGCGTGCTTGACCATCATGGCGTTCATATTGGGAAGCCCTGATGAATCTGGCCAGTTTTCAGGTTGCCACAGATCCGACCGGATGACGCATTTAGGGCAATGTGCAAAAGCGGTCTCGATATGAATCATAAGGGCTAGCTTAGGCGCGCGATTATTCACTGCCATACTGTTCAGCAAGTCCGGGTCAATACATATGCGCGCGGTTCCTCGGATGCGCAAAGTCTCCAACTTGCCAGGCACTAGGAAGATCACACTGACACGCGGGTCCTGTATTATATTGTGAAACGTGTCAGTCCGCTTGTTGCCTGGGCGGTCGGGAATGGCGATCAGAGTGTCTGAGATCACCCGAACAAACCCTTCGGGATCCCCACGAGGAGAGATATCCAGATAACCACCCGGATTGGCCGAAGCTATCAGGCAGAAGGTCGACTTGGCGATAAAGTCGCGGCACATGCCGTCCAGCGCGGCTTGTTCCTTGGCGATGATCTGGGGAAGGGGCGCGCCGGTGATGCGCTCCAGTCCCTCTTTCGAAGCGACGAAATCCGAGAACGGGGCGAATGCGGTTTCGGCTGACATGCGATCTCTCCTAACCGGGGTAATGGCAAGTGTGAAAGATCGGGCCAAACGAAACAAGGGGCGCCCGATGGACGCCCCTATAGAGTTATCGTCGAAAATGCTGGATTAGCAGCTGTAATACATGCCGTATTCAACCGGATGCGGCGTGTGTTCGTAGGTTTCGACTTCGTCCATCTTCAGTGCGATGTAGCCGTCGATCTGGTCTTTGGTGAACACGTCGCCCTGCAGCAGGAAGTCGTGATCCGATGCCAGGGCTTCCAGAGCTTCACGCAGTGAACCGCAAACCGTCGGGATGTCGGCCAGCTCTTCGGCCGGCAGATCGTAGAGGTTCTTGTCCATGGCTTCGCCCGGATCGATCTTGTTCTTGATGCCGTCCAGACCAGCCATCAGCAGCGCGGCAAACGCCAGGTAGGGGTTTGCGGCCGGATCAGGGAAGCGGGCTTCGACGCGCTTGGCTTTCGGGCTTTCGGTCCATGGAATACGGACACAACCCGAACGGTTACGAGCCGAGTAAGCACGCAGGACGGGGGCTTCAAATCCGGGGATCAGACGCTTGTAGCTGTTGGTCGCCGGGTTGGTGAAGGCATTCAGTGTCTTGGCGTGCTTCAGGATACCACCGATGAAGAACAGTGCCTCGTCCGACAGATCAGCATACTTGTCGCCAGCAAACAGAGGCTTGCCGTCCTTCCAGATCGACATGTTCACATGCATGCCGGTACCGTTGTCGCCTGCGATTGGCTTCGGCATGAAGGTCGCCGATTTGCCGTATGCATGCGCCACGTTGTGGATGATGTATTTGAACTTCTGCAGCTCATCTGCCTGTTTGGTCAGGCTGTCAAAGATCAGGCCAAGCTCGTGCTGGCACGACGCAACCTCGTGGTGATGCTTGTCGACCTTCATGCCCAGACGCTTCATGGTCGACAGCATTTCCGAACGCAGATCCTGGGCTTCGTCGATCGGGTTGACCGGGAAGTAACCGCCCTTAACGCCCGGGCGGTGGCCCATGTTGCCCATCTCGTATTCGGTGTCGGTGTTCCAGGACGCATCAGTTGCATCAACTTCGTAAGATACTTTGTTGATGCTGTTGGAAAAACGAACGTCGTCGAACAGGAAGAACTCGGCTTCAGGACCCATATAGGCCACGTCGCCGATACCGGTTGCTTTCAAGTAGGCTTCGGCTTTCTGGGCGGTGCCGCGCGGGTCACGTTCATAAGCTTCGCCGGTGTCGGGCTCGACAACTGAGCAATGCACGCAGATGGTTTTCTCTGCGTAGAACGGATCGACATAGGCGCTGTTGGTATCGACCATCAGTTTCATGTCCGAGGCTTCGATGGACTTCCAGCCAGCGATGGAAGAGCCATCGAACATGAAGCCTTCTTCAAGGAAGTCTTCATCTACCTGATCGGCTACCAGGGTGACGTGCTGCAGTTTGCCGCGCGGGTCAGTGAAGCGGACGTCGACATATTCGGCGCCTTCGTCCTTGATTAGCTGAAGAACTGCGTCCTTGCTCATTCTCTTGATTCCTCTGAATTGAAGATTTGGTCTTGTTACAGTGCGTCCGAACCGGTTTCGC
Source organism: Ruegeria sp. CDSC025 (assembly GCF_059610805.1). NCBI lineage: Bacteria > Pseudomonadati > Pseudomonadota > Alphaproteobacteria > Rhodobacterales > Roseobacteraceae > Ruegeria > Ruegeria sp. CDSC025. The sequence continues at coordinate 246,672 of NZ_JBXWOJ010000002.1, read as the reverse complement.
CGGTACGGATGCGAATTGCTTGTTCGACGGGTGAGACAAAGATCTTGCCGTCGCCGATCTTGTCGGTTTTGGCGGCGGAAACGATGGCTTCGATGGCGGCATCGACCAGATCGTCGTCCAGCACAACTTCGACCTTCACCTTGGGCAGAAAGTCGACCACATATTCCGCGCCGCGGTAAAGTTCAGTGTGACCTTTCTGACGGCCAAACCCCTTGACCTCGATCACGCTGAGGCCCTGGACTCCGACGTCCTGCAGCGCCTCTTTCACTTCGTCCAGTTTGAACGGCTTGATGATCGCTTCGATCTTCTTCATACCGGGCTCCCTTTAACTCTTGTCAGGATGGCACTGACCACGTCTAAGATCGGGCGGCAATGTGAATGAGAAAATGGCGATGCCGGGTTGCATGGAAATTGGGTGGCCGGTGAAATTTTGAACAGTTTGCACAAAAAATAGTCAAAATTGAATCGCACGAGGGTTCAGCATGACAGATTTACTGACTGCAGCACAGATGCGGGCGATCGAACAAGCGGCCATTGAGTCCGGTGAGGTGACCGGTCTTGAGCTGATGGAACGGGCTGGGCAGGGTGTTGTCGAGGCGATTTTCGAGGAGTGGCCAGAGTTGGACAGGCGAGGGGCCAGCCCCTCGCGTTCCCTGACGTATCCGCGGCCAGATGAAGAGGATCCGTTGCGGGCAGTTGTCTTGTGTGGGCCAGGAAACAACGGTGGGGACGGGTTCGTCGTGGCCAGGCTTTTGCGGGAGCAAGGGTGGGAGGTCGCGGTGTTTCTGTATGGCGACCTAGAGAAGCTGCCGCCGGATGCGCGGGTGAATTATGAGCGGTGGCTGGAGCTGGGTGAAGTTTCTAAGCTTACCCTGCCGACACCGACCAAACGTGAAGTTTCCAAGTTGGAGAAACACGCAGCCCGACCGTCAAGTTCGCAAGGCCCTGATTTGATATTGGATGCTTTGTTTGGAACAGGGCTGATACGTCAGATTGGTGGATTGAAACCTGCTCTTTCCAAGCTTCAGATAGGTTCAGAGGCTGATGCCGATCCGTGGTGGCCGCGCGTCGTTTCGGTCGACATTCCGTCTGGTCTTTGCGCTGATAGCGGTAGGATTCTGGGGGACGAAGGTGTAATTGTTGGCGCCCACCTAACAGTGACGTTTCATAGCAAAAAGCGTGGACATCTTCTGGACGTAGGGGCCCAGTTCTGTGGAAAGACCGTCATAGTTGACATTGGGCTGTCTTCACCAAGCGATCTCGGTTCGATCTCGCGCATGTCTTTGGCTGATCTGCATAGCGAGCGACGTTTGGGGAGAGTGCTGTCTCGATTGGTAGATGAAAGTGGATTGCCACAGAGTCTCAGCAAGGCTTCGTTTGAGCACAAATACTCGCACGGCCACGCCTTGATCATGACCGGAGGCCCCGGCAAAACCGGTGCTGCGCGGCTGGCAGCGCGGGGGGCGCTGCGGATTGGGGCGGGGCTGGTGACTCTGGGCGTGCCTCCTGCGGCTCAGATGGAGGTTTCGGTGCAAGTGACGGCGGTCATGTTGCAGCGGGTCGAGAGCGCGGATGGTCTCTCGAAAATCCTAGAGGATGAGCGGCTGAACGCTCTGTGTCTCGGCCCCGGATTGGGGCTGGACCGTGCGCGCGATCTGGTGCCGGTTGCGTTGGCTGCGGAGCGGGCGACGGTTCTGGATGCTGACGCACTGACGGCTTTTGCGGATGATCCTGCAGCCCTGTTCGAGATGCTGCATGAAAACTGTGTTCTCACTCCGCATGGCGGCGAGTTTGCACGGTTGTTCCCGGACATTGCGGAAAAACTGAAAGCGGTTCCCATCAAGGGTCCGGCCTATTCCAAAGTGGACGCCACCCGAGAGGCTGCCGGGCGGGCAGGGTGCGTGGTTTTGTTCAAGGGACCCGATACCGTGATTGCGGATCCGAACGGGCAATGCTCAGTGAATTCGGCCGTTTATGAACGTGCGGCGCCCTGGTTGGCGACAGCCGGGGCCGGGGACGTGTTGGCGGGGTTTATCACCGGGTTGCTGGCGCGGCGGTTCTCGCCTTTGCAGGCCGCGGAAACTGCGGCATGGCTGCATGTGGAATGTGCGCGATCTTTCGGGCCGGGGTTGATCGCTGAAGATTTGCCCGAACAGTTGCCACGGGTTTTGCGGGAAGTGGGTTCTTAATCGCCTCGGCGAAAATCCGCCGCTGCAGTATTCGATGTCCCAAAATGAGCGTATGATGAAATTCAGGTCAGGCGTCAGTATTGCGGCAAGCGGTCTGGGTGACTTGGATGACATATATTCTATCGTTTTGAAGTAGATCAAATTAACACCCTTCAGCTGCGGTTATATTCGCACAAGATGCGCGAGCTGAATGGGCCCGAGACAGGGGATCATAGAGAAATCGCGCACAAGCGAGCAGTGCCCGTAAATGGATCCATTATGGTGAATGACTATGACCCAGAAAGTATCAATAAGCACGATTGCGACCTGCCTGACCGCTGCATCGGCCATCCCAGCAGCGGCAGAGCTTAGATATAACAATAACAGCGGCGGTTATGTTGAGCTATATGGCCAGTTTAACCCCGTCATTGTCTCGGTTGACGACGGCGATGAAACGGAAACCCGATTGCTGGACAATGATCTGTCAAACAGCCGGGTCGGGCTGTTCTTGATGCAACCCTATGGCAGCAATGAGTTTACCTTCCGGTTCGAATCCGGTCTGGGCCTGCCCAGCACGGGGAGCGCCAATCAGGATGGGACAAACACCGATGGCTGGAACCGCGAAGATATTCGGCATGTCGATTTTGCGCTGAAGGGGGGCTATGGTAAGTTTTCTGCCGGGCAGGGCAGCATGGCCTCGGATGGGGCGGCAGAATCCGATCTGTCCTATGTTGGTACCGCGCTCTATTCCTTTACCAACGATGAGAATGGCGCATTTTTCTACCGTGAGGCTGATGGTATGCTGAGCGGCATTACCGTTGGTGACACATCTGATAACTTCGATGGTTCAAGGCGCGGACGCATTCGCTATGACACGCCAGATTTCAACGGGTTTTCGGCTGCGATAGCCTATGGTCAGAACATCCTGTCCAGCAGCGATGACGATGATTACTACGATGTGTCGGTGTCCTATGGAAATACCTTATCCAACGGGGTGGAGATTGCTGCATCCCTCGCCTACGCCGTGCGCGATTACGATAGCGGATCCGGGGAGAGAAAAGACACAATCGGGTCCGCCTCGGTTCTGCTGCCCAGTGGTTTCAGCGTAACCGCAGCTTTGGGTACAAGAGATGACACTTCCAGCGGTGCCAGTGACCCGAATTACTGGTATGCGAAGCTTGCGTATGAAGACGATTGGGTGTCATGGGGTAAGACTGGTATCGGCATTGACTATTTCGACGGATCTGATTTCTCGATCGACGGCTCGAGTACTAAGGCCTGGGGTATCGCTGTCGTACAGCGCATCGACAGTATCAACACCGATGCCTACTTGAAATACCGTAACCATGATTTCGATGACACCACGAGTTTCGATGATAACGAGGCCTGGGTGCTGGGTGCGCGCTGGAAGTTCTGATCCCGCGAACAATTCCTCAAGAACGCTCCGGCCAGGTCCGGGGCGTTTTTTTGGTCAAATCGGCGGCAAAACAAGGCTGATCCGGGCTTTGCCCCTTGCACGCGGGCGGCTGGGCAAATAGAAGGCCTCAAATTTGCCCGGCGCGCCGTTTTGCGCGCCCCGAATCCTATGGGGACTACCATAATGCAGGTTACCGAGACGCTGAACGAAGGTCTGAAACGCGGCTATAACATTGTCGTATCCGCAGCTGAGCTGGACGACAAAGTTAACGAGAAACTGGTCGAAGCACAGCCTGAAGTCGAGATGAAGGGCTTCCGCAAAGGCAAGGTACCGATGGCACTGTTGAAAAAGCAGTTCGGTCAGCGTCTGCTTGGCGAGGCGATGCAAGAAAGCATCGACGGTGCAATGAACCAGCATTTCGAAGACAGCGGGGAGCGTCCGGCACTTCAGCCTCAGGTGAAGATGACCAATGAGGATTGGAAAGAAGGCGACGACGTACATGTCGAGATGTCTTATGAGGCCCTGCCTGCCATCCCTGAGGTCGACTTGAAATCGGTTGAATTGGAAAAGCTGGTTGTCAAAGCCGATGACGCGGCCGTTGAAGAAGCGCTGGGCAACCTGGCCGAAACCGCGCAGGATTTCAAATCCCGCCGCAAAGGCTCGAAAGCCAAGGACGGCGACCAGATTGTGTTCGATTTTGTTGGCAAGGTTGATGGCGAAGAGTTCGAGGGCGGTTCCGCAGAAGACTATCCGTTGGTTCTGGGTTCCAACAGCTTCATCCCCGGTTTCGAAGAGCAGCTGGTTGGCGTAAAGGCCGAGGAAGAAAAAGACGTAAACGTCACCTTCCCCGAAGAGTACGGTGCCGAGCATCTGGCCGGCAAAGACGCTGTGTTTACCTGCACCGTCAAGGATGTGAAAGAACCCGTCGCCGCCGAGATCAACGACGAGCTGGCCACCAAATTTGGTGCAGAAGACTTGGAAGCGCTGAAAGGCCAGATTTCAGAACGTCTGGAAGCGGAATATAGCGGTGCTTCGCGGGCGGTTATGAAGCGTGCTCTGTTGGACGCATTGGACGTGAAGGTTTCGTTTGATCTGCCACCGTCGCTGGTAGATGCCGAGGCCAAGCAGATCGCACACCAGCTGTGGCACGAAGAAAACCCGGAAGTGGAAGGCCACGACCACGATGAGATCGAGCCGACCGACGAGCACAACAAGCTGGCCGAACGCCGCGTGCGTCTGGGCCTGTTGCTGGCCGAACTGGGCCAGAAGGCCGAAGTTGAAGTCACCGATGCAGAGATGACCCAAGCGATCATGAACCAAGCGCGCCAATACCCTGGTCAGGAACGCCAGTTCTTTGAGTTCGTGCAGCAGAACGCTCAGATGCAGCAGCAACTGCGCGCGCCGATCTTCGAAGACAAAGTCATCGACTATATCGTCGAGCTGGCCCAGGTTGCGGATAAAGAAGTCAGCAAAGACGACCTGCAGAAAGCCGTAGAGGCATTGGAAGAGGAGTAATCCTCTTCTGCCCATAGAATTCTTATGGGCACAAAAAACGGAGCCGTCTGAAAAAGACGGCTCCGTGTGGGTGGCTTTATGCTATGAGGTGAGGGGGTCAGGCCTCATGAGCAAAAGCACGGGGGGTCCTTAGCAGAGCAGTTTTCTGCTCTGGGGTGAACCGATCCGAAACTGCTTCGATCAGGTTCAATACAGCTTCGGCTTCGGCTTTTGTGGTTGCCGAATTCATCTGTTCGACAAAGTACTTTTCCATCTGGCTTAGTGGTTGGTGGTCGTAATTCGCCACACCTGTATCTGCCGGTGTTTTGTTTCTGGCATACAGATCTATTGCCTGCTCGTCCGTCAGGAATACATCGTGAGCGATGTTCGCATATTCCCGAATTCCGGAAATTCTCTCATCTGAGCAGTCCATCAAAGCGGCCATGGCTACGACTTTACCCATGGGCTTAGCACTGCCGAGGTAGTCATAAGGCGCGTTACCGGACCTTTGCAGAACGCGGTTCATAACTGGATCAATCACCGCGATCGAGTCAAGAACGCCAGCCGCTTTGGCATATTCGAAAGAGCCAATCATAACTTCGCTGGTCACATAGGATACAGAATTTTCACCGCGCCCTCGGCCCAGTTTTTTAGTGTCGACACAGAACCGGGTGGCTTCCCAGACTTGCGCGCTCCGAATTGGAGGTTCTCCATCCAGAATCGAATGGAAAACATCGGACAGCATATGCGGTCCTTTGGTTTGCAGTAGTCTCATGCACCCGACAACGTCCCCCTCGTCGTCGATGCTGACTACATGTGCTGGATGCAGATCATCGAAGTGGTCGCGCTCGCGCCCATCCTCAATATTGACCTCCCAACCAAGGCGATCGCCGAAAACACGAGCGCGCAGTTTGAACATGTCATCCAAGACATCTTTGAACTTATGTTGATTAATACCATCAATAACGATGATCATTTCCATCCCCCTACAGTCTGGTTACCGTAGGGATTAGGTTAACCAAGAAATAAGCGCAGACTATTAGGGATTTCCCGTAGAAGTGCTTTTTTTTTGATTAACCAGGGGCAATTAGGCCCAGGCCGATCGCACGACCAATAGCCTGTGAGGTGGTCAGTGCGCCCAACTTTTCACGCCCGGACCGCATATGAACTTCGACGGTACGGTGTGAAATAGACAAAATATCACCGATATCTTGTTGCGACTTTCCGTCAGCTACCCATTGGAGGATTTCCTGTTCGCGTGTGGACAGCGTGGGCAGGTAAAGAGCTTTGGCCAGCAAGCCGGATTGCATAACAGTATCGTGGGCTTGAACGGCAGCAAGTTGCAGATCACCCATGACATGTTTCTTTAGCTTATCCCATTCGGAATCCGAACAGTCCCGGGTAACGTTTAACAGTCCGCATTCACCATAAGGTCCACGAACAGGAACTGTTAAACCCCTGGAACTAATGCCAAAATCATGGGCGTCACGGAACACCGCGTTGAACTTCTCGTCCTGATCAAAGCGTCCCCAATCAACGGGTGCAATGCTTAGGACAGATTGATAAAGCGTCGGATCGAAGTGATGAAAGCCCTGGCTGCCATAGTGGATTTTCCACTCATCAGGATAGTTTGCATAGCCCTGCACATCACCTTTCACAGGGTTAAAGGTGGCATAAGACGCATAGTCGAAGCCAAGCTCTTCGCAGACGGCGTTTATAACGTCAGCGGCCGACTTCTCTGTGTGGTCGACCGCGGCCAAATCTATAAGTTTCACCTGTCCAACCCTTGTGGCGGCATATCTCTCCCCCAAGACATGCCAGACTTGTCCTTAGGGGAATACGTTGCGTCAACCACAGGGCATTGTGCAAGCAAATTGTTCGCCTTGTGTAGTCATATTGCGATGTAATGGCAACAGAATGGTCCGAAACAGCATGTCTCAGATGATTCGTTTCGGGGTAAATCCGGTTATTCCGGACGTAGCCCTGTTTCGACCAGCATCCCACGTGCCTTTGCTTCGGGATAGAACCCTTTTGCGTAAAGGAATATGGCGCGTTGCTGATCGCCGTCGGACAATAGCCAAGCGCCCCGCAGATATTTCCCGGCAAATTCGAGATTTGTGTCTGCATCCAAAAGGCCTTTGGCGTTTCCAGTATATCCCATTGAACGAGCTGTGGCCGGCAGGATTTGCAGCAAGCCATAATAGGGCCGATTCACAGCCCAAGGTCGGTGGGTGCTTTCGCGAATTGCTAGCTTGTGCACCAGTTCGCGCGGCACTTCGTAGTGGTCGGCCCATTTGTTTATGGAGGCCCGCAGTTCCGGTGTTTCGTTGGGATAGAGCGGAGGATCAAACGTTTTCTGGGTTGGGGTATCGGGCCCTCCGCACGCCGCAAAGGGTGCAATTATCAATAATGCCAATACACTGCGGCGCAGAAGAAATGTCATTGATCGTCTCCGAATAGTTATTATGCGATGATAGGAAACCTATTGATGACCGCAAGCAAAGGCCGGGGCCCAAGCTGGATTTCGCCGGGCGGAGGCATAAAAAAGGCCGCACAGATCGTGCGGCCTTTTTTTGTTCAATTTGAAACCCGAGGATCAGGCTTTGGCTTCGTCTTCTTCGGCCGAAGCGTCCTGAGCAACCAGATTGTCGTCGGAAGCGGCGGAACCGATATCGTCGAACAGCTCGGCGATTTCGAATTCTGCGGCGGCTTCTTCTTCGGCGGCCAGTTCCTGAATCGATTTGCCAGATGCCTGTAGTTCGGCTTCTTCTTGCGAACGAGCAACGTTCATTTCGATTTTCACTTCAACCTCGGGGTGCAGTTTAACTGCGACTGTGTGCAGACCCAGGTCCTTGATCGGTGCAATCAAGGCAATCTGCTTCTTGTCGACAGTGAAACCTGCTTCGGTAGCGGCGTCTGCGGCGTCACGCGGGGTGACCGATCCGTACAGAGCGCCGGCATCCGAGGCCGAGCGAATCACGATGAATTGCTGTCCGTCCAGCTTTTCAGCCAGCGCTTCAGATTCTTTCTTGGATTCCAGGTTGCGGGCTTCAAGCTGCGCTTTCTGGGCTTCGAACGACGCGATGTTGGCGTCCGATGCGCTCAGCGCTTTGCCCTGAGGCAACAGGAAGTTGCGGGCATAACCGGACTTGACGTCAACGACGTCGCCCATCTGACCCAGTTTCGCAACGCGTTCCAGCAGGATAACTTGCATGTCAGTATCTCCTTACTTAACGGCGTAGGGCAGCAGGGCGAGGAAGCGGGCGCGCTTGATAGCACGGGCCAGTTCACGCTGCTTTTTCGCCGAAACGGCGGTGATGCGCGAAGGTACAATCTTGCCACGCTCAGAGATGTAACGCTGCAGCAGACGAGTGTCTTTATAGTCGATCTTCGGCGCGTTCTCACCCGAGAACGGGCAGACCTTACGGCGGCGGAAAAATGGTTTTGCGGCCATGGTTTAGTGTCCTTTCTTCAGGCGTTAATCAACGGCGCTCGCGGCGGCCTTCGCGCTCGTCGCGCTTCTGCATCTGGACCGAAGGGCCCTCGTTGTGCTCGTCGACCTTGATGGTCAGAACGCGCATAACGTCGTCATGCAGGCGCATCAGGCGTTCCATTTCCTGAACGGCGCCAGCGGGAGCGTCGGTCTTGAGGAAGGAATAGTGACCCTTGCGGTTCTTGTTGATCTTGTAGGCCATCGTCTTGACGCCCCAGTACTCGCTGTCGATGACGTTGCCGCCATTGTCAGCCAGAACGGTGCCGAAATGTTCGACGAGGCTTTCTGCCTGCGCGTTGGACAAATCCTGACGCGCGATCATTACATGCTCATATAGTGGCATGTGCACTCCTGTTTCTATCAAGGCGCATTTCATAGGCGGGGCCGTTTCGTCCTTCGCGACCCTGCCACGAGAGGCTGCGCGATTCATGTCGTTTGCGAAGGATGGCCCGATATACACGTTTGTACGCTGGGGGCAAGGCCTGCCACAGATGCCTTTGTGAAGTCGCGCTATTTCCTCTGCGCTGCCCAATTCCTGACGCTTTTCGGCTCAAAGTTGTTTTGTATACCGGAAATTAACCGGACTGACAAAAGTTGGAACGGCAACCTGAGAAACAGGGTACTGAAAATGACCGCGATTAACACAAATACCTTCGAGAAATCCGCCACAGGCGTAAGTTTTGAAAAGTCAGTGCCGGTGCTCATTAGCTTTGCACCAAATTGGAAAGCTCGGATGGTTCTGGCCCGTGTGGCTGGTGCGCTACTGATAGTTTCTGCCTTTTCCATGTGGTTGATGCCCAGCACGGCAATGGCCGCTGAAGTCTGGCCGATCAAATTGGCGGCTTCTCTGATGTTCCTTCTGGTAGGTGTCAGCCTTCTGACCATCGAAGTTCTGGACGCGCGTCCTGATGCGTATTTTGACCCGATCCGCCGCGAGGTCCGGGTATTGCAAAAAAATGAAAATGGCCGCCCGCAAACAGTTTTGCGCCGGAGCTATGACAGCCTGGGTGGTGCCCGTTTCATTGAAGACCAGATCGAGTTGTTCGATGTGGACGGCAGCCTGTTGATGAAATTGCCGCTTGAATCGGCGGATGTCAGCCGAGCGCTCAAAGGTCAACTTAGCGGAAGTGTAACAATTTTCGCCTGAGTTTTATTCTGTTCAAATAAGAACAGATATTGTGAAATAATATTACTTGTGCGCTGCCCTAGGGCAGCACATTTTCGTTGTCGAGCAACCCAAGAGGTTTGCATCTACAAAATTGCGGAGATTATCATGAAATCCACCCTTCTTGCAGCAGCGCTCGCGGTTTCGGCCACAACGGCATTTGCCGGCGCCGAAAAATACGTCCTGGACTCAAGCCACAGCCAAGTTCTTTTCAGCTATAACCACCTTGGCTTCTCGACCACCCATGGCATGTTCTCGGGGTTTGAAGGCGAGATCATGTTCGATCAGGAAAACCCGGCTGCATCCAGTGTTACAGTATCCATGCCAGTGGTTGAGATGATTACCGGTTGGAAGCCACGTGAAGACCACTTTATGTCCGAGGATTTCTTTGGTGTGACCGAAGGAGAAATGGTGACCTTTACCTCTACTGGTATCGAAGTCACGGGCGAAAACACTGCCAACATCACTGGCGATCTGACTATGAACGGCGTGACCAAATCGGTTGTTCTGGATGCCAAGCTGAACCAAGTGGGTGAACATCCTATGGCAGGAAAGCCCTGGGCCGGTTTCGACGCCACCACCACCTTGGTGCGTAGTGAGTTCGACCTTGGTCAGTTCGCGCCATTCGTAAGTGACGAAGTCGAACTTCAGATTTCAGTCGAAGCCCAGAAGGCCGACTAATACCATTGCAACGAGTTGAAACGAGGCCGCCGGAGTAACCCTTCGGCGGCCCATTTTCTTAGTTGCCACGTTTTGCTGAAAGATCAACTGATACTGTAACAGCAAAACCCAGCGAATCCTCGGTCGACTGCGAAGTGCCGATGTCGAAATCCAGCCGGTTCAGATCAAGCTGTCCTGATATAGCTGCGCTGTCATCCTGAAGGTCGAGAGTAAATGGCAACACTACGTCCACACTCTTGTCGCGAATGGTCAACGCGCCGCGCGCTTCGTACCCGTCCTCAGTTTTGAAGAGATCAGCTTTGAATTGAGCGGTTGGAAATTGCGCACTGTCGAAGAAATCAGCACCCATTGCCTGATCTGTGACTGTCCCGAGCTTGAGCGACGTTATCGCGATTGTGACATCTGCTGATCCGGCTAAGCCCGGCGTGGGCGGATCTTCGAAAGCGATTGCAGCGGTCCAATCGGAAAAGCTGCCGGTTACCGGGCTGCCCAGCTGGGTGATGGTAATGCTTAGATTGCCTTCCTGGACGTTCCAGTCGGACTGTACCTGGGTCAGTTCTGCGACCTCTGTGCTAGCTGTAGATTGGTGGTCAAACGCGCCGATTGACCATCCTCCGACCAGAACGGCACCCCAAACGGCCAAAGAGGCCAAAGCGGGCGTCATTGAATGGCTTTGCTTTGGCGGTTCCGGTGCATCCGAGGCGCCCGGCATCATTCGGCGCAGCGTGCTGTCTTTATCGATAATGTGGTGTTTTAGCGCCCCGGCGACGTGCAGCGCGACTGACCCGGCCAGTGTCCAGACGAACAGCCAATGTAGGCTTCCGGTCAGCTCTGCCAGATACTCGGATTTTGGTACAAGGGGTAGGCCCTGTCCGAAGGGCCACAAAATCGGAGCGAAACCTTCGGCGGCAGCGTGATGAGTCCACCCAGTCAATGGGGCCAGAACCAAAGATGCGTAAAGCAGCCAATGCACGGTTTCAGCTGCAAAGGCCTCGGGCTTGTTCTCTGCGTTCAATAGGCCGGGTTTGGTCTGCGTTATCGCCCACAAGATACGCGCGAGCGCGACGAAGAAAACAGTGACCCCGACGGTTTTATGGAGAGAAAAAAGGCTGGCGGCGCGTGCAATGTCATCTTCGGTTGTGGCTATTGCAGGATCGTAAATCGCATGGGCCAATCCGTTGGCGACCCACCCCAGAGGGAATGCGGTGAAGATAAGTAACGCGGTCAGCCAGTGAAAAGTCTTGGTTACGCTTCCATAGCTTGAGAAGGTGTTTGACGAAGGCATCTGAGGCTCCGGAAGGTGGATCGTATGCAACAACCTACCGCTACAAGCCTAGGACACAATAGCAAGGGATGCACAGAGCCGGTGCCAAAGTGCAGAGATCAGGCAAAGCTTGTGCCGCGCGGTCTGTCGGTTTACACCCCGCGGCAACCTAACGTCATCCAAGAGGTTGCAATGACACGCGCATTTGTTTTCCCGGGGCAAGGTGCCCAGACTATCGGTATGGGTAAGGCTCTGGCCGAGGCCTATCCGGCTGCACAGGCTGTATTCGACGAGGTGGACGAGGCGCTCGGGGAAAAGCTGAGCGATCTGATCTGGGAAGGTGATATTGCGGACCTGACCCTAACCCAGAACGCGCAGCCAGCGCTAATGGCGACCTCGATGGCTGCGATGCGAGCCCTGGAGGCCAATGGGATTTCGATTGCAGATGCTGGTTTTGTCGCTGGGCATTCGCTGGGGGAATACTCCGCGCTCGCTGCGGCAGGGGCATTGTCGGTCGCTGATACGGCGCGCCTTTTGCGCACCCGCGGGCAAGCGATGCAGAGTGCGGTTCCCGTTGGAGAGGGCGCAATGGCCGCTATTCTTGGATTGGATCTTGATGCTGTGCGCGCTGTTGCAGACCAAGCTGCCCAGGGTCAAGTTTGTCAGGCTGCCAATGACAATGATCCCACACAAGTCGTGGTATCAGGCGCAAAGGCTGCTGTGGAACGCGCCGCCGAAATCGCCAAAGAAAAAGGCGCCAAGCGCGCGGTCATGTTGCCCGTCAGCGCACCTTTCCACTGTGCATTGATGCAACCTGCAGCTGATGTCATGGCCGAAGCCCTGGCAAATGTCGAAATCAAAGCTCCTGCCGTGCCATTGGTTGCCAATGTGCGGGCCGAGGCTGTCACAGATCCCGATCTGATCCGTGGGTTGCTGATCGAGCAGGTCACAGGTTCGGTTCGCTGGCGCGAAAGCGTACTGTACATGGTTGCGCAAGGCGTGAGTGAAACTTGGGAAATCGGGGCGGGCAAAGCTCTGTCCGGTATGATTCGCAAAATTGACCGTGCGATCGTTGGTAAAGCTGTCGGTACGCCTGATGACGTGCAGAATGTGACTCAGGCCGAATCGTAAGACACCGAGCATCAAGAGGAAGACCGAATGTTTGATTTGACAGGTAAGAATGCACTGATCACCGGTGCATCGGGCGGGATCGGTGGCGAAATTGCGCGAAGTTTGCATGCGGCCGGTGCAACTGTGGCTTTGTCTGGAACGCGAGTTGAGCCGCTACAGGCTCTGGCCGACGAATTGGGTGAACGCGCCCATGTTCTGCCCTGCAACCTGAGTGATGCCGAGGCGGTGACAGCCCTTCCGAAGCAGGCTGCTGAGGCAATGGGATCGGTTGATATCCTGGTTAATAATGCCGGGATCACGCGAGACAATCTGTTCATGCGCATGTCCGATGAGGAGTGGCAGAGCGTGATCGACGTCAACCTGACATCTACTGCCCGGCTGTGCAAAGGCGTTTTGAGGGGCATGATGAAAGCGCGCTGGGGCCGGATCATTAATATCTCATCGGTGGTGGGTGCGACAGGGAACCCGGGACAGGCCAACTATGCTGCATCCAAAGCAGGCATGGTGGGCATGACCAAATCGTTGGCCTATGAGGTTGCCAGCCGTGGAATCACCGCCAATGCGGTGGCACCCGGTTTCATTACGACTGCAATGACCGACAAACTGACCGAGGATCAGAAATCTGGGATTTTGACGCAGGTTCCTGCCGGTCGTATGGGTGACCCCTCGGAAATTGCTGCGGCTGTGCTGTATCTTGCAAGTGCCGAAGCCGGATATGTTACCGGAACCACCTTGCATGTGAACGGCGGTATGGCCATGTTGTGAGCGCGGATCGAGGTGGGCGCGAAAGCGTTTGCCTCGGGCGTTGTCTGTGTTATAGGCGGCGCACATATGCAGGGGCTGGCCGGATGGTCAACCTTCTACTTACCCGGTAATCGGGGACCTAAACCGCCCAGAACGGGCACATCAAGGCCAGCCTGAGCGGGCAAGGGCAGAACCGGGCACTATGCCCTGAAATGAAATGAGGAATAGACATGAGCGACGTCGCAGATCGCGTTAAAAAGATCGTTGTTGAGCACTTGGGTGTTGAAGAAGATAAAGTGACCGAAAACGCGTCCTTCATCGACGATCTGGGTGCAGACAGCCTGGACACTGTTGAACTGGTTATGGCCTTCGAAGAAGAGTTCGGCATCGAGATTCCTGATGACGCAGCCGAAACCATCCAAACTTTTGGCGACGCCGTCAAATTCATCTCTGAAGCGTCTTAAGACCTTCTTTATCCGCTAAAACGGCGCTTCCGGGCAACGGAGGCGCCGTTTTTTTTGCCCAGCCGGAATTCGCGCTTGCCAGATAGCTATTGACCCGCAACCATTTACGCGAGGCAGGAAATTCTGAGCGGGCAGGGCATGCTACGATCCACCCCGATGATAAATACGGCACGTCTGATGCTTTGCGCTATGCGTCCCGACGACTTTAGTCGTTACGCTGAGATTTGGCGGAACCCTTGTGTTGTGCGCCATCTTGGCCGGGAACCGTTATCGCGGGGCGAAGCGTGGGAATCCTTTCTGAGGAATGCCGGCCACTGGCAGATGGCCGGTTTTGGCCAATGGGCCGTCTTTCGACAGTCGAATCGTCAGATGATAGGTCAAGCTGGCTTTTTCTATCGTAACCGAGGGTTAGGCGACGACTTCGACAGCTTTCCCGAGGCCGGATGGCTATTGGCACCAGAAGCCCAGGGGCAGGGATTTGGTCTTGAAGCGGCTCAGGCCGCACATGACTGGTTTGACAGAATAATGCCTGGACCACTGGTTTCCCTGATTGATGCTGAAAACCACGCGTCGCAGAATCTGGCGGCAAAGCTTGGTTATGAGCTCATGGCCGAGCGCGACTATATGGGAAGTCAGGTGAACCTGCTGAAAAGAAACGGGCCGCCCAAACTGGCTTAACCTTTCTCTTTGATCGTGCCGCAAATTGCCTTTGGTTTGCCGAAACTGGAAATTCTCGCCGATAGGGTTGAGGGTATGGTATCCTTTATTGACGTTGCGATTGAGCGGAGGAGCAAGCTCATGAGGATTTACCCTACGATGGAACTGCAGAACGGCCGCTGTGTCACACTGGACAAGGGTCGTCTGGATGAGGCCATGATTTGGCACGTGAATCCCGCAGAAACGGCGCGCAGTTGGGCCGATGCTGGAGCCGAGTGGATGCACTTGACCGATTTTGACGCGATTGAAGGGCGCGATACCAATTCGGAGTTGGTTGAAGAGATCATCCGTTCTGCCGAAATCCCTGTGCAGTTGGCAGGTGGTATGAGATCGCGCGAGCAAGTCGAGCATTGGATCGACAAGGGCGCAGGCCGGATTGTTATCGGCACTATGGCTGCGTGGGATCCAAATCTGGTGAAAGAACTGGCCAAACTCTACCCGGACCAAATCGTTCTGGCCGTGGACGTATGGCAAGGCTCAGTGATGACCGACGGTTGGCGTAGTCAAAGTGCGTTTACACCAGAGGCCTTTATCGAAGCGTTTTCAGAAACGCCGTTTGCGGCAATTCTGGTCACTGATATCGATAGCGACATGGAAGACGTTGAGGCACAGCTGGGCCTGATCTCGGGGCTGGCAGAGACATCTCGCACACCGATCATCGCAAGCGGTGTGGTCCGCACGACAGATGATATCTCGCGGTTGGCTTATATCCCGAATATTTCGGGCGCCTTGGTTGGCCGCGCGCTGTTCAGAAAGACGCTCGAGCTTTCAGATGCGCTGAATGTTGCCAGCACCGCGCACGAACCGGTTGCGGCGTTTCAGTAAGATTTCTTCCAAAACAACAGGTTCCGCCCTTTCATGTCCAGTGAAAGGGCGGGCTTTCATCTGGCCAGGAGCCGCATTGCAAGAGTGTATACTGTAGATGTTCCGCTCAATCTGCTTGTGTGATGATTGCGCCTTGCTCTTGCCCCCGCACCCCGGCCCGGGGTATGAGCGTTTCTCAAATAGGAAGCAGGCAAGAGGCATTTTATGCGCAGAGTCGTTGTAACCGGTCTTGGGTTGGTCACTCCATTGGCCAGCGGGGTCGAGGAAACATGGTCGCGGTTGCTGGATGGGGAATCCGGTGCAGGCCCGATCACGCAATTTGATGCTGAGGCAAGTGGGGTCACCACAACGTATGCCTGCGAAGTTCCGCGAGGCGACGGCACCGTCGGGACATTCAATCCTGACGACTGGATGCCGCCGAAAGAGCAGCGCAAGATCGAAGACTTCATTCTGTACTCGATTGCAGCTGCTGAAATGGCCTGCAAGGATTCCGACTGGCTGCCCGAGGATGAAGAGGCGCGTTTGCGCACTGGCGTTCTTATCGGTTCAGGTATCGGTGGGCTGGGCTCCATTGCAGCAACGGCTAACCTGATCCGCGACAAGGGCCCTCGACGGGTGTCGCCTTTCTTTATTCCAGGCGCGCTGATTAACCTGGCCTCGGGTCAGGTGTCGATCCGCCATGGATTCAAAGGCCCGAACCATTCGGTTGTGACTGCATGTTCGACCGGTGCTCACGCTATTGGTGACGCAAGTCGCATTATCCGTGCCGGTGACGCTGACGTAATGGTTGCCGGTGGTGGCGAAGGGTGCATTTGCGAAATCGGTATCGCTGGATTCAACGCTTGCAAGGCGCTGTCGACCAAATACGCGGATAACCCCAAAGCAGCCAGCCGCCCCTATGACGTCGACCGAGACGGTTTTGTCATGGGTGAAGGTTCGGGCATCGTTGTTCTGGAAGAGTACGAACACGCAAAAGCGCGTGGCGCGAAAATCTATGCCGAAGTTCTGGGCTATGGCATGTCCGGTGATGCCTATCATATCACCGCACCCAGTGAGGACGGCGATGGCGCAGAGCGTTCTATGAACGCAGCGCTACGCAGCGCGGGGCTGGAGCCGAAGGACCTAGACTATATTAACGCGCATGGCACATCGACCATGGCCGATACCATTGAATTGGGTGCGGTCGAGCGTCTTCTGGGCGAGCATTCGGCGAATGTAACCATGAGTTCGACCAAATCGGCCACGGGCCATCTGTTGGGCGCTGCAGGCGCGATCGAAGCCATTTTCTCGATCCTCGCAATCCGCGATCAGGTTGCGCCACCGACGATCAATTTGGACAACCCAGCGGTCGAGACACCGATTGATCTGGCTCCGAATGCCAAGCGTGAGCGCAAGATTGATGTGGCGTTGTCAAACTCGTTTGGATTTGGCGGCACCAATGCAAGTGTGATCTTCGGAAAGGTCAGCTAAATGTGGCGCGCGATGGCCTCCAACATGCTGACCATCCTGGTGGTCGGCCTGTTTCTTGCCGGTGGACTGATTTTATGGGGGCAGGCGCGATACAAGAATGCGGGCCCTCTGGAAACTGCGATGTGTTTGCAGGTCGAACGTGGCTCGAACATGACGCAGGTCAGCCGACAGCTGGAGGATCAGGGCGCGATCAGCAGCGCTACGATATTCCGTATGGCGGCGGATTATACCGACAAGGCACCTCAGCTGAAGGCAGGCAGCTTTCTGGTCCGCGAGGGTGCTTCGATGGAGCAGATCATTGATGAGATTACGCGGAGCGGGGCCAGTACCTGCGGATCCGAGATTGAGTACCGGATCGGTGTAACCCGCATACAAACCCGTGTACGCGAATTGAACCCCGCAACATTGGACTTCGATGAAATCGCATCGTTCGATGTAGCGGAAGAAGAAATACCCGCGGCTTATACCCAAAAGCGCGAAGACTCAGACACACGGTACCGGGTCTCGATTGCTGAAGGTGTTACATCCTGGCAAGTGGTCGAGGGTCTTAAGCAGATCGACGCGTTGACGGGGGAAATCCCTGAAATACCGGCCGAAGGGGCGCTGGCACCGGACAGCTATGACATTGTGCGAGGTGCCGATCGGGCGGCAATCCTGCAGTCGATGCAGGATAAGCAGCAACTGCGCATTAACGCCGCCTGGGAAGGGCGGCAGGATGATTTGCCAATCAATACCCCCGAAGAGATGCTGATTTTGGCGTCAATCATCGAAAAGGAAACTGGTGTTCCGCATGAGCGTGGACAGGTCGCTAGCGTATTTGTAAACCGGCTTGAGCGAGGCATGAAGCTGCAGACGGACCCGACTGTAATCTATGGTGTCACCAAGGGGCAGGGCACGTTGGGCCGAGGCCTGCGCCGCAGCGAACTGCGCCGTGCAACGCCTTGGAACACTTATGTGATTGATGGGCTCCCGCCAACACCTATCGCAAATCCTGGTCTTGCAAGTCTTGAAGCCGCAGTTTCGCCCGAAGCGACTGATTTTGTTTTCTTTGTTGCAGATGGCACCGGCGGACATGCTTTTGCCGAGACACTGGATGAGCATAATCGAAACGTCGCCAAATGGCGTGAGATTGAGGCCGAGCGCCAAAGCACCGGAAATTAAAAAAGGCGCCGCTAATAGCGGCGCCTTTTAGATTTAGGCGGCGGAGGATCGACGCGGTCGCCGACGTTTTGGGCCTCCGGGATTGCCCGACTTGTTAGCTGCTTGCGGTTTTGGACCACGGCGACGGAACCCTCCGCCTTTCCGCGATTTTGCGGGTTCGGCGAACTCGGGCATTGTGCCGCTGGCGACCGGAACCTCAATTTTCATCAGTTTCTGAATCTGCTTCAGTTGATCCAGTTCATCCGGTGCACAGAAAGCGATCGCCTCGCCTTCGCGACCGGCACGGGCGGTTCGGCCAATGCGGTGGACGTAGTTATCCGGCACTTCGGGTAGGTCGTAGTTGATGACATAGGCAACGCCCGGGATGTCGATGCCGCGAGCGGCCACGTCTGTTGCCACCAAGACATTTATTTCGCCTGCGCGGAAAGCTTTGATCGCCCGGTCACGCTGTCCCTGACTTTTGTTGCCATGGATCGAGGCGGCGTTGAAGCCGTCGGCCACGAGACCCTTCATCAGCTTCTCGGCGCCATGTTTTGTACGCGAAAACACCAGCGTCAGAGCTTCTTTGTCCGCAGATAAAATCTCCCGCAGTTTGCTCGGTTTTTCCGCGCGGCTCAGGAAATGAACCGATTGGGTGATCTTGTCGGCGGCTTTACCCGGAGGGGACACTTGAATGCGTTGCGGGTTTGTCAGGTAGGCCTGGCTGAGTTCTTCCATCTGCTTGGGCATAGTGGCAGAGAACAGCATCGTTTGGCGGGGCGTGCCCAACTGCGGTGCAATCCGGCGCAGAGCATGAATAAAGCCCATGTCCAGCATCTGATCGGCTTCGTCTAGTACCAGATGACGTACCGAGCCGAGGTCGACTGCTCTGCGTTCCATCAGGTCGATCAAACGACCAGGGGTGGCAACCAGAATGTCTGTGCCGCGTGCCAGAAACGAAATCTGCCTACTGATGGACTGACCGCCAACAACTGTCGCCACACGCAGCTTCGTATTCGTGGTCAAATTGCGCAGGCTATCTGCGATTTGGTTGACCAGTTCACGGGTCGGGGCAAGGATCAGAGCCTTGGCGGTTTTCGGCGCAGGCTTGCCGGTCTGAGCCAGCAGATGGTCGATCAGAGGTAGGCCAAAAGCCAGCGTCTTGCCGGTGCCGGTCTGGGCAAGGCCCAGAATATCGTGCCCCTGCAATGCCATGGGGATTGCCTGGTTCTGAATCGGAGTGGGTTGTGAAAAATTGGCGCGTTTCAATGCGTCATTCAGGGCCGGGGCAAGACCCAGCATATCAAAGTCGAACAAATATCATTCCTTTTTTGCCCCTGGCGACTGGATCACCACGGGCGACATAAATCAGCAGCGCAATATGCGATGCCAACAGGGTTACGCTAAGACTCTGGATGCACAGGCGTTTCCTGCGGCATCCGGCCGTCGCATTCAGAACCCTGCGTGAAGGGGAACTATGGGGTGAATCGAGCGCTGTGGAGCAGGTCGGACCTGCCAATGCTCACGCGTCAGCGCTTTGTTAAGGCGCTCATGCAGGTTGCGGGGCGGAATGTCAAGCTGTGCGTTATAGATCACATCCGGCGAAAAGGATCGTTGTGGGCTGTCTGCAACCTTTAAGCAGTGAGATTGACCGCTTGGTTGATCGCAAAACCTGTTCTTACAGCTCGATATGTAGGGAAGGGCATCCGCGCGGCAGTTTCAATGTCCCGCCGGATCCAGTCGAGCGCCTCTAGCTGTTGAAGGGACGACGACAGCGCCCGATCCGTGATCGATACCAAATCCGATTTGATGGCGGAAAAGCGGTGCGGAGTGCCGGTGAGTGCCAGGATCGGGACGGTCCAGGATTTACGGACGAGCTTGAACTTGGTGTCATCCGGAACGGCGTTTACGATTGCGCTGGCCATACTGGCGGTTTCGATCCCCGGCAGGGTTAATCGGAATTCAGGGCGCAATGGGTGCCCGTGGCCCGGATTCCTTTCGATCAGGTCAAGGCGTATGAGATGGTCCAGGCTTGCCGCGAAGGCAGTTCTTCCTGCGCTGGTGGCAGCAAGCAGAGCGGCCTGCCTGCCAGGAGTGCCGGAATGCATGAGTGCCAGAATATTCAGCGACCAAGCTCGGGAGGTCAGCTTGACAAGCAAATTAATGTCCATAAAGTATAGTTAATATAATTTAGCTCAAAAGGAAAGATTGATGCCCCTTGTTTCTTTGAAAAACACGATCACGCTTGCGATTTCAGTTCGGGACCGCCATGCAAGCGCCGAATGGTTCAGCGACAAATTGGGGTTTGAAATTGCCCATCACATAGATGAAGCGGGTTGGAGTGAGATGCGCACCAATGTGGACGGTGTCACATTGGGGTTAGGAGAGCAGGCCAAGCCTTCGCCGGGGAATTGCGTTCCAGTGTTTGAGGTCGCCGATATCACCACCGCCCGCAGCGCGTTAGAGGCTGCAGGGGTGGCCTTCGATGGTGCGACGGAAACGATCGAAGGGATGGTCAGCACGGCCACGTTTTATGATCCGGATATGAATGCGCTGATGCTGGCGCAGGATTTGACTGGCAGCGGCTAAAGACTCCGGCAGGGAAGAAAATATTAACCTGCACCGCACGTTCCCTGTTGCGTGGGTGTTGCGCAAATCATTGACTTTTCGGACTTAATTTGGTACGAACTGTGTCATGCTAGAAGAAGTGGGCAACGGCCCCGGGGTAACACCCGGCGGCCGTTTTTCGTTTCTCTCGTGCGGAGAAAACTCACGCATGAGGTCAATACGCAAACATGACTTTAATTACCCCGGAAGAGCGGATTTCCCAGACGGCTGACTTGTTGCAGTCACTTGAGACATCCATTCGCGATCTGCGCAAAGCAGCGGAAGAACTGCGCAGGCAGATCGGTGCCGGGGAGGATGCAGATCTTGCTGGTGCAGGCAAGCAACTGGGACAGCTTGAGGGGCTGATCCGAAGTTGCCAAAAAGTGGAGACAAGCTTTGTCGAACAACATCACAGACAAGCCGGAATTGCCCAAGGGGGCTATGCGCTCGACCTTGATCGGGCACGATCTGAGATCGGGTGCAGGCTGGCTCGCCTCCGCGCCTGTTGCGGTGCAGGACAGATTTCTGAGTGAGATCGGGGAGGGGGGGCTGTGCGCCCTCCCTTTCCTGTTTGAGTTCTGGGCGCTGCCGCATCAATTGCCGCCAGAAGGTGACTGGCGGTCCTGGGTGATCATGGGCGGGCGCGGAGCCGGTAAGACCCGGGCCGGGGCTGAATGGGTGCGGTCTATGGTCGAGGGGTCTTTGCCGTTGGACACGGGTAAGGCGCGCCGGGTGGCTCTGCTTGGCGAGACGTTTGATCAGGTGCGCGACGTGATGATCTTTGGCGATAGTGGGATATTGCAATGCTCACCACCGGATCGTCGACCTATTTGGAAGGCGTCAGAGCGAAAACTAGTCTGGCCAAATGGGGCCGAGGCGCAGGCGTTCTCGGCCCATGATCCTGAGGGGTTGCGCGGGCCACAATTCGATGCGGCCTGGGTTGACGAGCTGGCCAAGTGGAAAAAGGCTGGGGAGACATGGGATATGCTGCAGTTTGCTTTGCGGTTGGGGGATCAGCCCCGGGTCTGTGTGACAACTACGCCGCGCAATGTGAAGGTTTTGAAGGACTTGCTGGCGTCTCCGTCCACGGTGCAGACCCATGCGCCGACCGAGGCGAACCGGGCCAATCTGGCGGAGTCGTTTTTGGACGAAGTGCGCGCGCGGTATACGGGGACGCGGCTGGGGCGGCAGGAGTTGGACGGGGTGTTGCTGTCGGATGCGGAAGGCGCGCTGTGGACCGGTTCGATGCTGGAGGCGGCGCGATGCGCACAGGTTCCTGCGTTGGATCGCATCGTCGTGGCGCTGGACCCGGCGGTGACGTCCGGTTCTAGCGCGGATGCCTGCGGGATTGTGGTTGTTGGCGCGCAGGTGCAGGGGCCGCCCGAGGAGTGGCGCGCTTACGTGCTGGCCGACCGCACAGTGCAAGGCGCGGGTCCGGCTGGCTGGGCGCAGGCGGCGATTGACGCGATGGATGAGTTCGGGGCCGAGCGGCTGGTGGCCGAGGTCAATCAGGGCGGGCAACTAGTCGAGGAGGTGGTGCGGCAGGTGGACCCTCTGGTCCCTTATCGCGCGGTGCGGGCGTCTCGCGGCAAGGTCGCGCGGGCCGAACCTGTAGCGGCTTTGTACGAACAGGGGCGGGTGGCGCATATGGCGGGGCTGGACGCGTTGGAGGAGCAGATGTTCCAGATGACCGCGCGCGGGTTCGAAGGGCAGGGCTCGCCCGACCGGGTCGACGCTCTGGTCTGGGCGTTACATGAGTTGGTTGTGGGGCGTGCGGGGGCGTATCGGCGGCCTAGGGTGCGGAGTTTGTGAGGATAAAAACAGGCGGAGAGTGGCGGTTGAAGAACTGATCGCGGTCCGAAGTGACGTGGCCAGCGATTTATGCTAGGAATACACCCTTTGCGACCACGGGGTCGGGGAGGGATTTCGTAGTGTCTACAAGTGACAAAAACTTCACCGGCTCAATTCCAGACATTTATGATGAATTTCTGGTTCCATTGATTTTCGAATCTTATGCCGCAGACTTGGCAAAGAGAGTCGCTGATACCAAACCCAAAGCTGTTTTGGAGACCGCCGCAGGTAGCGGAGTAGTAACACGTGCGTTGGCCCCGCTGCTGAGCGACGAAATTCGTTATGTGGTTACTGATTTAAATCAACCGATGTTGGACAGAGCGTCAACGCAGCAACCGAAAGCCAATCGAATAGAATGGAAGCAGGCGGATGCGTTGGCGTTGCCCTTTGAGGCAAATACATTTGACGTTGTCTGTTGCCAGTTTGGGGTGATGTTTTTTCCAGACAAAGTAGCTGGTTACAAAGAAGCCCTTCGTGTTTTGAAGGATGGCGGGTGTTTTATCTTCAATGTTTGGGACAGTATCGAAGAGAATGAGTTTGCGCATAGCGTGACGAAGACGGCATCTCGGTTTTTCCCGGAAGATCCCCCAGTGTTTTTAGCAAGAACGCCCCATGGGCACGGCAATATTGATTCAATTGTCGATGATCTTAAGGAAGCTGGTTTTACGGATATCGAAACACTGACCATTTCCGAGCAAAGCCGAGCGAGCAATCCGCAAGCTCCGGCAGTGGCTTACTGCCAGGGGACACCGCTTAGAAATGAGTTGGAAGAACGTGCTGCGGGCTCATTGACTGAAATTACAGACGCCGCCGCCGCCGACATCGAAAAGCTGTTTGGTAAAGGGCCGGTGTCCGGCAAAATTCAGGGGCATGTTTTTCTTGCGAGACCGTAAACGCCAAATTGATTTTTCTACCCACTCTATTCGCTTCTGCGTTGTGAATTAGTAAGAATTCCAACCCGTTGCCCTACCCCCGTACGTTCTATTCCCGAGGCATAAACTTCTCTGCGTCATAACTCCTTTCAACAAGCCGGGCAGAGCGGCGGCAGAAAGGAGCACAAATGGTATTCGATTTCTTGCGTCGTGGATCGGCTGAGGCAGCACCTGAAGCGAAGGCGAGCGCGGCTGGGCCTGTGGTGGCGTGGCAGACGGGTGGACGCGTGGCGTGGAGCCCTCGGGATGCGGTGACGCTGACGCGGACGGGGTTTTCGGGGAACCCGGTGGGGTTTCGCTCGGTCAAGCTGATTGCCGAGGCGGCGGCGGCTTTGCCTCTGGTGCTGCAGGATCAGGCGCAGCGGTTCGATGTGCATCCGATCCTGTCGCTGATGCGCCGTCCGAATGCGGCACAGGGGCGGGCGGAGTTGATGGAGGCCCTGTTCGGGCAGTTGCTGCTGTCGGGGAATGCTTATGTTGAGGCTGTGCAGGCTGATGAGGGCCTGCCGGTTGAGCTGCATGTGTTGCGATCCGACCGAATGAGCGTGGTGCCGGGGGCGGATGGGTGGCCCAAGGCGTATGATTACGCGGTGGGCGGTAAAAAGCACCGGTTTGCGGCGGAGAACATCTGTCATATCAAATCGTTTCACCCGCAGGATGACCATTACGGGTTCTCGCCGATGCAGGCGGCGGCGATGGCGATTGATGTGCATAACAGCGCGTCTAGGTGGTCGAAATCGCTGCTGGACAATGCGGCGCGGCCTTCGGGGGCGCTGGTGTGGAAGGGCGGTGATGGCCATGGGGTGATGGCCGAGGATCAATTCCGGCGCCTTTCGGACGAGATTGAGCAGAACTATCGCGGGGCGCGCAATGCGGGTCGCCCGATGGTTCTGGAGGGGGGCTTGGATTGGAAGCCGATGGGTTTCTCGCCCTCGGACATGGAGTTTCAAAAGACTAAAGAAGCCGCCGCCCGCGAGATCGCGCTGGCCTTTGGGGTCCCGCCGATGCTGCTGGGGATACAAGGCGACGCGACCTATTCGAACTATCAGGAGGCCAACCGGGCGTTCTATCGCCTGACAGTGCTGCCTCTGGTGACGCGGGTGGCGGCGGCGGTGTCGGAGTGGCTGGCGGGTTTTTCCGGTGAGGAATTGGTGCTGAAGCCCGATCTGGATCAGGTGCCTGCGCTGTCGGCGGAACGGGACGCGCAATGGGCGCGGGTCAATGGGGCCGAATTCCTGAGCGATGCCGAAAAGCGCGCCTTGCTGGGGCTGCCGGAGCGTGCGGATGGCTGAAGGATATCCGCCATTCGATTGCGCGCCAGGCTTGCGGCTGGCCGCGCATGAGCGGGTGGCCGAGATCCAGCATGAACATCTGTGCAGGCGGCTGGATCAGATCGAAGAGATGATGGAGCGGCTGGAGAGGCGGTTGTGGCTGACGGTGTATGGCGTGGCAGCGGTGATCCTGGCGCAGGCGTTTCAGTCATTCCTTTCAGTAACACCATGAATTCAGCAGGTTACATGGAGAAGAATATGGATTTGGAGCATAAGTTCGCACGGTTCGGAGAGGGCCTTTCGGTGACCGAGGACGCGGTGATCGAAGGTTATGCCAGCCTGTTTGGACAGGTGGATCAGGGCAGTGACGTGGTGCAGAAAGGTGCGTATCGCGGTTCCCTTGAGGGGCTGGCTACAGCGGGCCAAAGGGTCAAGATGCTGTGGCAGCACGATCCGGCGCAACCCATCGGGGTTTGGGACGAGGTGCGCGAGGACGACCGGGGCCTGTGGGTCAAGGGCCGTCTGCTGAAAAGCACGCAAAAGGGCCGCGAGGCGGCCGAGTTGATCCGGGCGGGCGCAATGGATGGCCTGTCGATTGGCTATCGTACCAAGCGCGCCGTGAAGAATGACAAGGGCCAGCGGGTCCTGACCGAACTGGAGCTGTGGGAGGTGTCGCTGGTGACGTTCCCGATGCTGCCCAGTGCGCGGGTGGCGGCAAAGGGGGTGGACCCCGAGGCCGAGAACACCTGGCGCAGTATTGCCGAGGTGTTTGATCACGCCCGGCAGGAGCTGGCGCGAACCTAGCGCGCCGAAACCTCACCCCCAAAAAGGAAGTGCTGATGAGCAAGACCGAAACCCCGGCCTTGACCGGAGAGGGTGTGCCCCTGGTTCAGGAGGTGAAGCAGGCGATGACTGGCTTCGTGAACGAATTCAAGGGCCTCAAGGCTGAAGTTAAGACAAAATTGCAACAGACAGAAGAGCGACTGACCATGCTGGATCGTAAATCAACCATCGCGGCACGCCCGCATCTTGCGGCCTCAATCGAGGACGGCGCACCGCATCAGAAGGCCTTTGATGCCTATGTGCGTTCGGGTGAGGATGACGGCCTGCGTGGTCTTGAGATGGAGGTGAAATCCCTCTCGAGCGCTGTGAACAGTGACGGTGGGTACCTGATTGACCCGCAAACCGCCGAGATCATCAAATCGGTGCTGAAATCTACGGCCTCTATCCGCTCGATTGCTTCGATCGTAAATGTCGAGGCGAACTCGTTCGATGTTTTGATCGACCACACGGATGTCGGTGCGGGCTGGGCAGATGAAAATGCTGCGGCGAGCGAAACCAGCACCCCGTCGATTGACCGAATCTCGATCCCGCTGCACGAGCTGAGCGCACTGCCCAAAGCCTCGCAGCGACTGCTGGATGACAGCGCGTTCGATGTCGAGGGTTGGCTGGCCGGCCGTATCGCGGACAAGTTTGCACGCGCCGAGGCCTCGGCCTTTATCAACGGCGACGGTGCGGACAAACCCAAGGGTATTCTGAACCACGCCAAGGTCGACAACGATGTTTGGGATTGGGGTAACATTGGTTATGTCCCCACCGGCATCGATGGCGGTGTCGAGGCGGATGCCATTGTGGACGTGGTTTATGCGCTGGGTGCGCAGTACCGGGTCAACGGAACCTTCGTGATGAACTCGAAAACTGCTGGTCTGATCCGCAAGCTGAAAGACAGCGATGGCCGCTTCTTGTGGTCGGACGGTCTGGCGGCGGGTGAGCCGGCACGTCTGATGGGCTATCCGGTGCTGATCGCCGAAGATATGCCGGATGCGGGAACCGACAGTTTCTCGATTGCCTTCGGTGACTTCCAGGCGGGCTATACCATCGCCGAGCGCCCGGACCTGCGCGTATTGCGCGATCCCTTCAGCGCCAAACCGCATGTTCTGTTCTATGCGACCAAGCGCGTCGGCGGTGATGTCAGCGACTTTGCTGCGATCAAACTCGTGAAATTCGGCACCGCCTAAAGCGGGCTGAAACCCGGGGGGCCTTCACCCCTCGGGGCGGCGGGCGCGGGTCGGGGTGAGACCCCTGCGTTGTCTAGCTGCTCCCCTCCGTCCGAGCAACGTGGGGCGGCGCGTGCCCGTCAATTCCTGAAGTTACGGCCCCGGAGGGGTCCGAGATTGCGGAGTGAATGGATGATGTTGATCGAAGAAACCGCCATCGCGGATGCGGCGCTGCCGGTGGATCAGTTCAAGGCGCATTTGAGGCTGGGAACAGGCTTTACTGGTGCCAGCGTGCAGGATGAAGTGCTCAAGGGCTTCTTAAGGGCGGCGATTGCTGCGATTGAGGCGCGTACCGGGAAGGTACTTATCACGCGTGAGTTTTCCTGGAGCCTTAACAGTTGGCGTGACCCTGCGGGCGAAGTGCTGCCTGTGGCGCCGGTCTCGACCATCAATACGGTCAGTTTGACGGATGCAGCGGGTACTGAAACCGCCGTTTCGTCTGACAGATACAGATTGGATCGCGATAGCCAGCGCCCGCGGATACGCCCTGCCGGGGCTGTCTTGCCCGCTATTTCGACCGGCGGATCCGTGAAGATCGCGTTTATCGCCGGTATTGCCGGGGAATGGTCAAACTTGCCGGCAGATCTTGGGCAGGCGGTTCTGTTGTTGGCCGCGCATTACTATGAATACCGGGATGAGACCACGTTGGGTGCCGGCTGTATGCCCTTTGGCGTGACCAGCCTGATCCAACGCTATCGTGTGGTTCGTTTTGGTGCAGGGGTGGCCCAATGAAGGCGCCCCGGCTGAATAGAAAACTGTTGCTTGAATCCTCTGTGCGCACCGCTGATGGCGCCGGTGGGTATCTGGAAACATGGGTCGCCTTGGGCTCGGTTTGGGCCGAAGTCACTGCGCGCAGCGGGTCAGAGAGAAATGTTGCAGGGTTGCCGGTTTCGCGTGTCGGCTACCAGATTGTGGTTCGTGGCACGCCAGAAGGATCGAGCATGCGCCCCTCGCCGGATCAGCGGTTTGCGGAAGGCACACGCCGTTTCGTTATCCGCGCCGTCGCCGAGCGAGACCCGCGCGGCCAGTACCTGATCTGCTTTGCGGATGAGGAGGTGGCGGTATGAGCTATGGCGTTTCAGCCGCGTTGCAGGCGGCAATCTACCAGAAATTGTCGGAAGACACACAGATCAGCACTCTTTCAGGTGGAGCGATCTATGACGCCGTTCCAGCGGGTTCAGTGCCGCAAACCTATGTGACGCTGGGCCCGGAAGAGGTGCGCGATGCCTCGGACCGATCGGGGACCGGTGCCGTCCATAGTTTCACGGTGTCTGTCGTGTCCGAAGCTGCCGGGTTCGGTGCAGCAAAAACGCTGGCGGGGGCGGTTTGTGACGCCTTGGACAGTGCGGGGCTGACCCTGGATCGAGGCCGATTGGTCGGGCTGTGGTTCGAACGTGCCTCGGCCCGTCGGACCGGAACGGGCGGCGCGATCCGCCAGATCGACCTGAGATTCCGCGCCCGCGTGGAAGACGATTAAGTAATCAACGGAGAGAGCAAATGGCTGCCCAGAACGGAAAAGACCTGTTGGTCAAAGTGGATATGAACGGCTCAGGCCTGTTCGAGACCATTGCGGGGCTGCGTGCCACGCGGGTCAGTTTCAACGCGGAAAGTGTCGATGTGACCAGCCTGGAAAGCCAGGGTGGCTGGCGCGAGCTTTTGTCTGGCGCGGGGGTCAAGTCGGCCTCGATTTCGGGCTCGGGCGTATTCAAGGACGCAGGAACGGATGAGCGCGCGCGACAGCTGTTCTTTGACGGTGAGACACCGGGTTTCCAGATCATCATCCCGAATTTCGGGATTGTTGAGGGTGCGTTCCAGGTGACCGGCATCGAATATGCGGGCTCTCACAATGGCGAAGCGACCTATGAAATGAGCATGGCAAGCGCCGGTGCTCTGACCTTTACGGCGCTGTAACGATGGCCAATCCGTGGACGGGAGAGGTGGCACTGACCATCGATGGAGAGCAACGGGTTCTGAAGCTGACGTTGGGCGCTTTGGCGGAACTGGAACGGGAGTTGGGCACAGGGACACTGGTTGAACTGGTGCAACGGTTCGAAGGCGGCGCCTATTCCAGCGGTGATGTTCTGGCGCTTATCGTCGCCGGGCTGCGGGGGGGCGGGGCCAATGTCACCCGCGCCGATCTGCTGAGTGCCGAGATTGAGGGCGGGCCAATGCACGGCGCACGTGCAGCGGCTGAGCTGTTGGCAAGGGCCTTCATGGTGCAGGGGCAGGCATGAGCGGGTTCGACTGGCCCGCATTGATGCGGGCCGGATACCTCAGCCTACGCCTGACACCGGATCAATTCTGGAGCCTTACCCCGGCCGAGTTGCGGCTGATGCTGGGGCAGGGCGCGGGCATGCCTTCGATGAACAGAATGGGTCTGGATGCGTTGCTGGCGGCCTATCCGGACAAGACAATAGGAGAGCGTGATGACGGATCGTGACGGGTTGGACGACCTGCAGGAGCGAGGCGAGGCGCTTGGCGACTCGTTGGGTGATGCGGCGTCGATGGCCGCGGCATTTGATGGGCAGATGAAGCGCATCAAAGCAGCCTTTGAGGAAACGGGCAAGGATGTTGCAACGCTGGAGCGTGGCATGTCCGGCGGCCTGCGGCGGGCGTTCGATGGCGTCGTGATGGACGGAATGAACCTTTCCGATGCGCTGGACGTTTTGAAGAACTCGATGATCCGCACCGCTTATTCTGCCGCGATCAAACCGGTCACGGATCATTTCGGCGGCCTTCTAGCCAATGGGATCGGAGGTTTTGTGAAGGGCATTCTTCCTTTTGCTGACGGCGGCAGTTTCAGTCAGGGACGGGTGATGCCCTTTGCCAACGGCGGAGTGATCAGCGGTCCAACCACGTTTCCAATGCGTGGCGGCACCGGGCTGATGGGCGAGGCTGGCCCCGAGGCCATCATGCCGCTGGCCCGCGGTACCGATGGGAAGTTGGGCGTGCGCATGTCTGGCGGAGGCTCTGCGGTGAACGTGGTGATGAACATCACGACCCCGGACGTGCAGGGTTTCCGTCGAAGCCAAAGCCAGATCGCGGCCCAGATGAGCCGCGCGCTGGGCCGTGGCAATCGCAATAGGTAGATCAAGGAGCAGACCATGAATTTCCACGAGGTGAGATTTCCGGCCAGCCTGAGTTTTGGTTCGGTCGGTGGGCCCGAGAGGCGCACGGATATTGTGACGCTGGCGAATGGGTTCGAAGAGCGCAATACCCCCTGGGCGCATTCGCGGCGTCGCTATGATGCCGGTCTGGGTATGCGATCCTTGGATGACATCGAAACGTTGGTCTCGTTCTTCGAGGCGAGGCAGGGGCAGATGTTTGGATTTCGCTGGAAAGACTGGTCCGATTTCAAATCCGGTGCGGCTACGGGCGAAGTTGCCCAAGGCGACCAGATCATTGCGGAAGGTGATGGCGTAGCGACAGAATTCCAGCTGGTAAAGACCTATTCCTCGGGTGGATTCAGTTATGTAAGGCCGGTCGTCAAACCCGTATTGGGAACCGTCCGCGTAGGCGTCGAGCAGGATGAGATGCGTGAAGGTGTCGACTTCGAGGTGGATCTGAACTCGGGGTTGGTCACGTTCTATTCGCCTCCGCCTGAACGGGTTGATATCACCGCCGGCTTTGAATTCGATGTGCCAGTGAGGTTTGACACCGACAAGATCCAAACAAGTGTCGCGAGTTTTCAGGCAGGGGACGTTCCGAACGTGCCAGTGGTCGAGGTGCGTGTCTGATGGCTGGTGACAAACAGGCCCTGCAGGCCCATCTGCAGAGCGGCCTGACAACGACCTGTCGGTGTTGGGCGATTACGCGCACAGACGGTGTTCAGCTTGGCTTTACCGACCATGACCTGAAGCTGAGCTTTGAAGGCCTGGACTTCAATGCAAGTTCGGGTCTGACGGCGGCCGCGATCGAGCAGGCAACGGGGCTGTCCATTGATAACTCGGAAGCAATGGGTGCGTTATCGGATGTCGCAGTAACCGAAGAGGATATCGAATCCGGTCGCTTCGACGGGGCCGAGGTGCGGGCATGGCTTGTGAACTGGGCCGATCCATCGCAGCGAATGTTGCAGTTCCGCGGATCAATTGGTGAATTGCGACGGGCAGGTGGGGCTTTTCATGCCGAACTGCGGGGCCTGACAGATAAGTTGAACCGACCTTTGGGCCGGATTTACCAAAAGCCCTGCACAGCCGTGCTGGGCGACAAGGCGTGCGGGTTCAACACCGATGCCCCGGGATATTCTGACGAAGCCGAAATCGTCGGTTTGACGGGGGGCAGTATTTTGCAGCTGCGAGGGGCGGAAACTCACCTTGAGGCATGGTTTGAACGTGGGCAGCTTGATGTGCTGACAGGCCGTGCGGCTGGGCTGTGGGGGGCGGTCAAGAAGGACCAAAAGACCGACACAGGTCGATCGGTCGTTCTGTGGTCTGCAATCAGCGGAGGATTGGCCGAGGGCGACAAGGTAAGGCTGACCGCGGGTTGTGACAAGCGCATGACGACCTGTCGTGCGAAGTTCAATAATATCAATAATTTCCAAGGTTTTCCTGACCTGCCTTCCGAAGATTGGGTGATGGCCGTTCCCAAGAACAACGGGGCGAACCGCGGAGGCAGCAGACGATGATCCCGATAAAGCAAAGCATTGTTGATGAGGCCCGAAGCTGGCTTGGTACCCCCTATGTTCATCAAGCTTCTGTCAAAGGGGTCGGAACAGACTGTCTGGGCCTGCTGCGCGGCGTATGGCGGGCGGTGCTTGGGCACGAACCTGAGGCCGTCCCGATCTATAGCATGGATTGGTCTGAACCACAGGGCGAAGAGCGTATGTGGGCCGCAGCACGCCGCCATCTTATCGAGAAAGACCCGGCATGGTTTTCTGTCGGAGACGTGTTGCTGTTTCGTATGCGGGAAAGTGGCGTTGCCAAGCATTTGGGGATTGTCAGCACCTGTCGAGACATCCCTCGGTTCATTCACGCTTATTCCGGACATGGCGTTGTTGAAAGCGCCCTGAGCGACCCGTGGCGACGGCGGGTCGTTTCTTGTTTTGAGTTCCCCACGGAGGATATCTAGATGGCGACGATATTACTGTCTGCGGCGGGTGCCGCTGTTGGCGGGGCCATTGGCGGGACGGTTGCGGGGCTGTCCACGGCAGTTATCGGCCGTGCCATTGGTGCCACTCTTGGGCGTGTCATCGACCAGCGTTTGATGAGCCAGTCGGTCATGGGCAGCGGCAGCGAAGTTGTAGAAACGGGCCGATTGGACCGTTTTCGCCTTACTCAGACGGGCGAGGGCGCCGCTGTCGCCAACATCTTTGGTCGGATGCGTGTCGGGGGGCAGGTTATCTGGGCTTCGGATTTTCTGGAAGCCCGCAGCACCAGCTCTACCACGCAATCGGTTGGGGGTGGCAAGGGATCCCCCAAGCAGCCCGAGGTTACAACGACCACCAACAGCTACAGCTATTCAGTTTCATTAGCGGTCGCGTTGGGCGCGGGGCAAATATCTGACGTGCCGCGTGTCTGGGCAGATGGCGAAGAGATTGAGCGCAGCAGTTTGAATATGCGCGTCTATCCTGGCACCGACGATCAGCTGCCCGATCCGTTGATCGAAGCAATCGAAGGTACTGGAAATGTCCCGGCCTATCGTGGCACCGCCTATATTGTGATCGAAGATTTGAAGCTGGGCGCTTTTGGAAACCGCGTCCCGCAGTTCTCGTTCGAGGTCGTGCGGCAAGAGCAGCCTGGTTTGCCTGATACCGAAAATTCCTTGTCACGTATTGTACGAGGCGTGGCGCTAATGCCTGGGACCGGTGAATATGCACTGGCGTCCCAGCAGGTGAATTACACAAAAGGCCGCGGCCGCAGTTGGGCGGCCAATGTGAATTCAACCTCTGGTTTGCCTGATCTCGTGACGTCCACACAAGCCTTGAAAAGTGAACTTCCGGGCTGTGAAGCCGCCTCTTTGGTTGTGTCCTGGTTCGGAAGTGATCTGCGATGCGGTCAATGCAAGATACAACCAAAGGTTCTGCAAAATGGTATCGAAGGCAAAAATATGTCCTGGGGTGTCGCGGGGCTGACAAGGGCAACCGCCCAAATCGTTCGTCAGGAAAATAACGAGCCCGTCTATGGCGCGACACCAGCGGACGCGTCGGTCATTCAAGCGATCCAACACCTTAAGCAAGAGGGGAAGCGGGTCATGTTCTACCCGTTTATCCTGATGGATCAGATCGGTGGAAACGGATTGCCCGATCCGTGGTCAGACGCCAGCGATCAGCCCCACCTTCCCTGGCGCGGTCGCATCACCCTGAGCGTTGCGCTTGGGCGGGACGGGTCTCCGGACCAGATGGCTGAGGCCGATGTTCAGGTGTCCGATTTCTTTGGTCAGGCGCGAGCGGATGATTTTGTTATCGGAAACGGCACGGTTTCCTATTCTGGCCCGCAGGAATGGGGGTTGTGCCGATTTATTCTTCACTACGCTGCCTTGTGTAAGGCGGCAGGTGGGGTGGACTCCTTCTGTATCAGTTCGGAAATGCGCGGTCTTACCCAGATTCGTGGCCTAAACGGATTTCCGGCCGTTGAGCAGCTGCGCGTTTTGGCAGGGCAAGTGCGTAGTATTCTGGGGCCAGACACAAAGATCGGTTATGCGGCGGACTGGAGCGAGTATTTCGGCTACCAGCCAAATGATGGCAGTGGGGATCGCTACTTCCACCTCGATCCGCTTTGGGCGGATGACAACATAGATTTCGTCGGTATCGACAACTACATGCCTCTGTCCGACTGGCGGGACGGTGAAGATCACGTGGATGCGGATGCCGGCGCAAAATCCATCTACGATCTTTCCTATCTGCGTGGGAACATCGAAGGTGGCGAAGGCTATGACTGGTATTATGCCTCGCCCGAAGAAGAGGCGGCACAAATCCGTACGCCGATCGGAGATGGTTCACATAACGAGCCGTGGATCTGGCGTTATAAGGACGTTCGCAACTGGTGGTCACAACCGCATCACGAGCGAATCAATGGTGTGCGTAGCGATAACCCGACTCTTTGGTTGCCAGAGTCCAAGCCCATCTGGTTCACTGAGCTCGGTTGTGCGGCAGTAGACAAAGGCACCAACCAGCCCAACAAGTTTCTAGACCCTAAATCTTCAGAATCCGGGTTGCCGAAATATTCAAACGGGCTTCGGGACGACTTTCTGCAGACGCAATACCTCAGGGCGGTTCTTGGCTATTGGTCGGACGCAGATATCAATCCAGTTTCATCCAGCTATGGCGGCCCGATGGTGGACGTGTCCAATGCCTATGTCTGGGCGTGGGATGCGCGGCCCTATCCGACCTTTCCAAACCTGCGCAGCCAGTGGAGCGATGGGGCCAACTATGCCCGCGGCCATTGGCTTAATGGGCGTTCCGGCTCACGAACGCTGGCCTCTGTTGTGACCGAGCTTTGCCATGCTGCCGGTGTTACCGAGATTGATGTCTCGGGCCTTTACGGTTCCGTTCAGGGCTATGCGGTTGAACAGGTTTCGGATGCCCGTTCGGCATTGCAACCGCTCATGCTGCGGTATGGTTTCGATGCGCTTGAACGCGAAGGAAAACTGATCTTTCAGATGCGGGATGGCGCACGTGCCCTGACCCTGAATGAAGAGCAGTTGGCCATCACTTCGGACATTGACGGACACGTGGAATATCGCCGCGAGGCTGAGGCGGAAATGTCTGGCCGTGTCAGGCTGCGCTTTGTTCAGTCTGATGCTGACCATGAAATAGCCTCGGAAGAGGCTGTGTTGCCTGATGATGAAACCCATTCGGTATCGGTAAATGAGATGCCGTTGTCCATGACGCGGGCCGAGGGGCGTCAAACGGTGGAACGCTGGCTGAGTGAGGCGCGTGTCTCGCGTGAAACGGCTAGGTTTGCATTACCGCCTTCGCTTTTGAATGTCGGGGCAGGGGATGTTGTGCGGCTGGTCAGTGGTGGGCAGGACGCGCGCTATCGCATTGACAGGCTTGAACAGGTCGAAATGCAACTGGCCGAGGCTGTCAGGATCGAGCCCGGCGTTTACACACCGCCAGATGCCCCCGCTGATGAAGTTACGACGAAGCCATTTGTCGCTCCGGTGCCGGTGCTGCCGGTATTCTTGGACCTGCCTCTGATCACCGGTTCCGAAGTGCCGCATGCGCCATATCTTGCGGTTGCAGCAGACCCCTGGCCAGGAAGCGTTGCGGTGTACGCCGCATCAAGCGATGAGGATTACGCGTTGCAACAGGTGATAACAGGGCAGGCCATTTTAGGCTTCACCGAAAGCCCGATGCGAAGGGCCAGTGTCGGACTTTGGGACGAGGGCGATGCCTTACGTGTCAATCTTGTAGATGGCGTCCTGGAGTCCCGTCCACGGTCTGCCTTGTTAAGCGGGGCAAATCTTGCGGCGATTGGCGACGGAACGCCGGACAACTGGGAGGTGTTCCAATTCGCGGATGCGGCTTTGCAATCGACAGGTGCCTACTCCGTGTCCGGGCGGTTGCGCGGTCAGCTGGGGACAGATGCGATTATGCCCGATCTCTGGCCCGAAGGATCAATGTTCGTGTTGTTGGACGAACGTGTCTTCCAGACAGGGTTGTTGCGGTCGGAACGTGGCCTGACCAAACATTATCGCATTGGCCCTGCAACCAGAGGGTATGAAGATCCCTCTTACGAGCATCTGGTCGAGGCCTTTGAAGGCAATGGTTTGCGGCCCTATGCCCCCTCTCATCTTCGCGTGCAGCAATCCAGCTCGAGGGACGTGTTCTCATGGGTGCGGCGGACACGTC
Organism: Ruegeria sp. CDSC025; assembly: GCF_059610805.1. Lineage (NCBI taxonomy): Bacteria > Pseudomonadati > Pseudomonadota > Alphaproteobacteria > Rhodobacterales > Roseobacteraceae > Ruegeria > Ruegeria sp. CDSC025. Next base: position 210,990 of record NZ_JBXWOJ010000002.1, on the reverse strand, counting down.
TGGATGGCGATGACTGGTCCGGGCTGGATGTGCCGTTGAATGAAGAAACCGAAGCCTACCTTGTTCAGGTTCGGCAGAATGGTAGCCTGATCCGCGAAGAGGTCGTTGCCCAGCCGGATTGGCACTATACGTCATCCATGAAGGCCACGGATACTGTTACAGGGTCTTATGAGGTGTCGGTTTCGCAGATATCTGCGGCTTACGGACCCGGATTGCCTGTCAGGCTGCAGGTCGGATAGGCGCGGTGCGGCCCGTATTGCACGGAGATGTCAGCGCGGCGGCGCGTGTTTTGTTGAACGCGCCGCCCGATCAGCGTGACCGTTTATGCCGACGTATGATTGCCGAAGCTGAAACGGCTGATGGCCATGTAAGTAAAACAGGGCGGCTACACCCGTTGTTCGGCAACGGTTCGTTAATGGCTGCGGCGCGAAACCGGCACCTTGCCGCCGAACCCTCATTCGATGATCTGCAGTATTGCCGGTGTTTTGAGACGGTGCTGCGTCATTTGATCCGGTTCCGCATTAACCAGAAGCACAGCTGACACATCTGGTTGCGGCGAGGTCCAATTCAAGTCGGCCATTTGGAATCGGCTCGCCGCAATCTTCGCAGAATCCGTATTCTTGACTTTCAATCCGCTTCAGCGCGGCCAAAAGGCGTCGGTATTCCAGGTCCCGATTGACTTGGTGCGCCTTGGCCATGGCCTGGTTCTGTAGCGCATCCATCCGGCTCAGACGACCGATAGATTGTTGATCCAGTTCAACAACAGATTGCGCATCTTTCCCGGCCTGCGACTGGCGCTCCAATTCGTCCATCCTGGCACGGATTTTCTCGTTGATTTGCTTCAGGTCAGCCTCATTCATTTTCGTTGCTTTGCCGATCACGGGTTTGCGTTTGGCGTTTTAGCCACTAAATGGCATTCTAGGCGCAGCAAAGGATCAAAAGCCATGTTGGAAAAGCGCAGTCATGTCACACCTGTAGATCCCGTTTGGGATCGCATCACGACCGAGGCTCAGGCCGCGGTCGAGAATGAACCACTGATGGGTGGATTGGTGCACGCCTGTATTCTGCATCATCGCAGCCTGACCAGAGCATTGTCCTATCGCGTTTCCGCTAAACTATGCTCGAACGAAATGTCGATGATGGTTCTGCGCGAGATCGTGGACGAAGCTTATGCTGACGATCCCCATTTGATTGAGGCCGCCCGCGCAGACCTGATGGCGGTCTACGAGAGGGACCCGGCCTGCCACCGTCTTCTGCAACCGATTCTGTATTTCAAGGGTTATCAAGCGATGCAGGCCTACCGCGTCGCCCATTGGCTATGGCTCAAGGGGCGATATGATCTGGCCTATTTCTTCCAGATGCGGTCCTCCGAAATCTTCGGCATCGACATTCACCCGGCTGCCAAAATCGGTAAGGGGATCATGATCGACCATGCTCATTCCATCGTGATCGGTGAAACGGCCATCGTTGGCGACAATGTTTCGATGTTGCATTCGGTCACGCTGGGCGGGACCGGAAAAGAAGAGGAGCAACGTCACCCCAAGATTGGTGATGGCGTTTTGATCGGCGCCGGCGCCAAAGTCTTGGGCAATATCAAAGTGGGCCATTGTAGTCGGATTGCCGCCGGTTCGGTGGTGCTGCAAGAGGTGCCACCATGCAAAACTGTTGCCGGTATTCCGGCCAAGATCGTCGGTGAAGCAGGATGTGACCAGCCCTCGATCTCGATGGATCATATGCTGGGCAAAGATCACCAGATCTGAAGATTCTTAAAGAAAAAGGCCGCCCAGAAGAGGGCGGCCTTTTTTAACCAGATATCAGGCCAGCATGACCATCGGGTTTTCCAGATTGTCGACGATCGCCTGCAGCAGCTGCGCACCGAGGGCACCGTCGATGACCCGGTGATCGACCGACATCGTAACCGACATGACCGTTGCAACCGTCAGTTCGCCATCGTCACCAACAACTGGTTTCTTTGCGCCAGTGCCGACGGCCAGAATGCCCGCATGCGGTGGGTTCACGATAGCGTCGAAATTGTCGATGCCGAACATGCCCAGGTTCGAGACCGCAAATGTGCCGCCCTGATACTCATGCGGGGCCAGCTTGCGTTCGCGGGCACGGGCAGCCAGGTCCTTCATCTCGGTTGAAAGCGCTGACAGCGACTTGGTGTCGGCGTCTTGCAGGACCGGCGTGAACAGGCCACCTTCGATCGCGACGGCAACGGCCACGTCCGAGGGTTTCAGCTGCAGAACCCGATCTCCCGCCCAGACGGCGTTGCATTCGGGCACCTGTTGCAGCGCATTGGCCAGGGCCTTGATGATGAAGTCATTGACGCTGAGTTTGACGCCACGGGCCTCAAGTTGCTTATTCAACTGACCGCGGAATTTCAGCAGTGCATCCAGCTTGATATCCCGGCGTAGATAGAAATGCGGGATGGTTTGTTTGGCCTCGGTCAAGCGCGCGGCGATGGTTTTGCGCATCCCGTCCAGCTTGACCTCTTCGTAATCGCGGGATTCGTACATCCGCATAACCATATCCGTCGATGGGCCGGTTGGCGCGGCTGTGGCGGCTGGTGCTGATGCGGCCTGTACAGGGGCAGCCGTTACAGCAGGGGCTGCGGTTGCGCTCTCGACATCCGCCTTGACGATACGCCCATGTGGGCCGGTTCCACTGATTTGCGCTAGGTCGAGACCTTTTTGCGCGGCGATGCGACGGGCCAGGGGTGACGCGAAGATGCGACCGCCATCTGCCTTGGAAGGAGCAGCCGGAGCGGGGGCGGGCGCTTCGGACGCCGCTGGAGCGGAGGCCTCGTTGCCCGTGGCGGCTGGCGCCGCCGCCGGAGCCGCTGCGGGCGTTGCGCTGATATCATCAGCGCTTTCGCCATCTTCCAGCAAGACCGCGATGGCGGTGTTGACCTTGACCCCTTCGGTTCCTTCAGGGATCAGGATTTTGCCGATTGTGCCTTCGTCAACGGCCTCGAACTCCATCGTGGCCTTGTCGGTTTCGATTTCGGCGAGCAGATCTCCGGAGGAGACGGTGTCGCCCTCTTTGACCAGCCATTTGGCAAGCGTGCCTTCCTCCATCGTCGGTGAAAGGGCGGGCATCAGAATTTCGGTGGGCATCTGTCTGTTGCTCCCTTACCGGTAGGTCACTTGTTTGACGGCTGCGATCACCTCGTCGGTGGTCACCAGCGCCAGTTTTTCGAGGTTCGCTGCGTAGGGCATCGGAACATCCTTGCCGGTGCAGTTGATGACAGGCGCGTCGAGGTAATCGAACGCCTCCTGCATCACCACCGATGAAATGTAGCTGCCAACCGATCCTTGTGGCCAGCCTTCTTCGACGGTCACAAGCCGGTTGGTCTTCATCACCGAATTGATGATTGCACCAGTGTCCATCGGGCGGATGGTACGCAGGTCGATCACTTCGGCACTGATGCCGTCTTCGGCCAGTTTATCGGCGGCTTCCAGTGCGAACTGCATGCCGATGCCAAAGCTGACGATGGTCACGTCTGTGCCCTCGCGCCAGATGCGGGCCTTGCCCAACGGAATGCTCAGGTCATCCACCTGCGGCACTTCGAAAGAGCGGCCATAGAGGATTTCGTTTTCCAGGAAGATCACCGGGTTCGGGTCACGGATCGCGGATTTCAGCAAGCCTTTGGCGTCGGCCGCTGAATAGGGCATGACGACCTTGAGGCCGGGGATCTGCATATACCAGGCCGCATAGTCCTGACTGTGCTGGGCTGCCACGCGTGCGGCGGCACCGTTCGGACCCCGGAACACGATGGGACAGCCCATCTGCCCGCCGGACATATAGAGCGTCTTCGCGGCCGAGTTGATGATCTGGTCAATCGCCTGCATGGCGAAGTTGAAGGTCATGAACTCGACAATCGGTTTCAACCCGCCAAAGGCCGAACCAACTGCGATCCCGGCGAAACCATGCTCGGTGATCGGGGTGTCGATTACGCGCTTGGCGCCAAACTCATCCAGCAAACCTTGCGAGATTTTATAAGCGCCCTGATATTCGGCGACTTCTTCACCCATGAGGTAGACGTCACCGTCATTGCGCATTTCTTCGGCCATGGCGTCGCGCAGGGCTTCACGCACGGTTTCGGATTTCATCTCGGCATCAGCTGGCCAATCTGGGGACAGATCTACCTTAGGTGCGGCTGGGGCAGAGACAGGAGCAGGGGCCTCAACCGCAGCAGGGGCGGCTTCGGTCGTCGCTGCGGCTGCGGGTGCAGCCGCGGGCAGGGCGGAGGCGTCTTCGCCTTCTTCGACGAGGATGGCGATAGGGGTATTTACTTTGACCCCTTCGGTGCCTTCAGCGATCAGGATCTTGCCCATGATCCCTTCATCAACGGCTTCAAACTCCATCGTGGCCTTATCTGTTTCGATTTCGGCCATGATATCGCCGCTTGATACGGTGTCGCCTTCCTTGACCAGCCATTTGGCCAGGGTGCCCTCTTCCATCGTGGGGGAAAGGGCGGGCATGAGAATTTCGGTTGCCATGTCTTAATCGTCCTCTCAGGCGTAGATATCTGTCCAAAGCTCGTCCAGCGACGGCTCGGGGCTTTCTTTCGAGAATTCAGCGGCTTGATTGACGATCTCTTTGATCTCTTTGTCGATCGCCTTCAGGTCATCCTCGGTCGCGTGTTTGCCGGAAAGCAGCAGCTCGCGGACATGTTCGATCGGGTCGCTTTGTTCGCGCACCTTCTGAACCTCTTCGCGGGTGCGGTACTTGGCCGGGTCGGACATCGAGTGTCCGCGATAGCGATAGGTTTTGATTTCCAGAATGTACGGACCTTTGCCCGCGCGGCAATGGGCGACGGCCTTTTCGCTGGCCTCTTTGACCGCTAGCACATCCATTCCGTTGACGATCTCGCCAGGGATGCCGAACGCCTCGCCCCGGTGATAGATGTCCTTGGTTGAGGTCGAGCGCGCCTGGGATGTCCCCATCGCGTATTGGTTATTCTCGATCACGAAGATCACCGGCAGTTCCCAGATGGCGGCCATGTTGAAAGTCTCATAGACCTGACCCTGGTTGGCGGCACCGTCCCCGAAATAGGTGAAGGTGACGCGGCCGTTTTCCTGATACTTGTCGGCAAAGGCCAGCCCGGCACCCAGAGGAACCTGCGCCCCGACGATGCCGTGACCGCCATAGAAATGCTTCTCTTTCGAGAACATATGCATCGAACCGCCTTTACCCTTGGACAATCCGCCCTCGCGCCCGGTCAGTTCTGCCATTACGCCGCCCGGATCCATGCCGCAGGCCAGCATATGCCCATGATCGCGATAAGAGGTGATCCGCTTGTCACCTTCTTCGGCGGCTGCTTCCAGTCCCACAACAACTGCCTCTTGACCGATATACAGGTGGCAGAAACCACCGATCAGACCCATGCCGTATAGCTGGCCAGCCTTTTCTTCGAATCGGCGGATCAGCAACATTTCACGGTAATAGGTCTTGAGTTCTTCCGCAGAAACGTTTGGTTTCTTTGTGGTTTTTCGCGCAGCCATTGTGGCGATCTCCCCCTCTCGGCAAGATAGTTTAGCGTTAAACTATCTAATAGAACATTTGAAGCTTTCTGGCGAGTGGAAATATTGCGCTGTGGTTTGACACGCGGAAAACCGTTCAGGTAGGGACGTATACGTTACCACAGCAGGGATTTCCGACGAAGAATTTTGGTCCCGCTCAGCGGATGACAATCTCATCCGAGCGGATCATACCAAGGATCGAGCGCGCCTGCTGATCCAGTAAATCGAGGTCAAGATAGGTGTCTGAAAGCCTGCGGGTCAGATTTTCCATTTCGGCGATTTCGGTGCTCAACGCTGCAAGGTCGCGCGACAGAGCATCCCGTTCCGCTGCAATCTCGACCCGTCGAAACAGGCCATAGTCACCTTGGACGGCAGCAAAGGTGAAATACACACCCAGCATGAAAGCCACCGAGAAAAAAGCAACTGAGCCCAAACCGGGCCGATGGGAACGGGACACTCTGTTTACCGCCGTATGAAGTCTGCCTCAATGTCGTGCCATTATGCTTGGCATCTGACTGCACTATGTCACAGGTGATTCGGCTTGTGAATCCCCCGATTCGCAAAATTACCCGTGCAGCTGAATTTATTGTTCCAGCGCGGCGACGCCGGGCAGGGTTTTTCCTTCCATCCATTCCAGGAATGCGCCGCCTGCTGTCGAGATATAGGTGAAATCCCGCGCCGCGCCGGACGCGTTCAGAGCGGCTACGGTATCACCACCGCCCGCGACCGAGACCAACTGGCCCGAACGGCTGAGCGCGGCAGCCTTCAGTGCGGCCGCATTCGTTGCAGCATCGAACGGTTCCAGTTCAAAGGCGCCCAAAGGGCCGTTCCAGATCAGGGTTCGGCTTTGGCTGATGACTTCAGTGATAGCGGCGACACTCTCGGGGCCTGCATCCAGGATCATGCCGTCTTCGGGGCATTGGTCTGCGGGCAAAACTTGATGCGGCGCATTGGCCTGGAAGGCTTTTGCAACGACCACGTCACACGGCAGAACGATCTGACAACCAGAGTTTTCCGCCTTGGCAAGAATCTCTGCGGCAGTGTCTTTCATCGCGGTTTCGGCCAGCGATTTGCCGACACTGATACCTTGTGCCACCAGAAAGGTGTTGGCCATGCCACCGCCGATGATCAGGTGGTCCACCTTGTCGATCAGGTTGCCCAGCAGCTCCAGCTTGGTTGACACTTTTGCCCCACCGACCACCGCTGTCACCGGACGCTCGGGCGCGCCAAGAGCGCTTTCAAGTGCCTGCAGCTCGGCCTGCATCAGCCGACCAGCGCAGGCAGGCAGCAGGCGAGCGATAGCTTCGGTTGAGCTGTGGGCGCGGTGCGCAGCGGAAAAGGCGTCGTTGCAATAGACCTCGCCCAGTTTGGCCATGCCAGCAGCCAGATCAGGATCATTCTTGGTTTCAGCAGCATGAAAACGGGTGTTTTCCAACAGCAATACTTGCCCGGCTTGCAGAGTGTCTGCGACAAGCTCGGCCTCGGTTCCGACGCAATCGGCTGCGAACAGAACTTGCGCGCCAAAGGCGCTTTCCAGTGTGGGAATAAGTTGTTTCAGCGACAGGCTTTCGCGCCGCTCTCCGCCCGGGCGTCCGAAATGGGCTAGAAGGATAGGCTTGCCTCCTGCGGCGAGAATATCGCGTACTGTGGGTACGATGCGCTGAATCCGGGTAGCGTCGGTCACGACCCCATCCACCACGGGCACATTGATATCCACGCGCACCAGCACGCGTTTACCGTTCAGGTCCATATCGTCCAGTGTTTTCCAGCCCATCGCGCGATCCTCGTGTTTGGCAACCGATCTAGGCGGTTCTTTTCCTGCATTTTGCCCTCAGGTCAATGCGTCACTTGGCTTTCGCGTGCGTGGCGCATAGGTATTTGCGCAAGATAAACGACAGGAGGGCCACATGGCCGAGATCAAGGATCCCGAAAACACAATCATTATCGAGCTGAAGGGCGGCAATGTCGTCATCGAGCTGCTGCCAGATGTGGCTCCGCAGCATAGCGCTCGGATGAAGGAACTGGCGCGCAGCGGTGAATATGACAACGTGGCCTTTCACCGTGTAATCGACGGTTTCATGGCGCAAACCGGTGACGTGCAGCACGGCGATATGGAAGACGGATTCAACCTGCGCAGTGCAGGCACAGGCGGGTCATCGCTGCCGAATGTTCCGGCAGAGTTTTCGAAACTGCCGCATGATCGCGGCACGTTGGGCGCGGCTCGGTCGCAGAATCCGGACTCGGCCAATTCGCAGTTTTTCATCAACTTTAGCGACAACCATTTCCTGAACGGCCAATACACGGTCTATGGCCGTGTTATCGACGGGATGGAGCATGTGGACGCCATTGTTCGGGGCGAGCCACCCGCAAGCCCGGATCGTATGATCAGCGTCAAGGTGGCTGCCGATGTATAAGCTGGCCGCCGCATTTGTCCTGCTGGCCGGTCCTGCACTGGCCACGGGCCTAGAGATCGAGATTGAGGGCGAGGGGGCCAATGGCACCGTAACCGTTGATCTGTTTGACGATATTGCCCCCAAGCATGTTGAACAAATTAGCGCCCTTGCCGCTGCTGGCCAGTATGATGGCGTGGTGTTTCACCGCGTGATCGACGGCTTCATGGCTCAGACTGGTGACGTTGAACACGGTCGGGTCGGTGGCGATATGCGTCGTGCCGGTACTGGTGGTTCGGATCGGCCGGATCTGCCAGCTGAGTTCTCGGACTATAACTTTGATCGTGGTGTTATTGGCATGGCGCGGGCGCAGGATCCCGACAGTGCCAACTCGCAATTCTTCATAATGTTTGAACCTGGGCCGTTCCTGAACGGTCAATATACGGTTGTCGGTCAGGTTACTGACGGTATGGACGTTGTTGATGCGATCAAGCGAGGCGAAGGCCCGAACGGAGCCGTAATCGGCCAGCCGGATGCGATGAAAAAGGTCACCGTGACCGAATAGATAAAAGGACCCCGGTGCCTGGTCAGGTGCCGGGGTCTTTTTGTAAGCGTGCGCTTGGGTCAGTCGTCAGACATGGCCTTCCAGATCAGCGCACCAATCGCGCCACCAATCAGCGGGGCAACCCAGAACAACCATAGCTGAGCCAGCGCCGGCCCATCGGCAAACAGGGCAACACCGGTTGACCGTGCCGGGTTGACAGATGTGTTGGTCACCGGGATCGAGATCAGATGGATCAGCGTCAGCGCCAGACCGATGGCAATCGGCCCGAACCCTGCCGGAGCACCGCTTGAGGTCGCGCCCAGAATGATCAGGATGAAAAATGCCGTCAGCACGATCTCGATCACCAAGGCGGACATCATCGAATAGCCCATGGGTGATGCCTCGCCATAGCCATTGGACGCAAAGCCTCCGACCCCGGCGAAATCTGGTGCGCCGCTGACGATCAGATACAGAACAGCCGCCGCTGCAATGGCTCCGATAACCTGAGCAATCCAATAGGGCAGCAGATCCTTAGCCGGGAACCGTCCGCCGATCATTAAACCCAGACTGACTGCCGGATTGAAATGCCCGCCTGAAATGTGGCCAACGGCAAATGCCATAGTCAGCACTGTTAGGCCAAAGGCGAAAGATACGCCCAACCAGCCGATACCGACATCCGCGACGCCAGCCGCTAAAACAGCGCTGCCGCAACCGCCAAGCACCAACCAGAATGTACCGAAAAATTCAGCCATGAGTTTTGTTGACATGAAAAGTCCTCCGAAAACCAACGGGCTGTAGTGTAATCCAAAACACAGAAATATCGAAGCTACTCATCACACATAGAAATTCGGCGGAGAATGAAGGGGTATTTGAGCGCGCTTGCCACGTCAAAAGTGGGCAGATAGACCTATGGGTGTGGCATGGAAATATGGGTTCAGCCTACGATGACGTCAAAGACGAATAAGCCGGTTAAGGCCAAGTTATTGCCGGATGATCCGTTCTTCCCGCTCATTCAGGATGCTTATCGCGTTTTTAAACGTCCAAAGCCAAGCAATATCGAGGTCTGCGAAGGGTGCTGCATGGAACCGGATATCGAGGCTGATTTCTTTCACCCGCCCATTCAGGAACTGCCGTTGCACTATCTTCAGGACTGGTATTTTGCAGCGAGTGATCCGGGAGGGATTGCCAAGAATACCTGGGCCTATCTTTTGCCGCGTGTGCTAGAGGTCTTGGCCTGTGGCGAAGAGGTAAGCTCTGTCGGGATCGAAGTCAGCCTGAGCCGGTATCCGACGGGACAGGCCCGGAACTGGTCGTCGGAGGAGTGGCGTGTCCTGGACGATTTCCAGAAACGTTTTCTTCTGAAGGCGATCGAAGGGGGCTCAGAAGAATGTCTGGACGATACGCTATGCATGTTTCGCCTCGGGGGTTGGCCAATGGATGGCCTTTTGGCGCAAGTAGCCGCAGCTAAAACGGCGACTTTGGCAGAACGGTTCTGGCAGGACTGGTGTTACGGGTATGCGCCCTCGGTTTGGATCACGGCCTTCTGGGAAAGCCCGGACGGCACGGCTGCATTTGATTTTTACACGTCTGAAGTCATGTATCGAAGAATGCAGCAGCTTGCCTTTGATGATGGCACGCCACCAGAATTGTCCGAAAAGGCGCTGATGGTCGCAGAAGTGATCGAGGCCAATGCGACCTGGAACCAACCTGATCAGTGAAAGCCTTTCGGTCAGAATTGCAAAAGAAAACGCCGCAGGCTGTCCCGCGGCGTTTGTTTCCTGTCAGTCTGTCAGGATTACTGTTTGACGTCAGCAGCCGGGTTAGCGCCCGGTTTTCCGCTGCGGCCAGGGTTCAGAGGATCGTCCTGACGCTGAACGGAGCCTTCGAAATGCGCGCCGCTTTCGATGGCGATTGTCTTGTGAATGATGTCGCCTTCGACCCGTGCGGTCGAGGTCAGGCGCACTTTCAGGCCACGCACGCGGCCAACGATACGGCCGTTGATGACAACGTCATCTGCAGTGACTTCGCCCTTGATGGTCGCCGTTTCACCGATGGTCAGCAGATGCGCACGAATGTCACCTTCCACCGTACCTTCGACCTGAATGTCACCCGAGGTTTTCAGGTTTCCGGTGATGTGCAGATCCGAAGACAGGACCGATGCGGGTGGCTTGGGTTTGGGCGCGGTGCTGGCCTTGGTTTCCGTCGGTGCAGGGGTTGCCGGAGTGGCCGGAGCGGCAGGCTTGGCGGCCTCTGGGGCATTGGTTCCGGGCTCGTTGATTTTGCTCTTAGAAAACATTTCTTGCAGCCTTGATGTAAGTCATTGGGTTAACTGGTTTTCCGTTTACGCGGACCTCATAGTGCAGGTGCGTTCCGGTCGACCGTCCGGTGTTACCCATATCAGCAATATGATCCCCGCGCGAGACCCTTTGGCCAACCTTAACCCGTAACTTGGTGTTATGAGCGTAAAGTGTCTCAATTCCGAAGGCGTGCCGGATTTTGACCAGACGCCCGAAACCCGATTGCCAGCCCGCATGGGTGACTACGCCGTCGGCGGTCGCAAAGATATCAGTTCCAAGTGCACCGGCGAAATCGGAACCGTTATGCATGCGGCGACCGCCCGTTTTTGGGTCACGGCGCGTGCCGAAGCCACTGGTAAAGCGGACAGCCGCTTTCACCGGGCTGGCAAACGGGGCCTTTTCTGCTGCGATACGATAGAGGTTCAGCTGGTCCATCTGTTGCAACAGAGTGTTCGCGCGGATCTCGTCGGGGGTCAGGTCCTCACCGCGCGTGCTGAAGGAAATTGGGGTGAGGGGGCCACCCATGCCGCTATAGCCACGCCGTACTTCTTCAATGATACGGTCAGTTGGCATACCTGCCTGTCGGAACATCTTGTCGAGCGGTTCAACCGAGATGATCATTGCTTCTTCTAGCTGACGGAAAATCTCGTCGCTGCGTTCCTGCATCAGCCGGATCTCAAGCTCGAGATCGTCCCGCTGATCCAGTGCGTTCCGGGCGTCGGCTGCGATCTGATCACGCTCCTGCGCGGTGCGGGTCAGAGCAACGGTCATAAATTCCATCTGTTCGGGGCTGGCAGTGTTTGCCAACGTGAGCCCATCATCGGAATCTGATTGTTGCAGCGCCGCAAGCTCCTGACGGGCAGATTCCCGTTGTTTCATGGTGGTGCGCAGGGTGGACTGGATTACCTCGATCCCCGTTTCCAACTCACGGCGGCTGTTTTCGGACGCCAGCAGCTCGGATTGCATCGCAGAGATCTGTTCAAGCGCGGCGTTGAACCGGTCCTGAGCCATCAGAGCCTCATGAGCGCGCACGTCACGCTCTGCTGACAGAATATTCAGCCGCTCCTGATATGTCGCCTGATCGCGCTTGGCCTGTTCTCGGAAGTTGCCTGATCCGATGCTGTCCATCAACAGGATTGCCGTAGTGACCGCAGTCCAGCCAACAAACAGGGCAACACCAGCAACTGCAAAGATCTGTGTCTCTGAGCTGAGCCGGATGAACCGTGTGTCATTGTCAGATTTCAGAAAGACCCGGCGTTCCGGGAAGTGCTGCTCAAGCAGCGAATGTAGTTTGATTGCCAGACGTGCTCGCACGCGCCTTACCTCTCGATCCCCAAATTCGGGATCGGTTGTGAGTGGTCTCCGTCCCTTGGGGCAACTGAATAGAGGGGACGTCCGATTTGGGCAAGATTGTTAACTAGTTCACACAACAAACAGGGTTAATCCCGCCAATTCTCGGCGAGAAATTGCCGATTACATCAACTGGAGGATGATTCAAAGACCGCTATGACCGTGCATGCCGACCTAGCGGGCAGAGCCGGGCTGCGGCAGGCCTTCGGTCAGCGGCCAATAGAAATCCGGCGGTAACCCGGCTTCGGCCCGCTTTTCTTCGTTGAAGGGCGGTTTAAGAACGCCATGAAAATAGCGCCGGACCAGATCGTGAAAGATACCCTTTGGGTCAGCGTTCTCGCGTCCGCAAAGGAAATGGAACCACTTGGACCCGTAAGCAACATGCCCGACTTCTTCGGCGTAGATCACCTCGAGCGCGGCAATGGCCTGTTCAGCCTTTGCCTTGCGGAAGATGTCAATCATGCCGGGGGTCACATCCAGACCCCGCGCCTCAAGCACCATCGGTACTACGGCCAAACGGCCCATCAAATCTTCTGCTGTATCTTCGGCAGCGCGCCACATACCCGCATGGGCGGGCAGGGCGCCGTAATGACTGCCCATCTGTTCCAGGCAATCGCAGACCATTTCGAAGTGGCGCGATTCCTCTTCGGCGCATTTGACCCAGTCGTCGTAGAAACCGATAGGCATAGGGACATGGCCAAATCGGGCGATGATATCCCAATGCAGATCAACCGCGTTCAGTTCGATATGGGCGACCGCGTGTAGCAGGGCGATGCGCCCAGCCTCGGAGCCGGGGCGGCGCCTTGGGACATCCCGGGGGGACAGCAAATCTGGTTTGTCCGGTCGGGCGGGATTCAACGGCGGTGTTGCGGTGCCCACTTCAATCGCAGGAGCGTCCCCTGATCGCGCCGCAAACCAAGCTGCGGCATGGCGCTTGGACAGGGCGGTCTTTTCGCGCCCGTCTGCTGTGGTCAGAACTTCGGTCGCCATTTGGGTCAGTGTTTTCGACACCGGGATATCTCCGCTTTCAAGATTTGTTCGGGTAATAATCCGGATGACGACCGCGGTGAAGAGGGTTACAGCGCGCGCACGGCTTCCAGTACCTCTTCCACATGGCCGGGCACTTTGACCTTTCGCCAGATGCGAGCGATCTTACCGTCGGCGTCAATCAGAAAGGTTGAACGCTCGATCCCCATCGACTTGCGCCCGTACATGTTCTTCTCGACCCACACACCGTAATCCTCGCAAACGGTCGAGCCTTCGTCGGACAAAAGTGGCGTCGTAAGACCGTGTTTGGCGACGAATTTGTCATGCTTAGCCACCGTGTCGCGCGAGATGCCGAAAACCAGGGCGCCGGCATCAGCAAAGGCTTGAAGTTGTTCCGAGAAACCGATGGATTCCTTGGTGCAGCCCGGCGTATCATCACGGGGATAGAAAAACAAAACGACGGCGCTGCCTTGCAGGTCTGACAGCGTAACCTCACCACCGCCGTCGCGGGGCAAAGTGAAACCGGGGGCGATGTCTGTAACGTCGGGCATTGGAAACTCCGCTAAAGGTTTTTAAGTGCTGCCTGACATCATGGTGCGGTGCAAGCAGGTAATAGGGCGTGGGTCGGAATTTGGCGCGGCAAGAAGATACACAAGAAGGCCCGGACGGGAAACCCCGCCGCCGTCGGTCACGCCGCCGCATCGCTGCGTGGGGGATCGTCGGAACCTTCCTGTTGCTTTGCCTGCTGGCCTTTGGCGGCTGGTTCTTTCTGATTGGCAAACAACTGCACGCGCCCGACTGGATGCGGGCGCAGGCCGAAAAACGGCTGGATCAAAGCCTGGGAGGGATCAAGATCCGCTTTGGCGACGCCAGCTTTATCGTCAACGAAAACTGGCTGCCACGTTTGCGGCTGACGGATGTGACGATCAGCGACGCGGCGGGACAACAGATCGCGCAAGTGGCGGATATGCGCACACGGTTGTCGATGCGGTGGCTGCTACGGGGGAAAATCCGGCCGCGCACGATTACCCTGCGCGATGCCCAAATCGCATTGACCCGCGGATTGGACGGGGCGCTTTCGTTGACAGTCGGTTCTGGCAGTGCACCGGTTCAGCGGGCGCGGACATTGATCGAGTTGATCGAGGAATCTGACGATGTCTTTTTGTCACCGCTGCTGTCGGGGCTGAGGTCGGTCGAGCTTGAGTCGTTGACGCTGGACTATCAGGATTTGCGCCTGTCGCGCGCCTGGGTTTTCGACGGCGGACATATTTCGATCATCCGTACCGGTGACGAAATGCGCATGTCCACCGGGTTCTCTGTTCTGACAGGGCGCGATTATGCCAGTTCGATTGAGGTAAATTATACCAGCGTACTTGGAACGCCCCAGGCAAGCTTTGGCTTTGCGATAACCGACCTGCCTGCCGAGGATATTGCAAGTCAAAGCCTAGCCTTGTCATGGTTGCAGGTCCTTGACGCTCCGATCTCGGGCGCGGTGCGCGGCAGTGTTGATGGCAAAGCGGCGCTGGGGCCGTTATTTGCGACCCTGAACCTTGCGGCAGGCGCGGTGCAAGCCAACCAAGAGACAAAACCGATTCCGTTTGAATCCGCCAGGGCTTATTTCAGCTATGACCCAAGTCGGCAGGAGCTGGATTTCGACGAGGTTTCTGTAGTCTCCGCCTGGGGGTCCGTTCAGGCCGAGGGAAGGGCCTTTTTGAGAGGTATCGAGAATGGGCTGCTGGAAAGCCTGACCTCTCAACTCCGTCTCAGCAGCATCGACATCAACCCGGCTGGTCTGTTTCCGGAACCCCTCAAGTTGGCGCGTGCCGACCTTGATCTGAAGATGAAGCTGGCCCCGTTCGAGTTGCGCCTCGGACAGATGACGGTTGAAGACGAAAACCTAACGCTGCGTGCTAGGGGTAATCTGAATGGTGAAGCCGAAGGTTGGTCGGGGTACCTCGAGGCCCATCTGGACGAGTTGGAGTCAGGCCAGTTGCTGAGATACTGGCCCCAATTACTTGCCGAAAAGCCGCGTAAATGGGTGTCCGACAATTTATATGAAGGCCGGCTCTCGGATGTCGATTTTGCATTGCGGTTGAAGCCGGACACCAAGCCGGACATTTACTTGGACTTCGGGTTCGACGACGCCAAAGTCCGCTTTGCCAAAACTTTACCGCCGGTCCAGGACGCTCAGGGGCAGGCCAGCCTGATCAACCAACGGTTTACGGTGACAGCCGAGAAAGCGGTTGTCATTGCCGATCAGGGCGGCCCGATAGACGGGTCAGGAACATCCTTCATAATTCCAGATACGTCGATCAAAAAGCTTTCGCCGGCGATTGTGCGCGTCAAGGCCAAGGGCTCGGCAACGGCCGCCTTGTCTTTGATGGATCGTCCCCCTTTGCAGCTGATGACAAAGGCAAATTTGCCCGTGGATGTGGCCTCTGGCGATGTGGAACTGTCAGGCACCTTATCTCTGCCGATGAAGAAGGGGCTGAAGTTCGATGAAACCCAGTTTCACTTTACTGGTAAGATTGGTGATGTGCACAGTGATCGCTTGGTCAAAGGTTTTGTCGTCAGCGCGCCTCAGTTGACTATTTCAGGTGATCAATCCGCTGTCGAAGTCGGCGGCGACGGATATTTCGGCGACGTGCCCCTGCAGGCAACCTGGCGCCAGCCTATTGGGGGTCGAGAACCGAAACCCAGTGAACTGAAAGGGCAGATCGAGATTTCGCCCCGGTTGGTGACCGAGCTGCGTGCCGGGTTACCAAAGGGTATGCTGACTGGAAAAGGCGTTGCCGAAATAACCTTGGGCATCGGTGCTGGCCGCCCCCCGAAACTGACGGCGACATCGGATCTGGAAGGCGTAGTGCTGTCTATCCCCGAGCTCGGGTGGCGCAAAGGCGCTGGTACCAAGGGGTCGATCGATGTCGAGGCAACGCTGGGCGATCAGATGCGCGTGGATACACTTCGGCTGGATGCGGCGGGGTTGAGAAGCCTGGCCTCCATTAATTTCAAAAATGGTGCTTTCGATCGTGTAGAGTTCAGCTCATTCGAACTGGGGAACTGGCTTGCGGTTCCGGCGGAGCTGATTTCACGGGGGTCAGCCTTGCCCGACATCAGGGTTTTAGGGGGCGTGATGAATCTGGGGGGCGCGACCTTTGGATCCTCCGAAGGTGGTGGCGGTGGTTCCGGGCAGGGGCCCGAGCTGGATGTAGTGTTGGATCGCCTCCAGATTACAGAGACGATCGCCCTGACCGGGTTCAAGGGAAAATTTGCGACAACTGGCGGTGTCAGCGGCGCGTTCACGGCGAATGTAAACGGCGGTGCTGCTGTGCGCGGGCAGGTGACCCCGCGCGGAGGGCGCAGTGCAGTCAATCTAATCTCTGGTGATGCAGGCGACGTTCTGAGATCGGCCAAAATGATAACCCAGGCGCGCGGTGGCAAACTGGACCTGCAACTGGAACCGGTCGGCGGGGCCGGGAACTTCGATGTCATCATGAAGATCGTGAACACCCGAATTCATGACGCCCCGGCCATGGCTGCCTTGCTGAACGCAATCAGCCTTGTTGGGCTTGTGGATGAAATGGCTGGGCAAGGCATCTTTTTCTCGAGCATCGAAAGCCGAATGCGGATTACTCCGACGGAAATCAAGGTTCTCAGCGGCAGCGCCGTCGGTCCTTCGATGGGATTGTCCTTCGACGGGACAATCGACACGGTTAGCGAAATGCTGAACTTGCGTGGCGCGATTTCCCCAATCTATCTGGTGAATGCGATTGGAAGTGTCTTCACCAAAAAAGGTGAAGGTGTGATCGCGTTCAATTATACTCTGACCGGCCCTTTGAAATCACCCTCTGTCTCGGTCAACCCTCTGTCAGGGCTTGCGCCATTGTTCTTGCGCAACCTTCTAAGGGAGCCCGCGCCGAAGGTTCAGGATGGGCCAAATGCACAGAAAGCCAAGCCGGATGAGCCCAAGCGCACCTTTGGATCGCCGCCAAAAGACAACTGAACAGGGATATAGCCGAATCTGATACGACCCTGTAAGGCGCGCCCATGAAACTCAGCGATTTCGATTTCCACCTGCCCGAGAATTTGATTGCCACCCGGCCTGCCAACCCGCGGTCCTCGGCGCGTTTGCTTGTGGCCGAGGGCGATGCAATCTCGGATGCGCACGTCTTTGACCTGCCAGACTGGCTGCGACCCGGTGATCGGCTGGTGTTGAATGATACGCGGGTCATCCCGGCACGCCTCACCGGGCGGCGTCATCGCGACAGTGCGCAAGGGCCGGTGTCTGCGTCGATCGAAGCGACGTTGCTTGATCCGCAGGCAGACGGCACCTGGGCCGCGTTGATCAAACCGCTCAAGAAGGTCAAGACAGGTGAGGTTATCCGGTTTTCGGATCAACTGAGCGCTGAGTTGGATAGGGTGGCGGACGGGCAGGCCTTTCTGCGGTTTAACCTTACGGGGCAGGATTTCGATGCTGCGCTGGAACAGGCCGGCGCGATGCCGCTGCCGCCTTATATTGCCGCCAAGCGTCCTGCCGATGCGCAGGACAAGACGGATTACCAGACGATCTGGGCGCGCAACTCCGGGGCCGTGGCCGCGCCCACCGCGTCGCTGCATTTTGACGAAGCGCTGATGCAGGCGCTTACCGCGCGCGGCGTTTCTGTTTCCTACGTTACGCTTCATGTCGGTGCCGGAACGTTTCTGCCAGTCAAGGTCGAGGATGTGACGACCCATAAGATGCATGCAGAATGGGGCAGGGTCAGTGCGGAAGCCGTCAGTGAAATTCGTGAAACCAAAGCCATAGGTGGCCGTGTCATTCCGGTGGGCACAACCGCGCTGCGATTGATCGAAAGCGCCGCCCGCAGTGGGCAGATCGTACCCTGGGAGGGCGATACCGACATCTTCATCTATCCGGGCTTTCAGTTTTACGTCACGGATGCGCTGATCACCAATTTCCATCTGCCGAAATCCACGCTGCTGATGTTGGTTTCAGCTTTGATGGGGCAGGATCGGATGCAAGAGGTTTATGAGCACGCGATTGCGCAGAACTATCGGTTCTTTTCATATGGGGATGGGTCGCTTTTGATCCCTTGAGCGGCGTGTTGTCGGGATCGTTGCGTTTCGATGTCGTAGACAAGCTGGTTCAAAGCCGTTTTTGATATAAAAACGAATCTCTTGTTCAGGTTAGCAATTTCGGAGGCCTCTATGCTTCAGGTCATTACCAGCGCGTGGTCACTTCTTCTTGGCATGGGCCTGCTTATGATTGGCAATGGCCTACAGGGCACAATCCTGGGCGTCCGAGGCGAGATCGAAGGGTTTTCGACCCTTCAGATGTCTGTTGTGATGTCAGCTTATTTCGTAGGTTTCCTCGGAGGTTCTCGCCTTGCACCGGAGATGATCCGGCGGGTGGGGCATGTGCGGGTCTTTGCTGCGCTCGCTTCTTTTATTTCGGCCGTGATGATCATGTATCCGATGTTGACCGAGCCAGTCGCGTGGGCTTTGGGGCGTGTCGTGATCGGGTTTTGTTTCTCGGGAGTGTATGTCACCGCCGAAAGCTGGCTGAACAACGCGGCCAATAACGAGAACCGGGGCCAGGCGCTTTCGCTTTATATGATCGTACAGATGACTGGGATCATCACCGCTCAGGGGCTTATGCTGGTTGGCGATCCTGCTGGTTACGAAACCTTTGTGATCGCATCCATTCTGGTTTCGGTTTCCTTTGCTCCGATTCTGCTGTCGATTTCACCGACACCGGCATTTGACACGACCAAGCCCATGACATTGCGTGAACTGATGGGGAAGTCGCCGTTGGGCTGCGTGGGCATGTTCCTGCTGGGCGGAGTGTTCTCGGCCCAGTTTGGTATGTCGGCGGTCTATGGCGCGCGCGCTGGGCTGACACTGGTTGAGATTTCGACCTTCGTGGCGGCTTTCTATGTCGGGGCAATACTGCTGCAATATCCGCTGGGTTGGTTCTCGGACCGGATGGATCGCCGGTTCCTGATCATGCTGGCGGGCATCATTGGTGCTTGCGGGGCGGCCACTGCGATGATGTTCGGGTCGACTTCATTTCCGTTCCTTCTGGCCTCGGCCTTTGTGATTGGCGGCATGTCTAACCCGCTGTATTCGCTGCTGATTGCGCATACGAATGACTTTCTGGAGCATGAGGATATGGCGGCGGCCTCTGGCGGTCTGGTCTTCATCAATGGACTGGGCGCCATTGCTGGCCCGCTGATTACCGGTTGGTTGATGGGCGATGACGTGTTCGGACCGTCGGGCTTTTTCCTGATCATCTTTGCACTGCTTGCAGCCACTGCTGTCTATGCGATGTATCGCATGACACAGCGTGCGGCGATTCCTGTGGATGAGACGGGCACCATGTCTCCGCTTTACCCAACGGCCTCGCCGGTGGCTTTCGAATTGGCGCAAGAGGTGGCTATCGAAGCCGCCGAAGCCGATCAGGAAACGCAAGATGTAGCCTAGGACACGAAATTATGTCGCAAGTGTTGCAAATTTTTACTGTCACAAATCTGTAAATCAGCCTTAAATGACGTTACGTCCCTGGGGAGGGCAAAACGACGGAGCAAGGCAATGGTAGGGCCTGAAGAAGTATTGAGTTTTTGGCTGGATCAAGTGGGTCCAGATGGTTGGTATATTGAGGATGAAGCGCTAGACGCAGAGATCCGCGAAAAATTTCTTTCCACATGGGAAATTGCTAATGAGGGAAAGTTCTCTCTCTGGCTGACATACCCCAGCGGGGCACTGGCCTATATAATTCTGATGGACCAGTTTCCTAGAAATATGTTCCGCGGCAGTGGTAAGGCGTTCGCCACTGATAAGGCGGCCTTGTCGGCAGCGAAATGCGCCATCGACAAGGGCTGGGATCTGAAGATTGACGAACCCGCGCGGCAGTTCTTTTATCTTCCACTGATGCACTCGGAAAATCTGTGTGACCAAGAGCGTTGTGTACGCCTGATGTGCCAGAATATCGACGAATCCAAGTCAACCAACCTGCTGCATGCAAGGGCGCATAGGGAGGTGATCCGAAAGTTCGGCCGTTTCCCCTATCGTAACGAAGCATTGTCGCGCCCCATGACCGAACATGAGGCCGCCTATGTAAACATGGGCGGGTACGGGTCCACCGTCCGAGAGCTTCAGGCCGCAGGTTAGCCTTCGACCGAACAACCTTTGATTGTGATAATACGGTCGGCCACAGTGTCGGCCGTTTTTTCTATTGCGGTGCCGATGAAGGCGTCAGGCGTTTCGGCAACCGCAACGATACGAGACTGCGCCGCCTGCAGCGTATCTTCGATTTGGCTCAGACGGTCGAGCGTTTGCGAGACCCGTTGGGCGGTGGCGGTGTCGGCAAGCGCGCCATTGACTTGTATAGTTGCGAGTTCAGTGCGAAGTGCTGCCAATTCACTGCGCACGCCTTGAACCTCTTTGCGCAAAGGGGCGACGATCTGAACCTTCTGTGAAAAATCAGACATCAGGGACTGCGCTGTTGTGGTCAGCTTCCAGCCCAAAAACAAACACAAGGCCACCAGGATAAGCGTGGCGTTGATTAGGGCGAGGGCCAGATCTTTCAGCGTTTTAGCCATGTTATGCCTTTCGCGTAAATGGATTTAGAATGGAGCAACTGGGATACTTAGCTATCTTCTAGCGTTTTGAACGGGTGCGGTATAGGCTCGAACCTCTGCAATCCGTATGGGTTTACCCTGCGTAGCTTTTGTCGCGGGGACTAAGTGTTGAAGGGTGGCTGATATTAGTTTAATGGTAAACTAATTTGGAAATGACCTGCTCCGAGAGGGAAACATGGCAGCACAATCTTTTGATCTGATCGTAATCGGCGCTGGTCCTGGCGGGTATGTCGCAGCCATTCGCGCAGCACAGCTTGGTTTGAAAACCGCCGTGGTCGAGCGCGAACATCTCGGGGGGATATGTCTTAACTGGGGCTGCATCCCAACAAAGGCGCTGCTGCGGTCTTCAGAAGTGTTTCACCTGATGGAGCGCGCAAAGGATTTTGGGCTGAAGGCCGAGAAGATCGGATATGATCTGGATGCTGTGGTCAAGCGATCGCGCGGTGTCGCCGGGCAGCTTTCAGGCGGTATCGGTCACCTGCTGAAAAAGAACAAAGTGACGGTTGTCATGGGCGAGGCGACGATTCCGGCCAAGGGCAAGGTCTCGGTCAAAACCGACAAGGGCAGCGAAGAGTTGACAGCCAAGAACATCGTTCTGGCAACCGGCGCGCGCGCCCGCGAGCTTCCCGGGCTGGAAGCGGATGGTGATCTGGTCTGGACATACAAACACGCTCTGCAGCCGCCGCGGATGCCCAAGAAACTGCTGGTCATCGGGTCGGGTGCAATCGGGATCGAGTTCGCTAGCTTCTACAATACGCTCGGTGCAGATACGACGGTGGTTGAAGTCATGGACCGGGTTCTGCCCGTCGAGGATGCCGAGATCAGCGCCTTCGCCAAGAAAGCCTTTATCAAACAGGGCATGAAGATCATGGAAAAGGCGATGGTCAAGCAGTTGGACCGCGCTAAGGGTAAAGTCACTGCGCATATCGAGGTGAAGGGAAAGGTCGAAAAGCACGACTTTGACACTGTGATTTCTGCCGTGGGCATCGTCGGCAATATCGAAAATCTGGGGCTTGAAGCGCTGGGTGTGAAAATCGACCGGACCCATGTCGTGACTGACGAATTCTGTCGCACTGGTGTCGATGGCCTATACGCCATCGGTGACATTGCCGGAGCGCCATGGCTGGCGCATAAAGCAAGCCATGAGGGTGTCATGGTGGCCGATCTGATCGCCGGGAAACATGCCCATCCGGTCAAGCCCGAAAGCATCGCGGGCTGCACCTATTGCCATCCGCAGGTTGCGTCGGTCGGCTATTCCGAGGCAAAGGCGAAAGAGCTTGGCTATGACATCAAGGTCGGCCGTTTTCCCTTCATCGGCAACGGCAAGGCAATCGCGCTTGGAGAGCCCGAAGGGCTGGTCAAAACAGTCTTCGACGCCAAAACCGGAGAGCTGTTGGGCGCCCACATGATTGGCGCGGAAGTCACTGAGTTAATTCAGGGGTATGTGGTCGGGCGCCAGCTTGAAACCACCGAAGAGGATCTGATGAACACAGTGTTCCCGCATCCGACTTTGTCCGAGATGATGCATGAAAGCGTTTTGGACGCTTACGGGCGCGTGATCCATATGTAACTCAGGGCAGGGGGTACCTCTGCCGATCTGCGGCACATTACCAAAAGTATCTTTGGCCAGATGAAGCAGCGAGCCAAGCTTCATCTGGCCTTTTGATTCCCGGATTTGGTTATCGGGTCAAAGCGTCGAGAATGCGCGCCCAGGACCGGATGCCTTTGTGAAAGCTCTTGACGTCATATTTCTCATTCGGTGAGTGAATTGCGTCATCATCATTGGCAAAGCCCACAAGCATTGAATCCATGCCAAGTTCCGTGTCGAAGTAGCCGACGACAGGGATTGACCCGCCCATTCCGGTAAAGACGGCTTCGCGCCCCCATTCATCGGACAATGCGCCTCGGGCGGCTTCGAATTCGGGGCGGTTGATATTCATGACGGATGCGGGCGCGCCTTCAAGATCGTTGTCCCACTGTACTTTCGCGTCGGGTGACAGGCGGTCTTCTACATGCTTGCGAATCTGGTCACGCAAGGCGTCAGGGTTCATGTCACCCACCAGACGGCAGGTGATCTTGCAATGCGCCTGTGAGGGAATGACCGTCTTCGAACCGGCGCCGTTATAACCGCCCCAAAGCCCGTTTACCTCAAGCGTCGGGCGCGCCCATTGTTGCTGCAATGTCGAATATCCTTTTTCGCCATGTGGCTGAGAATACCCCACCGAGTTCAGATAATCCGCCTCATCGAACCCGCAGTTTTCCCATTGGCGCAACTGTTCGGCCGGGACCTCATGAACCCCGTCATAAAAGCCTTCGACAGCGACGCGACCGGTTTCGTCGTCATAGAACGAGGCGACGATCTTGGAGAGCTCTCGCAGCGGGTTTAGCCCCGGTCCGCCGTAATGGCCCGAGTGCAGGTCGATCCGCGGACCGATGATGGTGAATTCGTCCTTGAGCATCCCGCGCAGCTGTGACGCGATTGATGGCACCCCACGCGACACCATCGAAGTGTCGCATACCAATGCCAGATCCGCTTTCAACTCGGCCACGTTTTCACGCAGGAACGGGACGAGCGACGGCGAACCGGATTCTTCTTCGCCTTCGAAGAAGAAGGTGATGCGGCAGGGCAGGGTGCCATGGACGGCCTTCCATGCGCGGCACGCTTCGACGAAGGTCATCAACTGTCCCTTATCGTCCGAAGAGCCCCGACCCCGGATAACTGGCCCATTTTCGGTTTCTTCAATGGCCGGATCGAACGGATCCCGGTTCCACTGGTTCAACGGGTCAACGGGTTGAACGTCATAATGGCCATAGAACAGAACATGGGGCGCGCTGTTGTCCTCGCCTATGTGGCCCACCACCATGGGATGTCCGGTGGTTTCACGTTTTTCAGCCTGAATTCCTATGCTTTTCAGGTCAGATACCAGCCAGTCAGCTGCCTGGTTGACCTGTTGGTCAAAGGCCGGATCGGTTGAAATTGACGGAATGCGGAGCAGTTCCATCAGGCGGTCGATTGAGGTTGGCAAATCGGCGTCGATGCGGTTCAGAACAGCGTCCAGCGACATGAGAGGGCTCCTGCTTGATTTGGATTTTCCGGAACCCTATCAGCGCCACTTTTGCCGTCTAGCCCGCAAGGACAGGAATCTGGTATAATATCGGAAACCCGGATGAGATAATGTGCTGTGCCTGCGTCGTTTCCTCGCGTCCAGGGGGCGTAACTTTACTTGTCGGTCAGGGTCAGAGCGGATATTTGATGCAAATCAAATAAGCTTTCACTGTGCTTGCGGTATCAAGCAGGCAGTGGGAAATGCTCTGGTGCAGATTCGTATCCTGCGCAGAAGAAGACGTTCGGTCGCCGTAATATCGGTCGGGCAACTAAGGAGAAACCGGTGGATTATACTGCTCAGCTTGATTCAGCGATCGCAAGGCTGCATGACGAAGGACGGTACCGGACCTTCATTGATATCGAACGTCGCAATGGTCATTTCCCGCATGCGGTGCGCACGCGCCTCGATGGATCGCAGCAAGATATCACCGTCTGGTGCGGCAACGACTATCTTGGCATGGGGCAACACCCTGTGGTGCTGGAGGCGATGCACGAGGCCGTGGATGCCGCAGGCGCCGGATCAGGTGGAACCCGCAACATTTCGGGCACCACGGTTTACCACAAACGGCTTGAGGCCGAGCTGGCCGATCTGCACGGCAAAGAAGCTGCGTTGCTGTTCACCAGCGCCTATATCGCAAATGACGCGACACTCAGCACTTTGCCGAAACTGTTTCCTGGTCTGATCATTTATTCTGACGCATTGAACCATGCTTCGATGATCGAAGGGGTGCGCCGCAACGGCGGGTCCAAGCGCATCTTCCGCCACAATGACGTCGCCCATCTGCGCGAACTGCTTGAAGCGGATGATCCCGCAACGCCCAAACTGATCGCTTTTGAGTCGGTGTATTCGATGGACGGCGATTTTGGCCCGATTGAAGAGATATGTGATCTGGCCGATGAATTTGGTGCGCTGACCTATATTGATGAGGTCCACGCCGTTGGCATGTACGGACCGCGCGGCGGTGGCGTGACCGAGCGTGATCGTCTTGCCCATCGGATTGACATCATCAACGGCACATTGGCCAAAGCCTATGGCGTCATGGGGGGCTATATCGCGGCCAGCACTAAAATGTGCGACGCTGTGCGGTCTTATGCTCCGGGCTTCATCTTTACGACGTCCCTGCCACCTGCCGTTGCTGCGGGTGCCGCAGCTTCGGTTGCCTACCTCAAAACTGCGTCCGAATTGCGAGAGCAGCATCAGACGCAAGCAAAGATCCTCAAGCTTCGACTCAAGGGGATGGGCCTGCCACTGATTGATCACGGCAGCCACATTGTGCCCGTGATTGTCGGCAACCCCGTGCACACGAAGAAACTCAGCGATATGCTGCTGGATGACCATGGAATCTACGTTCAGCCCATCAATTTCCCCACTGTTCCGCGTGGAACAGAACGCCTGCGTTTCACACCGTCCCCGGTTCATGGACCTGACGAAATGAACCGTTTGATCCAGGCGATGGACGAACTTTGGTCACATTGTGCGCTAAATCGCGCCGAACTTGCCGGTTAACCTAACGCTAAAGTGTGCAATTCGTATGCCGCGTGCTAAAATTACGCTAACAAAACTACGGCGCGAATCATTCTTTTAATGATTCGACCACGGCGTGAAACACGCACAGGCAGAATGGGGCAGCAGGGATGATTGGGCGCAGATCACAGCGCGGATCCGAAGGCGACACTGACGTCAGGCCCAAGGGCTTTGACGACTATGAGGTGCGGCTGGGTGACATGATGCGTGGTGAACGCGCAACAATGGGCAAATCCCTACTGGATGTGCAGCGCGAACTGCGGATCAAAGCCAACTACATTGCAGCCATAGAAGATGCCGACCCGGACGCCTTCGATACTCCCGGATTTATCGCTGGGTATGTGCGCTCTTACGCCCGCTATCTGGGGATGAACCCCGACGAAACTTTCTTTGCGTTTTGTAAGGAAAGCGGGTTTGAGGTCGCGCATGGCATGTCGGCCGAGGCGTCAGTGGTTCGAAAGACCTCGGGCAGCTTGCCGGCTCGCGGTCCGATGGGGCGCGATCCGTTTATCTCGCCAAACACTCCCTATATTCCCGGACGGGAATCGTTGGTCAGCCAGATCGAGCCGCGTGCCATCGGGTCGTCTCTGGTTCTGTTGGCTGTGATCGGCGGTATTGGGTATGGCGGATGGTCCGTCCTGAACCGGATTCAGCAAGTGCAGGTAAGCCCGGTTGAACAGGCTCCGGTTGTCTTGTCTGATTTGGACCCGCTTGAGGCGGCGCGTGGCACCACCGAAGATCAAGTCGCGCTGATCGACACCCCCTCGGCTGAGGCTCTGGATAGGCTGTATCGCCCACAGGCCCTGGATTTGCCGGTGCTCGTTGCCCGTGATGCACCAATTTCTACACTGGACCCGCGTACCGTTGGCACCTTCCAGCCGCCTGAGCCGCCCAAGGTTGAGGTTGCCGAAGTCCATACGGTTCTTCGCCCGGCATTGCCGCAGGTGGTTGAACAGATTGATACGACCCTGAAAATCGTCGCCGTTGATCCGGCGTGGATGCGGGTCACCGCTGCGGATGGAAGTATCATCTTCGAGGGTACGCTTGGAACCGTCGAACAGGGCAGTACATTCGAGGTACCGCTGACAGAAGAACCGCCTAACCTACGTGCAGGTGCCGCCGGATCTGTCTATTTCTCGATGAATGGTGACCATTTCGGCCCGGTCGGAGCACCAGGAACTGTCGCTAAAGGTGTCGTACTGTCCAAGGATGCGGTTTCCGAACGCTATACGGTAGCTGATCTTGAGGCCGAGCAAAACGTCGCCCTCAAGCAACTGGTGGCGGAACTTCAGGCGCAAAGCTCTGCCGCACCGACAGAATGATCTGGCCATTGCAGTGGCCAGTTAGGCTGACTATTTAAAGACCAACTCAGACAGTCTTGGACCCGTCCACATGTCCCTTAATCACGTGCGCCCATGGCGCAATATCTACCGCCGCAAATCTCGTCAGATCATGGTTGGAAACGTCCCCGTCGGAGGTGACGCTCCGATTGCGGTGCAGACGATGACCAACACGCTGACGACGGATGTGGCGGCGACTGTGGCTCAGGTGCAGGCCGCCGCAGAGGCGGGTGCGGATATCGTGCGCGTTTCGGTCCCGGATGAGGCCTCGTCCAAGGCGCTGAAAGAGATCGTGCGCGAATGTCCGGTACCTATCGTGGCGGATATCCACTTTCACTATCGCCGTGGGATCGAGGCTGCCGAGGCAGGCGCAGCATGCTTGCGGATCAACCCTGGCAACATTGGCAATGAAAGTCGGGTGAAAGAGGTCATTCAGGCCGCGCGTGACCATAATTGCTCGATCCGGATCGGGGTGAATGCGGGAAGCTTGGAAAAGCATCTGCTCGAGAAATACGGCGAGCCTTGCCCCGAAGCGATGGTTGAAAGCGGGCTAGAGCATATCCGTATTCTTCAGGACAACGATTTCCACGAATTCAAGATCAGCGTGAAAGCCAGCGATGTCTTCCTGTCGGCAGCTGCCTATCAGGGCATCGCCGAGGCCACGGACGCCCCCATCCATCTGGGTATTACCGAGGCCGGAGGACTGGTTTCGGGCACCATCAAATCGGCGATTGGTCTGGGCAATCTATTGTGGATGGGCATTGGCGACACGATCCGCGTCAGCCTGTCTGCGGATCCTGTCGAAGAGGTCAAGGTAGGGTTCGAGATCCTGAAATCTCTGGGCTTGCGCCATCGCGGGGTTAATATCATCTCATGCCCCTCTTGTGCGCGGCAGGGGTTCGATGTGATCAAAACAGTCGAGGCGTTGGAACAGCGTCTTGAACATATCAAAACACCAATGAGCCTTTCAATCATCGGCTGTGTCGTGAACGGCCCGGGCGAAGCGCTGATGACCGATGTCGGCTTTACCGGCGGCGGCGCCGGATCGGGTATGGTGTATCTGGCGGGCAAGGCCAGCCACAAGATGTCCAACGATCAGATGGTCGACCACATTGTTGAAGAGGTCGAGAAGAAGGCCGCTGAATTGGACGCTGCGCAGGAAGCCGCTGAGTAATTTTCCAGCTTGATTGGCCGTTGAATGACCAGTTCGGCAGGCATGCAGGGTCAATTCATAGGGCCTGCATGTTATTGGCCGCGTGTATCTGGTGGACCCCAATCCCAGACACCTCATTGAAAACGCGACGCTGTTGGTCCACATTATTGTGAGGAATGAGATTTTCATTCCCGCTTAGATTTGTTGTTTTTGTTTCATGGGTTTCTTAGTCGTATGCCAGTAAGCGATCGTTTGAAGATTAGATTGTCTCCTGCCTCTTCGGCCCTCGGTCTTTGCGGTCCGGACTCTAACAAGGGGCTTATGCAATGCGCCGTAACTTGAAAGCCTTCGGCCTGGGTGCAGTGATCGCCGGGTGTTCGGGTTTCATGGTGGCAGATAGCGTAGTGGCCGATCAGCCCGCATTTCCCGGTGCGGTGGGATATGGGCAGAACGCTACGGGTTGGCGTGGCGGCGAAGTGTTTCATATCACAACCTTGGACGATACCGGCCCGGGCAGCCTGCGTGAGTGCGTCGAAAATGACGGCTCCGGACGGGTTTGCGTTTTCGATATTTCAGGGACGATCACTGTAGACACCCAGATGAAAGTGGCTTCGAACACCTATATCTCCGGACAGACCGCGCCGGGACAGGGGGTGCAGATCAAACTTGGCAAGGTTCTGGATTCACCCCTGATGATTTTTGAGGCGCAGGATGTTTTGCTGCGGAACCTCAAATTTCGGCCTGGACCCAGTTACAAGCCCTCGTCGAACGTGGACGGGCTTTCCATAGAGAGCAGTTCGAATATCTACGTTGACCGTGTCTCGATCCAATTTGCCACGGATGAGAATCTGGGCGTTGGAACGGAAAACCTGCCAAGCGAAGATATCACGATAGCCCGCAGCATCTCAGCCCTGGCTCTGGATAAGTCCACCCATACAAAGGGAAAGCATTCAAAAGGTGCTCTGCTGTGTTCCGATGATGGAACGGCAAGGCAATGTGGGCGGGTCACCCTGTATCAAAACCTGTTTGCCCATAACCGCGACAGAAATCCAGACATCCAGTCGTCACCATCTGGGCAAGTCGACATTATTAACAACGTGTTCTACGACGCGACCTCGCAATTCGGTGAGTTCTGGAACCATTACGGCGACACATGGATCGCCTATGTGGGAAACGTCGTCCTGCCGGGCCCCAGTACACGGAACAGGCCGCCCCCCGCCGCATTCGAGGTGTTCCCTTATGGCGCAGACAAAGGGTTCAGCATCTCGGTTTTCGAACAAGATAACCTGCATCTGGACAGCCGTATTGAGCTGCTATGCGACAGATCAGTGAAGGGCAAGATTGCGGATGATGCGGCGGTCGAATTCCTTGTGGCTGAACCTCACCAGCCGCTGTCGGTTGAACCTGCCGAGGTGAGCACGACATACGAAACCGTTCTTGGAACCGTGGGGGCCCGGCACGGGGATGACCAAGCTTTGGACAGTCTGGATGCGATGGTGATCGAAAACGTCCGCGGCTGTGATGGACATCGGATAAACGATCCGGGCGAGGTGGGCGGTTGGCCGGATTTGCCCATTGTTCACGCGGCAGTTGATACTGACCGGGACGGAATGTCTGATACTTGGGAAACAGGGCGGACTGGCCTGGACCCGAATGATCCCTCAGATGTCTGGGCGGACCGGGACGGCGATGGCTGGTCTAATCTAGAGGAATATCTAAGCCACCTTGCTGGCGACCCGATGCCCTGACGGAATGGCCGGCTCCTGTTGCGGAACCGGCCTGCCAAATCAGCCTTGCTCGGCGCGAACGGCATTCGCAATTTGCTGCATTTGATCTGCTTTCAGGTACCCGCGCAGCATTTCGGTGCCCAGCACAAACGAAGGCGTGCCCGAAATCTGCATCCGCTGCGCCAATTCACGGGTCTTTTGGATTTCCTCGGTGACCTGTTCGCTGTCCATTGCCGCCAGAATCGCGTCACTGTCCAAACCCAGCCCGTCCGAGATACGGCGCAAAGTAACCGGCGACGGTTCCCCGGTGAATTCGAGCAGGGCATCGTGAACCTGCTTATAGGCATCGTCCCCGGCAACATGTTTGGCGGCAACAGCAAAGCGGGATGAGATCATCGACGCGTCTCCGAGGATCGGAAACTCTTTGATCACAAGCCGAATATTGCCATCCTCGGCCAGCAGGCTGGCCACTTCGGGAACCGCACGGCGGCAATATCCGCAGCGATAGTCCATGAACTCGACCAGAGTAATATCTCCGTCCGGATTGCCGCCCACCCAGCTGTACCCGTCGTTGAAAAGCTCATCAGCATTGCTGGCGACAAGCTCTTTATCCGCCTGCGCTTCTTCAACGGCGTTGCGTTGTTCCAGAATGTTGATCGCTTCGATGATGACTTCGGGGTTTTCCAGAAGGTATTCGCGTACCTGCTCTCCGAATTGTTGTTTTTCGGCGTCGGTCAGCTGGCTCAGGTCCAGGGCCTGCGCCGATCCTGCGATCAGGGAAAGCCCCAGAAGGGCTGGTGCAGCGTGTCTGAGGATCATTTCCGTTTCCTTTTCGAATTACTCTTGTTTGCTTGTTCAAACGCAATCAACACATCTTGGGCCCGTTGCCAACCCGGTGATCCGACCGGCAACTGCGCAACCGCGCGTTTCGCGTGAATACCGGCGTCATCCAAACGGCCCTGCAGGGCATATCTTTCGGCTGTAACCGCCGATGCCATGCCAGTATTGCCTGTTTTGGCATAAGCTGCACCCAGGTCTTGCATCAATCTTGCGTTACGAAAATCTCTGGCCCGCGCTTTTTCAAGAATGGCCAAGGCTTCCACTGTCTTACCTTGAACCAACAGGGACCGCCCGTATCCGGCCAGGATAAGTGGGTTATTCGGCGCCAATTCAACGGCTTTGCCATATGCTGCTACCGCATCGGCCACTTGACGGTTTTCAAGCATGATCTGGCCTTTGAGGTCATAGTAATAGGGGTCATTGGGCCGGATTGCCAAAGCACCATCAATCGCAGCGCGCGCTTTGGTCAGATCACGGTTTTGATGGTGGGCTGCTGCCTCGCGCATCAGTCGTATGTCCTGGGCGGTTTCTTCTTTGGCGCGCCGCATCGTCCATGTGGGCGAGCGGATGAAGGCCGAAAGCTTACCTTTCGCCCTTGCGAACCAGTAATCGGCATTCTGGCTGGGTTTGGCTTTATCGCCGAACTCTTCCAGAAACGCCTCGGCGGCGCGCAGCCTCTCGCGGCTGGTGGGGTGTGATCGCATGTATGGGTCCTGGTTGACCGTGTTTAACAGCTCTTGCCCCGCGAATTTACGGTGCAGAGACACCATGCCACTGGGCGAGATGCCGGCCCAACGTAAATAGCTTGCTGCGCTGCGATCCGCCGAGGACTCTTCAGCGCGGGTGTGGCCAAGAAAGCTGCGCAGGGCTGCCGAATTAGTACCGGCTGCAATTCCGAATGCGGCCTCGCCGCCGCCAGCAGCTGCAGCAATCAGTGCCAAAGCCGTCCCAAGCCCGGCTTTTTGCCGTGCTGCATTCAGGTTTTCGTAACGGCGCGATAAGTGCCCGTTGGCGATATGGGCCGCCTCATGTGCGATAACCGCTTGCAACATCTCGGGGCTTTCAACTGAAAGAATTAGCCCATAGTTCAGATAGATCGCATTGTAATCCAGAACGAAGGCATTGAACGTGCTGTCATTGACCACCAGTATCTGGACCCGGTTGGTATTCAGACCGGCGGCGCGCAGAACGGGAAAGGCCAACTCTCGCAGACCGTGTTCAATATCTGGATCACGGATCAGGCTTTGGGCCTGAACAGCGCCTACGAGCCAAGTCACTGCAAACAGCAACAGGGCTGGGATTGACGCCAGCCTGGATACGCGTTCAAAAGCCATGATTGCAACATGGGAGATGGCCATGCGAAACTCAACCCGGTCCGGGGTCGATCCGTTCATCGTGATGGACGTGATGGAGGCTGCCCGCAAAGCCGAAGAAGCTGGCCGCCACATCATCCACATGGAGGTCGGCCAGCCTGGAACCGGCGCACCCAAAGGGGCGACCGAGGCATTGGCTAAGGCAATGGAGCAAGGCCCGCTGGGATATACCGTTGCATTGGGTCTGCCAGCACTGCGCCGCCGGATCGCGCAGATGTATGGCGAGTGGTATAATGTCGATCTCAATCCCGAACGGGTGGTGGTAACCCCCGGTTCGTCAGGCGGATTTCTGCTGGCGTTCACCGCGCTGTTCGACAGCGGGGATCGCGTGGGTATTGGGGCCCCCGGCTATCCGTCATATCGGCAGATATTGCGGGCCCTGGGGCTGGTCGCGGTTGATCTGCCCACCGCTCCGGAACACCGCCTGCAGCCGGTGCCAGCCGATTTCGCAGGGCTAAATTTGCAGGGACTGATGGTGGCCTCGCCCGCCAACCCGACAGGCACCATGCTGGATCGCTCCGCAATGGGGACGCTGATCGAGGCCGCTCAGGGGCAGGGTGCGTCTTTCATCAGTGATGAGATTTACCACGGTCTGGAATACGAAGCCAAAGCCGTCACCGCGCTGGAGCTGACAGATGAGTGCTATGTGATCAACTCATTCTCCAAGTATTTCTCTATGACAGGTTGGCGCGTTGGCTGGATGGTTGTGCCTGAGGATCATGTGCGCGTCGTTGAGCGGATTGCGCAGAACATGTTTATCTGCGCGCCTCACGCCAGCCAGGTGGCAGCGCTGGCGGCGATGGATTGTGATGAGGAATTGCAGGCCAATCTTAATGTCTATCGGCGGAACCGGGCGCTGATGCTGGACGGTCTGCCCAAAGCCGGTTTCACCAATATCGCGCCACCTGATGGGGCATTCTATGTCTACGCCGATGTGTCTGACCTGACCGACGACAGCCGTGCCTTTGCGGCTGAGATTTTGGATAAGGTCGGCGTGGCGGTCACTCCGGGGCTGGATTTCGATCCTCAGCGCGGGCACGGCACCATCCGTTTTTCCTATGCACGTTCGACTGGGGATATCGAAGAGGGGCTGCGGCGGCTTCAGCGTTTCATGGCTGATCGGGGCTTGATTTCTGCCCAAGCCTAAAGCGTTCACATCCAAGTGCGGGTCGGGTAGGCTGCGCTTCAATCGATCTCGGGAAAACTTGAGGCCATGAGCAGAATTATCTACGCCATCGCGCTGATCTGGGCGCTAGGCAGTACCGCCGTTGCGCAGGATTTCAGCGCACTCGCCCGTGTTTTGCCAGACCAAAGTTCGATTGTTGATGACGGGCGGTCCGGTGTAAGCATCCAGCTTGGGCTTAGCCAGGGGGTGCCTTATCGCGTTTTTACCCTGCGCGACCCGTATCGGATGATCCTGGATTTCCAGGAGGTAGACTGGACCGGTCTTGATCGTGACCGCTTTCTACAGACTGGTCGTATCAGTGGTGTGCAGTTCGGCTCTTACGTACCGGGCTGGTCCCGCATGGTGCTAGAGTTGGGCGCGCCTCTGATGGTCGAGACGGCGGATATGCGAGTGGACTCTGCGACTGGGGCCGCGCATTTGACGCTTGGGCTGCAAGGGACAGATTTCGACAGTTTCGCAGCCAGCGCTGGCACGCCCCGGCAAACCGGCTGGGATTTGCCGGAACCGGCGGTAACATCTGTCACGCCTAGGGGGCAGGGCAACGGAACTTTGCGTGTCATGTTGGATCCCGGGCATGGAGGAATTGATCCCGGCGCCGAAGTTGACGGTGATGATGAGAAAACGCTGATGCTGACCTTTGCCCGAGAGCTGGGCGAGATGCTATTGCGCACGGGCGGATACGAGGTTGAGATGACGCGGACCGATGATCAGTTCGTTTCTCTTGAACGTCGTATTGCATTGGCACACCGTGCAGGTGCAGATGTGTTCATCTCTATACATGCCGACATTCTGACAGAAGGGCGGGCTCATGGCGCGGCCGTTTATACGCTGTCTCAAGATGCCTCGGATGTAGCAAGCCACAAACTGGCCGAGCGGCACGACCGCAGTGATTTGATTTCGGGCGTCGATCTGAGCGGTGCGGATGATCAGGTTGCAGATGTTCTGCTGGACCTTGCGCGTCAGGAAACCAGGCCGCGTACGGATGCGTTGGCACAAATGCTGGCGAATGGAATGACGCAACAGGGCGGTCCGATGAACAACAAGCCAATTCGCACCGCCTCATTTTCGGTTCTGAAGGCAGCGGATATTCCTTCCGTTCTGATTGAGCTTGGCTTCCTTTCCAGCCCTAGAGATTTGAAAAATATACGAAATCAGGAGTGGCGCATGGGAATGGCGCGCGGTATTCGGGATGGGCTAGAGAAATGGCGCCAGGACGATATGGTAAAACGATCCCTGATTGGACAGTGACCCCGTGGCGCAAACCGGCTATTATTGGCCATGGTGTTTTGACCCTGCACAGGTGCGACACTATATAGGCGGCACCGCGAGCAAAAGGCAGTAACGTGATCCGTTTCATTCTTTCGATTTTCGGGGCGATATTCAGCCTCGTGACCTTGGGTATTTTTATGGCTGCGCTGGTTATCGGCGCGGTGTTCTGGATGTATGGGCGCGACCTGCCCAGTCACGAATCCCTGGCGCAGTACAAACCGCCCACGATCAGCCGGATTTATTCTGGCGAGGGTCAGCTGATCGACGAATTTGCGCAGGAACGCCGTCTGTTCACCCCGTCAGAAGAAATCCCCGAACTGGTTAAGCAGGCCTTTATTTCGGCCGAAGACAAGAATTTCTATAACCATAAGGGCTATGATCCGCGCGGGATTATTGCCGCCGGTGTCGAGGCAGTGAAATCCAAAGGCGAGAATGTACGGGGTGCATCGACGATCACACAGCAGGTAATGAAGAACTTCCTGTTGTCGGGGGACCGTCGGGCCGAGCGCAAGATCAAAGAGATCATCCTGGCCACACGGCTTGAGAATACGCTGGATAAGGAACAGATCCTAGAACTCTACATGAATGAGATTTTTCTGGGCCAGAACTCGTATGGTGTAACCGCAGCGGCGCAAACCTATTTCAACAAGACCCTTCAGGAATTGGCTCCGCATGAGGCCGCCACTTTGGCAGCTATGCCCAAGGCGCCGTCGGATTATCACCCGGTTCGGCAGAAAGAACGCCTTGTGAACCGGCGCAATTATGTGCTGCGCGAGATGAACCAAAACGGTTATATCGACACGGCGACCTATGAGGCCGAGGTCGAGATGCCTTTGCGGTCTGTCCAGAATGGTGATTTCGAAAGTTTCCGCACCGCCTTGCCGCCGCGGGATTACTTCACCGACGAAATCCGCCGCCAGCTGAGCGAAGATTTCGGCGAGGGCGAGTTCTTCACAGGTGGTTTTACTGTCCGCGCCTCTGTGGACGAGGAAATGCAAGTCAAAGCCGCGCACGCCCTGCGCGAGGCGCTGCAGAAATACGACCGGTCTCGTGGAAAATGGCACGGGACTGACGAAGTGATCGCCGAAGAAATTCTGGCGGATGAGGTGCAGTGGCGTGAGGCCTTGGCGATTCTGGAAATCCCCCGTGATGTGGTTCTGCCTACGCAGTGGTATCCCGCCGTAGTACTGGATGTCGGTGAGCAGGCCCTGACCGTCGGCATTGAAAATGGTCCGGCTGACGGCATCATCCCGCGCTCGGACATCAAGTGGATGCAGGGCAGCTTCTTCGACAACTTCAAACGCGGTGACGTCATTCTGGTGATGGCCGGGGAAGAAGGCCAATGGTCCGCCCGTCAGGTCCCCGAGGTTCAGGGCGGCTTTGTTGCGATGGATGTGAACTCGGGCCGAGTTTTGGCGATGCAGGGCGGATTCTCGTACCAGGATTCTGTGTTCAACCGTGCCACGCAGGCGCAGCGTCAACCCGGGTCAAGCTTTAAGCCTTTCGTCTATGCCGCTGCGTTGGACAGCGGGTATAGCCCTGCGACCATTGTGGTCGACGCTCCGATCGAAGTGAACACACCGCAGGGCCTGTGGCGACCCAAGAATTCGACCAACAAATTCTACGGGCCGACGCCATTGCGTACCGGGATTGAACAGTCGCGGAACCTGATGACTATCCGTCTGGCGCAAGAAGTCACGATGCCCGTGGTTGCCGGATACGCGGAACGCTTTGGCGTTTATGACCGGATGGGTGCTTTCCTGGCCAACTCGCTGGGGTCCGAAGAGACGACGCTGTACAAGATGGTTGCGGCCTATGCGATGTTCGCAAATGGCGGCGAGCGGGTTGAACCCACTCTGGTTGACCGTATTCAGGATCGGTTCGGCAAGACAATCTATCGCCACGATGACCGCCAGTGCCTGGATTGTAATTCGGCCTGGCTGGAACCTGATGAATCCCCCACGATCGAGACAAACCGCAGTCAGGTCATGGATGCGATTACCGCCTATCAGCTGACGTCGATGATGAAAGGTGTCGTAGATCGCGGCACGGCATCCAGCGTTATCAATCTGCCTGTGCCCACCGCTGGGAAGACCGGAACAACCAACGAATCCAAAGACGCCTGGTTCATCGGCTTTACCTCGAACATTGTTGCAGGCTGCTATATCGGCTATGACCGCCCCCGCCCGATGGGCCGGGGCGCGTATGGCGGCACTTTGTGTGGACCTGTGTTCCAAAGCTTCATGGAAACCGCAGTCGAGAAATACGGTGGAGGCCCGTTCGAGGTGCCCCCAGGTGGTCACTTTATCAAAATCGACCGGTTCAGCGGCGCGCGCTTGCCATCTGATGCGTCCGGAGACTTTGTCGTGGCCGAGTATTTCCGCGATGGCGCCGACGGCTTTATCGACCGCATCTATGACGGTGGTTTTGCGATGGGTTCCGATCTGCCGCTGTTTGAAGAGGTCAACAGCTCGGGTCGTCAGGTGACCACGTCGACCGGCGACACCATCACCGTTGGCCCAAATGCCAGCCAGGGCGATTTGCAGGGCGGCGGGCTTTACTGATCCGCCGCGCGCAACAATAGGTTCAAGAGCGTTGCCTCGGGCGCAGCTGAAACTATCCCATGGCCGCGCCACATGATGGATAGCGCACATTTTGCAGCGGCCCATTGGGCAAGACGTTTCCGCGACACACCTAACGCTCCGGAGTAAAGCTGGAGGCAGCGTTCGATCTGGTCGCGGCTGCGAACCAGATCGGGCATACCTTTGGGATGCCGCAGTGCGTTTGCAAGTTCAAAAGCAGGATCGCCCAGATACCCCTTTGCATCAATTACCTGTGCCCCTGAAGGCGTTTGAATTACGTTATCGGTGTGAAGGTCACCATGCAGCGGCACCACCTGCGGTTGGCTCGTCAGAAGGTTTGATGCCAGTTCCGTTGCGCGGATCACATCGCGTTGTAGTGCATCAGGGCAATCGCGGGCAAACGTGCAATCAAACAGTGGATTGAATACCTCGTGCAATGGTCGCAGCTCGTCGAACGCAACCGTGGGCTTTTGGTGAAGGCGGAGGGCCATCTCCGAGAAAACCTGCAGCGCGCTTTCAGCGTTTCCGTCACGCGCGATGTCACCCAGTGTCGGACCCTCCAACCACTCCATCAATACGGCTTTGCCCGCTTCGGCATAAATGGCAACCGCGCCACGATCCTGCCAAAGCGACAAAAGCCTGGTCGAAGCAGCTTCGTTCCCGCGATCTGCGCGGTGGTATAGCTTTAGCGCGGCCGGCCCATAATCCCGCGCGTGAACTTTCCAGACTAACGCATGCTGGGCTTCGGCGATCAGAGTGGCACGGCATAATCCCCAGCAATCCATGATATCACCCGGAACAATATGCATTCAGGTCTCCGCTGTCTTGTGGTGGCCCCACGCTCTTGCTATCACGCAGGCCTGATTGAGCAAGTTGGGACGTAACCATGCGCGCCGAAACCCAGAATACCGTGGCGGAAATTGAAAAGTCGCTAGAGCTGCTGGCGCAGCGCATGGACTATGAAACCGCACCCCATCGCCTTGAGGAATTCAATGCCCGGGTTGAGGATCCAAACCTGTGGGACAACCCCGAGAATGCGCAAAAACTGATGCGAGAGCGGCAGATGCTGGTCGATGCTATTGAAATCTATGAATCCATCAAAACCGACCTCAGCGACAATATGGAATTGATCGAACTGGGCGAGATGGAAGAGGACGAAGAAGTCGTCACCGACGCTGAAGAGGCGATCAGAAAGCTAAAAGCCAAAGCCGCCAAAAAAGAGCTTGAGGCGCTGCTGGACGGAGAGGCCGACGGGAACGACACCTTCCTCGAGATCAATTCGGGCGCAGGCGGCACCGAAAGCTGCGACTGGGCTTCGATGCTGGCGCGGATGTATGTCCGCTGGGCCGAGAAAAAGGGCTATACGGTCGAGCTGCAATCCGAGACCTCGGGCGAAGAGGCGGGTATTAAATCCGCGGCGTACAAAATTTCTGGCCACAACGCCTATGGCTGGCTGAAATCGGAAAGCGGCGTGCATCGGCTGGTGCGAATTTCACCTTATGACTCGGCGGCCAAACGGCATACCTCGTTCAGTTCGGTCTGGGTTTACCCGGTGGTGGACGACAATATCGAGATCGAGGTCAACCCGTCCGAGATTCGCATCGACACCTACCGGTCCTCGGGGGCCGGGGGTCAGCACGTGAACACGACAGACTCGGCCGTGCGGATCACGCATATCCCGACCGGGATCGTTGTTACATCATCCGTGAAATCCCAGCACCAGAACCGTGATATTGCGATGAAAGCGCTGAAATCCCGCCTGTACCAGCAAGAGCTGGACCGCCGCAATGCTGACATCAACGCAGCCCACGAGGCCAAGGGCGATGCGGGCTGGGGCAACCAGATCCGGTCGTATGTTCTGCAGCCTTACCAAATGGTGAAGGACCTGAGGACCAACCATGAAACCTCGGATACCAAGGGGGTTTTGGATGGGGATCTTGACGGGTTCATGGCCGCCACGCTGGCCTTGAACGTGGCCGGAAAAAGCCGTTCCGAAGCGCAGGGCGAAGGCTGATAGCAGCGCGTTCGATGCCCATGATGAAGCTGATCAAAGGACATTGGCAACTGATTGCGCTTGTCGCTTTGGTGTTTGTGTTCTGGTCTACGCCGATTGTGGTGCCTCTGAAGATACTCATCGTTTTCCTGCACGAGCTGTCGCACGCGATAACCGTCGTCCTAACCGGTGGTTCGGTCGAGAGCTTCTCGATCTCACCGCAGCAGGGTGGTCTTGTCACAGCGCGTGGTGGGCAAAGATTCTTCAGCCTGTCCGCCGGTTATCTCGGGTCGCTGGCGCTAGGGATGGGGTTGTTGCTGATAGCATTGCGCACGCATTGGGACCGGGCGGTGCTGGGTGGATTTGGCGGCGTGATGCTGTTGGTAACAGCGCTTTATGTCCGCGATCCCTTTGCCATGGCGTTTTGTGCAGGTGTTGGGGCGGTACTGATCGGCATGGCGTTCTATCTAAGTCGGCCGATCTGTGATCTGGCTTTGCGCGTGATCGGGCTGACCAGCGTGATCTATGTGCCTTATGATATCTTTGATGACACGATCCGGCGCTCGGGTGTCCGCTCGGATGCCTACATGCTGGCCGAAGAATTTGGTGGCACGACCATGATGTGGGGCGGGATCTGGCTTGTGTTTAGCGTCCTTTCCATCCTTTTGTGCGTAAAGCACTTTCTTGGGCACGACAGCAATTTGCATTTTGGGTCTCGATCCAAGTGACTTCGGGTGGTCTTTGCTAAAAAGATGCATTCAAACTGAGGGTTTAAATGAGGATACGCTCCGGCTAGGCTGACCAAAAAGGTGGAGCCCAGGGATGGATCTAGGCCAAATAACAGCTGCCGAATTGTTGAGTGCATTGTCCTCTGGGCGTTTATCGGCGGCTGAGCTGATGCAACTGACGCTAGAGCGGATCGCCGCAGTGAACGAGCGCCTGAATGCAATCGTGGCAATGCGTGATCCTGATGATTTGATGGCCGAGGCCCGTGCTGTTGATGCCGGACCAAACCGTGGTCCGCTGCATGGTCTGCCGATTGCCGTCAAAGACTTGGTGAATGTTGCGGGCGTGGTTTCGTCCCAAGGATCACCAATCCTGAATGGGTTCATTCCGGAAACAGACGATCTGTTAGCCCAGCGGATGAAAGAGGCCGGGGCAATCCTGATCGGTAAAACCAATACCCCGGAATTCGGGTTGGGCTCACATACGTTCAACCCAGTATATGGCGTGACATGCAATCCATATGACCCCGAGCGTACCTGCGGCGGTTCATCCGGTGGAGCAGCAGTCGCGCTGGCGTCTGGCATGGTGGCGCTGGCCGATGGGTCTGACATGATGGGCAGCCTGCGCAACCCTGCGGCATGGAACAACGTCTATGGCTTCAGGCCCAGTTGGGGGCGGGTGCCAAACGAACCCGACGGTGACGGGTACTTGCACCAGCTTTCTACATTGGGCCCGATGGCGCGGAGCCCCGAAGATATTGGTCTATTGCTTGATGTGATCAGCGGCACTCATCCGTCTCAACCTTTGGGTCATCCGGGGGAAAGCGTGTCTCCGGTCCAACCCGCAGACCTGACCGGAATGCGTATCGGGTGGTTGGATGACTGGGGCGGAGCCTTTCCATTCGAACCTGGTATCCGCGAGATTTGCCGTGACGCGCTCGAGGTGTTCACTCAACTCGGGGCCAAGGTCGAACCCCTCACACCGCCCTTTGACGCCGACCAGATGTGGAATAGCTGGATTACATTGCGTTCGTGGAGCGTGGCCGCCGGTCTTGCGTCTCGGACAGAACACCGCGCGTCACTGAAGGATACTGCGCAATGGGAACTGGACCGTGGTCTGGCGCTGACAGCGATGCAGGTCCATCGTGCCAGTGTTGTGCGAACCGAGTGGTTCCGACGTGCGACCGAAGTTTTCCAGGACTATGATGCGCTTATCCTGCCGTCGGCCCAGGTCTGGCCATTCGACTTGCAGCTTGCATTTCCCACCGAAATCAACGGCACCCGGATGGATACCTATCACCGTTGGATGCAGGTCGTGGTGCCGGTCAGCCTGATCGGACTGCCTTGCCTCTCGGTTCCTGTTGGATTTGGATCCGAAGGCTTGCCGATGGGGATGCAGATCTTTGGGCCGCGCGGAGCGGATTCTCGCATTTTGTCCATCGGATCTGCATATCATTCTGCCACCAGTTGGCCGCAAAAACGACCCGCCTGAAAATCGACCGGATACGAAGGATAAAAGCCATGGACAAACAGTTT
The DNA here is from genome assembly GCF_059610805.1 of Ruegeria sp. CDSC025. Lineage (NCBI taxonomy): Bacteria > Pseudomonadati > Pseudomonadota > Alphaproteobacteria > Rhodobacterales > Roseobacteraceae > Ruegeria > Ruegeria sp. CDSC025. The sequence goes on along the minus strand of NZ_JBXWOJ010000002.1, from coordinate 169,902 downwards.
GGTGTTCCGAACATGGGGCGGGTAGATGTCGAAATGCTGCACGAGGCCCTAAGGCGAGGCTGGAGCGATTTTCGCCGCGCTCCGCTCTTTGGGCTGCTCTTTTCCGGGTTCTATGTATTGATGGGCTGGCTGATGGTTTGGGTCACTCTCACGACCGGAACGACCTATTGGCTGATTTTGGCCGCAATCGGTTTCCCGATGCTGGGCCCCTTTGCCATGGTGGGGCTGTATGAGGTATCGCGGCGCATTCAAGAGGGTGAAGGTTTAGATTCTCGGGCCATATTTGGCGTAATCCTGGGTCAAAGCCGCCGTCAGTTACCCTCGATCTGCGCCATCATCGTTGTGATGTTTCTGTTCTGGTTCTTTCTTGGTCACATGATCTTTGCCCTTTTTATGGGGCTATCGACCATGACCAATGTGTCTTCGTCCCTTGAGGTGTTCCTTACATCAAACGGGTTGACGATGTTGGCGGTTGGAACAGCTGTTGGCGCGATTTTTGTGACCATCCTCTACATGATCACGGTGCTTTCAATTCCGATGCTTTTGGACCGAGAGCTGGATTTTGTGACCGCAATGATTGCCAGCTATAGCTATGTGGCCGCAAACCGCAGATTGATGCTGGGGTGGGGCGCGCTGATTGCGGTTCTGACGTTTGCCGCAATGATCCCCTGGTTTTTCGGCTTGTTGATCGTACTGCCGCTATTGGGGCACGCCAGTTGGCACCTATACTGGCTGATCTCTCAGGGCGGGGAAATCGCGGGTTAACACGCTAGGATCGTTGTCAAGCGCGGGCCATGGCTTCTGGTCGGCGTGCAATGCGCGCGGCGGCCAGGACTGTCGAGGTGTCGTCCCCTAAATGTCTGAGCAATATCCGCCGTGTCGTCGTTGCGGTAGCTGTAGTTTTTGACAGGCAAATTGCGACACCGCGCCAACAGTTTGTTTGATTTTCAATTCCACGTGTCACCAGATAAATCCTGCTTTTCTGAGACGCACGACAGGACATGAGCATATAAATCTGCCGCCCGGCACAGGCCACAATACCCTGTACTTCGCGCTCTGCGACTGATGCTCCGGGTGTCTCGGAAATTGGTTCAAACCCTCTAACCAAAGTACATTGCGGTAACCTTCTGGCGTGAAAAAGCCTGTGTCTCAGGGGTTTTGTGCCATCAAGTTCTGTCTCGGTCGCATAATAGAACCCGCCGGGAAACAGAATTTCAGTCAGGGTGGCTGGGGTGGATCCCAGAAACTCGGTCAGGGCGACGGCAGCCGGGTGCTTGGACGGTTGGTCAATCTGATCCAAGGGATGGAGCAAAATCCGAGCATCAACATCAAAAAAGCGGCATATTCGGTCAAGGACATCGGGTCGGGGAAAGCTTTCGCCGCCAAGATAGCGATTGAACTGAGTTCGGTTCACTCCAAGCTGGCGGCACAGCTCGGAAACTGAATTATATTGTCCAGCAAGAGTTCGCAGATTGGCGCCGAACATCCTGCGTAGGTCGTCGGGGCTGCGGCTGTCGTTCGTCATTTTCGTCCCGGTACTTGTGTGTATTCCGAATAACCGCGACACAACTGGCCAACAAACCAGGCGCTGTCTGAAATCGTACAGATGACCCAGCGGACGCATCCCAACGCCGCGCTACCCTTGAAGGCTAACGCGATGATGCACAGACGCAATAGGTTAATTCTGATTTAGCTTAAACTTTTTAGGCAAATGTGACGTTGATGTTCACGTTTGGCGTAATGTGATCTTGCAAATTGGGTATTGCCGATACCCCGCCGCCAACTGGATGCGCCGGCGGGGCAGTTTTGGTCAATCGCCGCGCAACAGGGCTGCAACGCCGGTCCGGGCGATTTCGATCAGACCCAGCGGGCGCATGAGATCGGCAAAGGCGTCGATCTTGTCAGGTGCGCCGGTGATCTCAAAAATGAACGAATTCAACGTGCTGTCCACGACATTGGCACGGAAAATATCGGCCAGACGCAGCGCCTCGACCCGCTTGTCGCCGTCGCCGACCACCTTGATTATGGCCAATTCCCGCTCGACCGACGCGCCTTCGACTGTCAGGTCATGCACGTCGCGTACCGATACGATCCGGCCCAGCTGCGCCTTGATCTGTTCGATCACCTGCGGTGTGCCGGTGGTGACGATGGTGATGCGACTGAGGTGGCCGGTATGGTCCACCTCGGCGACGGTCAGGCTTTCGATGTTATAACCACGACCCGAGAACAGGCCGATGACGCGGGCTAGAACCCCCGGTTCATTCTCGACCAGAACTGCGATGGTATGGCGTTCCTGTACGTCGGAAAACGTGGGTCGTAGGTTATAGGCCGAATGGCGGGTGGAGCCTTTTTTGATATGTAGGGCAGACATGCTGAGCTAGTCCTCTTCGTAGCGAAGGTTCGATACACCTTCGGCATTCTCCAGAATTTTCCAAATTGCGCCACGCAATGCACCCACCTTGGGGGCTGCGTGGTATTTCTTGAACATCTTTCTCACATGCTCGGTCTTTGGTGAGAACTGAACCAGATGGCCATCACCATAGTTTGAGCAGCCGAAAACCAGGGCAAACGGCTCGTCGTGATCAATTTCGTGATACCATCCCCAGTCCTCGGCACAGGCGAAGGAAACCTCAAACCCGGATGCGGCAAGTTCTTCACTCAGAAAGATGCTGAGTTCCTTGCCAAACACATCCGGATTGATGAAATCATCAGATTCTTCGTTCAACTCGCCCGGGGTAGGCTGGAAGCGCGTTGCGTCAAAACTGATCATCTGCGCTGTCATACCAGAACCGAACCTTTGCTATCGATCACGCCCTGCGTCTCGGCCTCGCCCAGCAGCATCTCGTTGTGGGCCTTGCCCGACGGGATCATGGGGAAGCAGTTCTCGTGCTTTTCGACCAGACAGTCGAAGATCACGGGGCCGTCATAGTTGATCATCTCCATGATCGCATCGTCCAGATCGGCGGGGTCAGAACACAAGATACCCTTGGCGCCAAACGCCTCGGCGAGCTTGACGAAATCAGGCAGCGCTTCGGACCAGGAATGCGAATACCGTTCGCCATGCAGCAGTTCCTGCCACTGGCGCACCATGCCCAAGCGTTCGTTGTTCAGGATGAACTGTTTCACCGGCAGGCGATACTGCGTAGCGGTGCCCATTTCCTGCATGTTCATCAGCCACGAGGCCTCACCGGCCACGTTGATCACCAGCGCGTCGGGATGTGCCATCTGAACACCGATCGAGGCCGGGAACCCGTAACCCATCGTGCCCAGACCACCTGAGGTCATCCAGCGGTTGGGATCTTCGAAGCCAAGGTATTGAGCGGCCCACATCTGGTGTTGGCCAACCTCGGTCGTGATGTAACGGTCATGTTTTTTGGTCAGTTCTTCAAGGCGTTGCAGCGCGTATTGCGGTTTGATGGTCTTTTCGCTGTTGGTATAGGCCAGGCAGTTCACCTTGCGCCATTCGCCGATCTGTTCCTGCCATTTCGCAATAGCTGCGGTGTTGGTCTTGCGACCGCGCGATTTCCAGACCTTGAGGATGTCCTCAAGCACGTGGGCCACATCGCCAACAATCGGGATATCAACGCGGATCACCTTGTTGATCGAAGACGGGTCGATGTCGATATGCGCTTTTTTGGAATCGGGCGAGAACGCGTCGATCCGACCAGTGATGCGGTCATCAAAACGAGCGCCGATATTGATCATCAGATCGCAATCATGCATCGCCAGATTGGCCTCATACAACCCGTGCATGCCCAGCATGCCCAGCCAATTCCTGCCAGACGCCGGATAGGCGCCCAGGCCCATCAAGGTCGAAGTGATCGGGAAATCTGTTGCGTCTACCAGTTCCCGCAGCAACTGGCTGGCTGCCGGGCCCGAATTGATGACGCCGCCGCCGGTGTAAAACACTGGTTTTTTCGCGGTCTCAATCGCAGCAACCAGCTCGGTGATCTCTTCCAGATCACCTTTCAGGACAGGTTGATAGTGTGAGGTAGATGGTTTCGGTGCGCTGTATTCTCCGGATGCAAACTGAACGTCCTTGGGAATGTCGATCAGGACCGGGCCAGGACGGCCCGAGGTGGCGACATGGAACGCCTCGTGCAAGGTATCGGACAGCGAATTCGTGTCCTTTACCAGCCAGTTATGTTTGGTGCAGGGGCGTGTGATGCCAATGGTATCAGCCTCCTGAAAGGCGTCCGAGCCGATCATGAAGGTCGGAACCTGTCCGGTCAGAACAACAATCGGGATCGAGTCCAGAAGCGCATCGGTCAGCCCGGTCACCGCATTGGTAGCGCCGGGGCCCGAGGTCACAAGCGCAACGCCGGGCTTGCCGGTCGAGCGGGCATAGCCTTCGGCGGCGTGAACCGCACCCTGTTCGTGACGCACCAGAATGTGGCGAATGTCGTTTTGCAGAAAGATCTCATCATAGATCGGTAGCACGGCGCCACCGGGGTATCCGAATACCGTGTCCACGCCCTGATCCTTGAGGGCCTGAACTACCATCTTTGCGCCGGTCATCTCACGTGTCATCTGCTTTGCTCCGTTCGCGACATGTGTCTTGCGTTTCGCATAAAAAAAGCCCCCGAGATTTTCGGAGGCGCATGGGTTCGATTATGGTTTACCGTTACCGGCCCATGCGCGTGGTTCCTACGATTACGACTAGCGTTCTCATCGCCAGAGGCTCCTTTTTGCTTGGGTTGGACATTATGGGCGGTGGAAACGGGCGTCAACAGGCAATTGCACCAATTTTCTAACTTCTGGGTGGTATTTTGCGACATTTTATTGCGCATTTTGACGCATGTTCGGAACTTTCGGGATTTTCGCCTCTTTGCATTGCTTGGCGAGTGGCACGGAAGTGTCGAAATGCGTCATGCCGATGTCCGAAACGGGCATGATCGTGATTTTAGGCTGAGTCACGCTGGACTTAATTGCAGTGGCGAGGGAGGCCGAACATGTTGCAGGATCTGGTTGATCTCGGGCGATACCCGATAGACCGCCCCGGTTCATGGGCATATGAGCAACTGATAGGTGATCTGAGGCGCGAGCTGGATCGGGACGGCTGTGCTGTTCTTCCAGGTTTCGTACACGAGGATGGCGTGGCGCGTTTGCTGAAAGAAGCCGATAAGACTGCCGTTGGAGCACATAGGTCATTTAGCCGAACGAATGCGTATTTCACCAAAGACGATCCGGCATTGGCGCCAAGCCATCCGGTGCGTCGATTCTATGATCGGTCGAATGCCTTTGTGCCGGCGGACAGTTTTTCCAAATCCGGACCGCTGCGACGTATTTATGAGTTCGCTGGTTTTTTACCTTTCATTCGAACGGCATTGAACGAGTCCGAAGACCGGTTCTTTCGCTACGATGATCCTTTGGCTGATGTCATCATCAACGTGGTCGAAGAAGGGCAGGGGTTTCCCTGGCATTTTGACACCAACAACTACACCGTGACGCTGGCCATTCAGAATGGAGAATTCGGCGGTGAATTCGAATATGCCCCCAACCTGCGAAGCGCCGATGATGAGAATTTCGCGGCCGTTTCTGCGGTTCTGGACGGTGATCGGACACCGGTGCACCAGTTGGTGTTGAACCCAGGGGATTTGCAGATTTTCAAAGGGCGCTATTCCTTGCACCGGGTCGCTCCCGTGAAAGGAGAGCGCAGACGATATGTCGGGATCTTTTCTTTTGTCGAAACCGAAGGCATGTGCGGTGGGGTGGAACGGACCCGTCAGTTATATGGGCGTGTTCTTCAGCATCACCATGACAAGGAAGGAGTCCGGCGCGACGCCCTTCTGGATTGACGGTAACTAAGAGTGCTATCGCCCGTTGCCCGCCTGCCTGCGGCGGCTAGGCCGAGCAGCGCGTGCCGCGCTACGGGATCAGAACCCTGGGCTGGTGCCCTGTAGAACGCCGTGCTCCAGCGCATAGCGGGTCAGGCCGGCAGTTGAGGATATGCCCAATTTTCGTTTGATGTTCTTGCGATGGGTTTCGACCGTTCGCACCGAGATATCAAGCGTTTGGGCGACTTCCTTATTCGATTTCCCTTGTGCCAGCTCCAGCAAGATCGTCTGCTCGCGCCCGGTCAAAGCCTCGCGCGTTGTGTCGCCTTTGGGTTTGAGGGAACCGCTTGCGCCCGTGCACAAATATTGTTCACCCCGCATGACGGCGTCGATGGCCTTTTTGATTTCATCCGTTGGGACGTCCTTGAGCACGTACCCTTTTGCACCGTGGCTGAGAGCAGTCGAAATATATTCGGGGCTGTCATGCATGGACAGGATCAGAATGCAGGTGTCCGGTATGCGTTCAAGGATGATCTCGGTTGCGCTCAGGCCACTTAGCCCGGGCATGTTCAGGTCCATCAGGATGACGTCAGGCTTCAGATCGGCAACCTGATCAACCGCTTTCTTTCCGCTGCTGAGTGTCCCGACCACGGTGATGTCGTCATAGCTTTCGAGGATCGACTGGATCCCCTCGGCCACCATTGGATGATCGTCGACAATCAGGACCCGGATCGTCTGGTCGCTCATGTACCGGCCTTTCGGTTCGGAGTTGCGTCTTCCTGTGGCGGCAACAGGTGGCTGAGTGGCAGGCTGACCTCGATCACTGTGCCGCTGCGGTGGCCGCGTGATGACAGAATACGCAGCGATCCGTCAAGTTGCTCGATCCGTTCCTGCATATTGCGCAACCCAATCCCGGTACTGCCCCGACCCGGAGAGTTGCGCAAACCGCGGCCATTGTCGGTTATTCGCATGGTTGCGCCTTTCTTGTGCCCGCGCAGATCGATGGTGACATGGGTGGCTCCGGAATGGCGTTCGATATTGGTCAGGGCCTCTTGGGCGATGCGGTAGAGGGCGATCTTGCTATCCTGATCCAGCCGGTTGCGGAAAACAACGGTCGAGAAATCGGTCTCGATCCCGGTTCTCTCGCGGAAATCATCTGTCAGAGCCTCAAGCGCGGGGCCGAGGCCCAAATCGTCCAGCACGCCGGGGCGCAAGTCGCGACTGATGCGGCGGACCTCGCTGATGGCGGTTCCCAGATGCTCGATCCCCTTGTCCAGTGGATCATGCGCGCCCACATCATCGCCGCGCGACAGGCGACGGCGGGCGTTGTCCAACGCAAAGCGCACGCCCACAAGGATCTGACTGATCCCGTCATGAAGCTCGCGTGCCACACGGCCGCGCTCTTCCTCTTGTGCGTCGAACACCCGTTGGGTCAGCTGTTTAAGTTTGGCATCGGCCAGACGTCTTTCGCGGATGTTGAGCAACATGCCTGAGGCAAAGACAATCAGAACAGCGGCCAGAACAATGGCACCGATATACATGAAGGTACGCTGCACGCGCGCTTCAACCTCGGCCCGTGCGCTGGCAACTGCAGCAACGATGTCATCGATGAACACGCCGGTGCCCACGACCCAGCGCCAATCCTGAAGGCCGACGACATAGGCGATCATCTGCGCCTCTTCCCCGGTCGAGGGCTTTTGCCACATAAAGCTGTGCCAACCCGCACCCTGACGAGCAAGGCGAATGAACTCATTCACCACCGGTGTGCCGTCGCTGTCGGTCAGACCCTCCCAATTTCGGTTGATGAACTCAGTCTGACGGGGGCTGACCAGATTGGTGCCGTCATAGTCATAGACGAAAAAGAACCCGTCCTGCCCATAGATCATGGCCGACAGGATTTGCGCGACCTGAGTTTTGGCGGCGGTGTCATCCGGAGCCGCGCGCCCGTAGATATAGGCAAACCCATTGCGCGCCTGAGTCACATAGTTGCGCAGCTCTTCCTTCTTGGCCTGAATCAAAGAGCGTTCCAGTGCTTCAATTTCGCGCTCGGCAGTGGCGCGCGCCTCATAGGCAACCATCACCGCAATCGCGGCCACCGCCACGACCAGCGGGATCGCCGCCACCAGCGACAGCTTTTGAGCATAGGTCAACGAGACCAGTTGTCGAAGTCTTTGCATGGACGAATCGATACGCAAGCCACAGCAAAATTGCAAAAAGATTGGGCGTCTGGCGGGAAAACGGCATCAAAAATCCCTGTTTTGCTATGATTGGGCCGTTATTGCCTGTGCAATTCGCGCAGAAAGCCGCGTTTCTACGCAGTAGTAGGTATTCCCTTTCACTTCCTTGTGACTAGTCTTGCCGCTGTTGAATACGACAGGCCCGGACAATCCGGGTCATGATTATGAAGGGGAGGATCACTCATATGGACCGTCGTTCATTTCTGAAAACATCCGCACTGGGCGGCTCGGCTGCTGCAGCGACCACGCTGGCGGCACCGGCCTATGCACAGGGCAAGCGCACGCTGACCATGGTCACATCCTGGGGCCGTGGCCTTGCAGGTGTGTTCGACAGCGCGCAGCGTTGCGCCGACAGCATCACCACCATGTCGGACGGCAACCTGAACGTTGAGATCAAAGCAGCCGGTGAGCTGGTTGGCGCGTTCGAAGTGTTTGACGCGGTATCATCCGGTCAGGCCGACATGTACCACGCGGCAGACTATTATTTTGTGGGTCAGCATCCGGGCTATGCATTCTTTACCGCTGTTCCGTTTGGTATGACCGCCCAGGAACTGGTGAACTGGTACTACCATGCCGGTGGTATGGAACTGCATGACGAGCTGGGCGAAATCTTTGGCCTGAAATCCTTCCTGGCTGGTAACACCGGTGCGCAGGCAGGTGGCTGGTACTCGAAAGAGATCAACAGCCCCGAAGATTTCAACGGCCTGAAGTTCCGCATGCCGGGGCTGGGCGGTAAAGCTCTGGGTAAACTGGGCGCATCCGTGCAGAACATTCCGGGCTCCGAAGTGTATCAGGCGCTGTCATCCGGCGCGATCGACGGAACCGAGTGGATCGGTCCGTGGGCTGACGAAAAAGCCGGTTTCCAGGAAATCACCAAGACATACTACACCGCGGGCTTCCATGAGCCGGGTGCGGGTCTTTCGCTGGCAACCAACCGCGAGGTCTATGACAGCCTGTCTGCCTCGCAGCAGAAGATCATCGAGATCGCCGCAGGTGAATGCCATCAGTGGAACCTGGCGCAATTCCTGGCCAACAACGGCGCGGCGCTGCAGCGTCTGCAGGCTGGTGGCGTCAAGGTCATGGAGTTCCCGGACAGCGTTTGGGACGCGTTTGGTGCCGCAAGCCAGGAAGTCCTGGACGAGAACATGGGCGACGAGCTGTTCAAGCGCATCCACGACAGCGCGATGGAATCCATGGCCGCGTCTTCGGCCTGGAACAATCTGTCGTCGGGTGTCTACACCTCGCAGCGCGACCGCGTTCGCGGCTAAGTCACTTCGATCTTTGAAATCGGTTCCCCCGCATGTCGGGGGAGCCATTCCCGTTGCGCATCTGACGGTCGGACAAACTGTAACTCTCAAATGTGCAACTGACGCGACCTGGGGACAACATGCAGGACGAAAACGGTATCTCGTTCTTCGGCGCCCTGTGGAATGGACTGATATGGTTCATTCAGAACATTGCCGAAGCCTTCATTAATTTCGGATACGCCATCACGCATCCGCAACTCTGGCTAGACTGGTCGGACAAAGAAGCAGTCATGCGCTTTGTCTATTACGGCGGGTCGGTCGAGTTCTTCTTTGTGGTTTTCACGCTGTTTCTGGTGTTGACGGCCATTGGTCTTTACTACCGCAACTTCATGTGGGCGATGGTGCGCGGGCTTGAAGGCTTTGCCAACACGACGGGGCGTTTCTTCGCCTGGGCAGGCCTTTTGATGGTGGTTCAGCAGATCATCATCGTGTTCATGCAGCGGGTCTTTACCCGCCCGGATATGTCTTTTGGGCTGGGTATCCCGTTTCAGATGGATATCAGCTGGTTCGCGGAAGAGCTGAAACTGTATAACGCCATGGTCGTGTGCCTGTGCTGCACCTACACCTTTGTACAGGGCGGCCATGTCCGCGTTGACCTGATCTATGCCGGCATCAGCCACCGCGCCAAACGTGTGGTCGACATGTGTGGTGCCATACTGTTCATGATGCCGATGGCGGTGCTGACCTGGATGTATGGCTGGTACTTCATGTGGCGGCATCTGATCGTGCCGAAGCCCTCGGCCAGTGATACTTTGGACCGGCTGGTGGCCAAGTCCCGCGCGCTGCGCTGGAACGTGGAAACCATCGGGTTCAGCCCCAACGGATTCAACGGCTATTTCCTGTTCAAGATCTTGCTGATCGCCTTCGCAGCGATGGTGTTCCTGCACGCGATTGCATTCCTGTACCGCTCGTATCTGGAATATGTGGAAGGCCCGGAAAGTGTTGGAAAATACCTCGACAAGGACAGCCTTGGCGAGGGTGAAGAAGCCTACGAAGGCGCGCATTAGGGACGGAGAACCAGACAATGCTATTCGGACTTGATGGCGTCGAGATAGGCCTCATTATCGTATTTTTCTGCCTCTTCGGAGGTATTCTATCCGGTTTTCCGGTGGCCTTCGCCATCGGCGGGGCAGGAGTGATCTCATTCGGCATCATCGCCGCATTGGACAGCGCAGGTTTGCTGATTCACCAGGCGATCGACACCGGCTCTGCGGCGTATCAGGATCTGGTCAGCACGGGGGTTAAACCCGATACCATATCAGTGTTCCGCTTCCCGGACTTACCAAGGATTGCCGAGCCTGTTTTTGTCTCGGGCTGGGAAACCGCTCTGGACCGCAACGTGTCGTTCATCGTGAACCGCATGAACGAGCGTGTTCTGGCCGGTCAGTCCATTGAAACCCTTCTGGCGGTTTTGATGTTCGTGCTGATGGGCATCACGCTTGAACGGTCGAAGATCGCCAATGATCTGCTGACCACAATGGCGCGCGTCTTTGGACCGTTGCCGGGTGGTCTGGCCGTTTCGATTGTGGTCGTGGGGGCGTTTCTTGCGGCCTCAACCGGGATCGTGGGCGCGACCGTTGTAACCATGGGCTTGCTGGCGCTGCCAACCATGCTGCGCAACAACTATTCGCCTGAATTGGCGACGGGTGTCATTGCGGCTTCAGGTACGCTGGGGCAGATCATCCCGCCCTCGATCGTGATTGTTCTGCTGGGAACGCTGGCCGGTGACTTGTATTCGACGGCTCAAGAGACCCGCGCGGTTGACGCAGGATGCACGGACGCACTGACCTATCTGGGTGAGCCTGCGGTTGTCTCGGTCGGTACTTTGTTCCAGGCCGCCTTGCTGCCAGGGATCATGTTGGCGCTGCTATATGCGCTTTATGCCTTTGGCTATGCGCTGCTCAACCCGCATAAGGCGCCTGCGGTGCCCATGACCGGCGGCAGCGGAGAGCCCATTACCCGTTCAGAAGGTTTCACCTGGTTGCTGGGTGCGCCTGTCGCGCTGATCGTGGGTACAGTTCTGCTGGGCAATCTGGGGGTTATCGGCAGCCAGAACGTCTCGGTCTCGGCTTTCTCTGATATCGGGCAGGGCGCATCGCTGCGGACCAACGTTTCCGAAACCTGCAAAGCCTCGATGATTGAGCTGCATGGTCAATCCGCCTGGGATCAGGCCGTGGCCGAGCAAACGGCCATTGATGACGCAGGTGGTGCCGCAGAATCGACCCGTCTGACCGAGGAAGAACTGGCCACCGCGCAGCAAGAGAAGATTGCCAACGCCGCTCCGATTGGAACGGGTGTTGCGGTGATGGTTCTGTTGCTGGGTCTGACCATTGTGCTGGGTCGGGGCATTGCGCCGTCACGGTCGCCACAGCCGCTGATCCTTGGGTCCATTGGTCTGATCCTGATGTTGCTTGTCGATATTCTGTTCGTGTCGCCAACAACGTCGTCAGGGTTGACCTTTGTGATGCTGGCGTTGCCCTTTGCCTTGGCCATCTATGGCTGCAAAGAGGCTGCGGCGCGCTGTGCCACCAATGATCTGATCCGGGTGGTCTTTCCTCCGCTGGTTCTGATCATCGCGGTGCTGGGGTCGATCCTGGGTGGGGTGACCAACCCAACACCGGCGGCGGCTTTGGGCGCAGGTGGTGCGATCATGCTGGCGGCCTATCGCAAGCTGCAAGATCAGGAGCGGTCCGGCAAGGTCATCATCTGGGCCACCTTCGCCGTGGTCATTGCCCTGTTGATGGGGGTCAATTTTGATTTGCGCATCAATCAGAGCAGCGCCTCGGCCGAAACCTGGATTGCCTTCATCATAGCCTATGCGGCCTATCTGTATGCCCTGTTCGGTTTGCTGTTCGGCTGCTGGGTTCTTTATTCCAGCGGCGTGCTGACCCCGGTGGTGCGGGAAACCGCCAAGGTGACCTCAATGGTGTTCACCATTTTGATCGGGTCTCAATTGCTGAACCTTGTGGTGATCTCGTTTGGCGGTGAGCACTATATCCAGCAGTTCCTCAAGAGCTTTGACAATGAATTCACAGTCTTCCTGATCGTGATGCTGGTGCTGTTCTTCCTTGGGTTCGTACTGGATTTCCTGGAAATCATCTACATCGTGATCCCGATTGTAGGCCCGGTAATCTATGGCGGGTCTTTTGATCCGAAATGGGTGACGATCATGGTGGCGGTGAACCTGCAGACCTCGTTCCTGACACCACCTTTTGGATTTGCGCTGTTCTATCTGCGCGGGGTCGCGCCGAAAGAAGTGACCACCGGCCATATCTATCGTGGGATTGTACCGTTTGTGCTGATCCAGGTGGTAGGTATCGGAATCCTTTGGTTCTTCCCTGCGATTGTGACCATCGTGCCGGATCTGATCCCGAATTGATCAAAGATCAGGTGTTCAAATGAAAAGGGGGGCCAGCTGGCCCCCTTTGCTTTGTTTGTAGGTAGAAGGGGCCAGCCCCTTCTTGGCCTGCGGTCAATTCAACCCCGAGGTATTTTTGGCCAGATGAAGATGCGGATCAGGTGAATTGGATCAGATCCCATCTGTTTTCGAACGGGTCCTGCCAGACTGCTACGGTTCCATATGGTTCATGGCGCGGGGCTTCTTCGAAATGGACGCCTTTGGCCAGCATGTCCTTATAGTCGCGGTCGAAATTGTCTGTTTCCAGAAAGAAGCCGACCCGACCACCTGTCTGGTTGCCGATTGCGGTTCTCTGATCTGCATCGATGGCCCTGGCGAGTAGAAGTGAGCCCCCGGTGGATCCGGGTGGGCTTACGCGGACCCATCTTTTTCCAGCGCCCAAGTCGATGTCCTGCGTCAGGGAAAAGCTGAGTGTATGCGTGAAAAAGGCGATGGCATCATCGTAATCCGGCACGACAAGCGTAACGGCGTGGAGGCTTTGTTGCATCAGGTTTCAGCCTTTGGTCGGGTGACGATCAGGCAGTTGGATGCTGGCAACCTGTTCGGCGATGGGGGCTGTGGACAGCGGGTGGTGGCCGTCATGTGCAATGTCATAGGGATCCTTGACCCGTTTCCATTCGCCCTGGCTGTAAACTTCCAGCCCTGCAAAGCGGGATTTGTATCCCATTTTCGGGCTGCCAGGCACCCAGTAGCCAAGATAAATATAGGGCAGACCCGCCTCGCGTGCGATGTCGATGTGATCCAAAATCATGTACGTGCCCAGTGAATTCTGAGGCTGTTCCGGGCTATAGAATGAATAGACCATGCTCAGCCCGTCATCCAAGACATCGGTCAAACTGACAGCGATCAGATTGCCGGATTCCGGGTCTGAATATTCGACCACTCGGCTGCGTATGGGGGTCTCTTCGATCATGGCTGCAAATTCGAAGACGTCCATATCCGCCATGCCGCCATCCGCATGTCGGGTGTCAAGATAGGTGCGGAACAGGTCATACTGTTCGTCGGTAGCCCATGGGGAATTCGCCCGGCGTCGCAGATATGAGTTCCGCCTGACCGCGCGTTTCTGGCTTTTGCTGGGTTGAAAGGCCGAAACGTCAATCCGCGCGGACAAACACGCGGCGCAATCGGTGCAGGAAGGGCGGTATAGGACGTTCTGAGACCGTCGAAACCCTTGCTGGGAAAGGGAGTCATTCAGTTGATTTGCGCCTTCGCCCTGCAGCGCTGTGAACAGCTTACGCTCCATCTTGCCCTCAAGATAAGGGCAAGGCTGAGGGGCCGTAACGTAGAATTGCGGCGCGATTGGCAGCGTGTGTCGCATGAATGTCCTATGGTTCCTGAAACGGGATGATAACAACCGTTCCCGGAGCCGCCAAGTGATTCACGCGACAGTCTTTTAAGCGCGACGGTTAATCATAACAGTTCCGAGAAGGGTGTCAGTCAGGCCCTGGCCGCGCGCGCCGGTCAGCATCATGATGACTGAAATGATTTGCAGCACCGGAAATGCCATGCTGACAAAATAACCGGCTGTGTGTGCGACCGCTTTACCTGTGTCCATTCGTTCACCAAAAGCGTCGCGCAGTTCGACCCCCATGAAACGCATACCCAGAGTGGCCGAGCCGTTGGCGATTGTGACGACGCGATAGACAAAACTGACCACCGCATAAATCAGGGCGAGTATCAGTACGCCTAGCCCGAGGGTCAGGACGATGGCGACGGTACAAAGCAGCGAAATAAAGGCGATATCGAACAGCCAGGCCAGGAACCGTTTGGTCGTGACGGACTGGTAAAACTCGGGCTGTCGGTTCGGGTCTGGCAAGGAGTGCATACGGGTCATTCCGGTAGATGTTTCAAATACCCTGTCCCGATTGTCGGAACAGGGCAAGGTCGATCAGGCGTTATCGCCGGTTTCATCGCTTTCGCGGTTCTCGCGGACGCGTTCATCCATGAACTGGTCGAATTCGGCCTTGTCTTTCGCTTCGCGCAGGCGATGCAGGAACGCTTCGAATTCCTGTTGCTCACGCTCCAGCCGAGCCAGAGTGTCGGACTTGTAGGCGTCGAATGCGCTGTTGCCCGAGGGTTTCATTGCGCTCATGTGGCTGTGCCAGGATTTGCGACGGCTGCAGGATTTGTTGAACATACGTTTGCTCCAGATCATGTAGGCCAGAAGGGCCAGGCCGACGGGCCAGAAAAAGATAAAGCCAAGGACCATGGCTGCGATCCAGGCCCCTTTGCCTTTATCGTCAAGCCAGGCTTCTGCGCGGCTGAGCCATCCCGGGTTTTCAGGGACGGCGTGTTCGGTCAATGCGGTCATTGGTGCTCTCCGGGTTAGATGTAAATTGCTTTCACATTGAATAGATGGGGGCACCAAACCCAGTTACAAGAGGTCAATGTGAAAATGATTTACATTTCTGAATTTCGGATGGTTGACCTGACATCTGAACAAGCGCAATTTCAGTCTAACGCACCACGGTTTCTTTCAAACATTGGCTGGGTTGTCTGCTGCGGCGCTGTTTTGAGTTAAGCGCCAAATTGTTGCAATGTCGGGTCAGATATTTGGCCACAGAAATACTGAAACCACGTCATCGGAGATGAAATGACAGGACTTCTTGCCGTCAACCGTGTACCGCGCGCCTTTGATCCTTCACTTGGTTCCGAAGCGCGCGATGCAGTGGGTGGCATTACACCTGAGCAGGGGGAACTGATCGCAGGGGCTGCGGGCTCCAGCCCCTATCTCAAAGGCCTGATTGATCTGGAAGCTGACTGGCTACCGCAAGCTTTGGCGCAACCGGACGCGATGCTTGCATCCATTATGGAAACCGCAAGGGCCTTGCCTGCGGATCAACTCAGGCCGGGGCTGAGGCAGGCCAAGAGGCGTTTAGCGCTGTTGACCGCCCTAGCGGATCTGGCAGGGGCCTGGCCGTTGGAAAAAGTTACAGGGGCACTAACCGATTTCGGGGCCATGGTAGCGGATGTTGCCGCCAAGGCCGAGATTGCAACCTTGATCCGGCGAGGTAAATTGCCGGGGATGACCGAAGATGATATCGCCTCTGCCGCGGGAATGATCATATTGGCCATGGGCAAGATGGGTGCGCATGAGTTGAACTACAGCTCTGATATCGACCTGATCGTTTTGTTTGACGAAACGCGCTATGATCCGGACGATTTCTATGATGCGCGGCAAGGGATGGTCCGGGCGACACGGAATTTCTGCGCCACACTCAGTGACAAGACAGCGGATGGATATGTATTTCGCACGGATCTAAGGCTGCGGCCTGACCCTGCGGTGACGCCAGTTTGTCTGGCTGCGGAAGCTGCCGAACGGTACTATGAAAGTCTGGGCCGCACTTGGGAGCGCGCCGCATATATCAAAGCGCGTCCCTGCGCTGGCGATATCGCTGCGGGGCAGCGTTTCTTGGATACGCTCCGCCCCTTCATCTGGCGAAGGCATCTGGACTTCGCGGCTATTCAGGATGCCCATGACATGCGCTTGCGTATCCGCGAAAACAAAGGGACAGGCGGTGCGCTGACCATTCCGGGTCATGATATGAAACTAGGGCAAGGCGGGATACGCGAGATTGAATTCTTCACTCAGACCCGACAGTTGATTGCCGGAGGTCGCGATACGGACCTGCGCGTGCGTGGCACTGTACCGGGTTTGGCGGCTTTGGCCGGCAAAGGGTGGGTGCCCGAGGACGTGGCTGAAAAGCTTACCGATCACTACCGCGCGCATCGCGAAGTTGAACACCGCATTCAGATGATCCATGATGCGCAGACCCATAAGATTCCGCAATCCTCGGACGGGATTGAGCGGATTGCATGCCTGATGGGGATTGATAGCGCCGATCTGACTGCGGATCTGAAACGGCGACTGACCGAGGTTCATGAGTTGACCGAAGGTTTTTTCGCCCCCGGCCCGACAGCCCGTGCACCTTTGCCAGAAGTTGAATTTGACGAAAGCATATTGGCGCGCTGGACGACCTACCCATCACTGCGTTCTCAGCGCGGGGCGCGGATTTTCGAACGGCTGAAACCAGAGCTGCTGACGCGTCTTGCCAAAACCGCCCAACCGGATGAGGCGCTGCTGGCACTGGACGGCTTCCTTCGCGGGTTGCCTGCGGGCGTGCAGCTGTTTTCTCTGTTCGAGGCCAACCCGCAGCTTATCGACCTGCTTGTCGATATAGTAGGCACGTCGCATGCATTGGCCGCGCATTTGTCGCACAACGCCTCGGTCTTTGATGCGGTGATTGGCGGCAGCTTCTTTGACGACTGGCCGGGCCGGACGGTGCTGCAGGGCGAATTGGAGCGAGAACTCTCGCAGGAGCAGGACTACGAAAGCCAGCTTGATCTGGCGCGGCGCTGGTGCAAGGAATGGCATTTCCGGATCGGCGTTCACCATCTGCGCGGGTTGATCGACGGCGTGCAGGCCGGGCAGCAATATGCCGAACTTGCAAGCGCGGTGATCGCTGCGATCCTGCCATGTGTTGTGGACCAGTTCACCAGCAAACACGGGCCCGCACCTGGTCGCGGTGCCGCTGTGTTGGGCATGGGATCCCTGGGGGCAGGGCGGATCAACTCGCAATCTGACCTTGATATGATCGTGATCTACGACCCGCTGGATCAGGACATGTCCGAGGGCCCACGGCCTCTTGCCACGCGGACCTACTATGCCCGGTTCACGCAGGCACTGATCACGGCGCTGTCGGCTCCAATGTCGCAGGGGCGACTTTATGAGGTCGACATGCGGCTGCGCCCCTCGGGCAATCAGGGGCCGGTGGCGACCAGTTGGGCCAGCTTCACGAACTATCAGCAGAATGAGGCATGGGTGTGGGAACACCTAGCCCTGACGCGCGCAAATCCCGTCGCCGGTGAGCCCTCTCTGGCCGACGATATCGAGGGCTTTCGAACAGAGCTTGTTTCGCGCTCCCGCGATCAGGCGCAGGTTTTGCGCGAAGTTGCCGAAATGCGCGCGCGTCTGGCAGCCGCGAAAACCCCCGCCGGTATTTGGGATGCCAAGAATGGGGCCGGACGCATGATGGACATAGAGCTGATGGCCGAAACAGGCGCTTTACTGTCCGGTGTTGCAAAGCGCGATGTACATGCCGGGTTGGACGGTGCAGTCGCAGCCGCGCTTTTGGATGTCGCTCAGGCGCAAACGTTGAAGGATTGCTACGATCTATGCTGGTCTGTGCAATGCGCAGCTCGACTGTTGTCAGGTAAGGTTATCGAGGCCGATAAAATCGGAGAGGGCGGTTCCGCCTTCCTGTGTCGGGCCACCGGGTATGAGCAGGTAGAACAGTTGCAGGCCGCGTTGCAGGAAAGCTACGATATCGCCGCCGAAATTATCGGCCGCGTGATTCAGGAGGATAAAGATGCCGCGCAATGACGATCCGAACGATCACAAAGGCCTGATCCGCGAGGCCTATCGCATCGATGGCATCACATTGCCCGAATGTCGCAGTATCTTTCTGGACTGGGCGTTGAGCCTTCCGGAGGGGCGTGATCAGAGGCAAGCCCTGTCTGACCTGCACGCCATCTATGCCAAAGATGAGGCCGATCACCCAATGACACAGGTGCTGACCGAAGGGTTGCAATCAGCTCAGGCGCCGAAACGGCGCGGTGGTTGGCGGTCTCGCAACCGCTAGGGCTTTCCCCTCGGCGCGTTCGCGACTATGAGGTCGCCATGACCCAAACTGCAGACCGTCCCCGTATCCGCCTGAAACCCAAAGCCAATGCGCGCGGCCTTCGCCATGGCTTCCCGTGGGTCTATGCCAATGACATTGTCACCGACCGTCGCACGCGCAAAATCCCTGCTGGCGCGCTGGCCGTGCTCGAGGATGAAAATCGCGCGCCGATCGCGTTGGTGGCGGTCAATCCTGAATCGAAAATCATGTGCCGTGTGCTGGACCGCGATCCTGACGCCGAGCTGACGGCTGATTGGTTCGAAACCCGTCTGCGCCGCGCGCTTGATATGCGCGAACGCCTGTTTGACTCGCCCTTTTACCGCCTGATCCATGCCGAGGCCGATGGCTTTCCGGGTGTCATCATCGACCGGTTCGGTGAGGCGTGTGTGATCCAGCCCAACGCTGCCTGGGCCGAAGCGCATCTGGATATGTTGACCGATGCACTGACCGCCGTGACCGGCGTGACGACCGTGCTGAAAAACGCCTCGGGCCGGACACGCGGTCTGGAAGGGTTGGATGATGTCAACCTGACCTTGCGCGGCACTGTCCCAGATGCGCCTTTGCCCGTGTTGATGAACGGTGCAACCTATATGGCGGATTTGGCGGGCGGTCAGAAAACCGGCCTGTTCTATGACCAACGCCCCAATCACGCCTTTGCTGCGCAGCTGGTTCAACCCAAGGCACAGGTACTGGATGTCTTCAGCCATGTCGGAGGGTTCGGGTTGGCGATGCTGGCGGGTGGCGCCGGACAGGCGCTGTCGGTCGACGGGTCGGCCGCGGCATTGGAGTTGGCCGCAAAAGGGGCCGAGGCTTCTGGCTTTGCCGATCAATTCAACACGCGCCAAGGCGATGCCTTTGATGTGTTGGCTCAGTTGAACGACGAAGGCGCTAAATTCGACGTCGTTATCTGTGATCCTCCCGCCTTTGCACCATCAAGGCAGGCGCTGGATGCAGGGCTGCGGGCTTATGAACGCATTGCGCGATTGGCCGCCACACTGGTCAAGCCGGGCGGATATCTGGGCTTATGCTCTTGCTCGCACGCTGCTGATCTGGGCCGCTTCCGCGACGCCTCATCCCGTGGTATCGGGCGCGCCGGGCGCTCAGCCCAACTGATCCATACGGGCTTTGCCGGGCCCGATCACCCGCAACTGCCGCAGCTGGCTGAAAGCGGTTACCTCAAGGCCGTGTTCTACCGGTTATGAAGGCTGTACTCGATACCTGCGTCATCTATCCAACGGTGATGCGTGAGATGCTGTTGGGCACCGCCCGACTAGGTCATTTCACCCCTATATGGTCGGCGCGCATCCTCGAGGAATGGGCCCGCGCCGCGCGCAAACTGGGCCCCGAAGGCGAGGCGCAGGCCCGTGCTGAGATTGCCCTGACGCAGGTCAAATGGCCCAAGGCAGAACGCCCAGCCAATGATGGCCTGCAGGCTCGGCTCTGGCTGCCGGACGCCGCTGATATCCACGTTTTGGCCACTGCAGTAGCCGCGTCAGCGGATATCATCGTCACGGTCAACGCCAAGGATTTCCCCAGAAATATTCTTGCAGAAGAAGGGCTTGAGCGGCGTGACCCTGACAGTCTGCTGCATGGTTTCTGGTATAACGACCCGCAAGGGCTGGACCAGCTTGCACAGCAGGTACTGGCCGAAGCAAACCGCCTGTCAGGCGATACATGGACTTTGCGTGGATTGATGAAAAAAGCCCGCCTGCCGCGTCTGGGCAAAGCGCTCGCCAGCTAAGTGGGATCCCTACTTCATCTGGCTAAAATTACCTCGGAGAGCGCGAGGGGCTGGCCTCTCGCCGCCGAGCCTCAGCCACGCGCCCAACGCTGCTCAAGCACTTCCAGCGCCGCAATCCGCTCATCCGTTTTGGGATGGCTCATCAACCAGGCGGGTACAACGCCCGCGCGTTGCTGCGTCAAATCCTCAAGCTTATGAAACAGAGACTTTTGCGGGCCGATGCCGATTCCGGCTTTGGTTAGCAGGGCGGCGGCATATTCATCTGCTTCATATTCATCCCCACGTGACAGGCGCGACGCCAAAAGCGCAGTCAGCGCATTTGCAATCATCGCACCGATGAATGGGATGAACCGGCTCAGAAGCAGCATCAAGGCTGTCCGCAACGCATTCTGTCCAGAAAAATCAATCATCCGCCGACGTGCATGACCCAAGGCCACATGCCCCAGTTCATGTGCGATGACGCTCGCCATCTCTTCGGCGGAAACCTCGCCATTGAGGAACTTGCGATAAAACCCGCGTGTGATGAATATTCGTCCATCCGGCGCCGCAAGCCCGTTCACCGGGTCGATTTCATATATATAGACCGGAACCCTCTCGATCCCCAGCGCCGCCGCCAGCCGGTCAGTCATACGCTTGAGGGCGGGATCGGCCAGTTCGGTCGATTTCAGGTCAAGCTCGCGATGGGTGCGCCAGACCGAGATCCGGTACATCACCACGGCATACAGAACCGCCAGAAGAATTGGAGTAATTCGGAGCATGGTTCTGATATGGGGATAAGCAGACACAAGGGCAAGGCATCAGCGTTTCCGTGGGCCTGAAAGGTCTCCAAGCGGCCATGACGCAGTGGAAACTGGGTTCTTTAGGATTCTAACTGTTGAAAAACGCCGCCTGCCGCCTTATCCGCACGGGAACTCGTCGGAGAACATACAATGTCCAACAATGACCACGAAGCCCGTCACCTGGAAACGCTTGACCGCGACCTTAGACGCTTTTCTCGGCTAGAAGTGGCAACCTCCCAGGTGGGTCGCCCATTTGTCGGGTCTGGCATCGCGCTTTCTTTTATCGTTGTCGCAGGTCTTGTGGCAGCCTTCCTGTTCGGACAAGGCAACAACACGCTGATCGTAGTACTTGCGGCAATGTTTGGGGCATATATGGCGCTGAATATCGGGGCCAATGATGTTGCCAACAATATGGGACCGGCGGTCGGGGCCAATGCGCTGACCATGGGGGGCGCCATCGCGATTGCTGCCATATTCGAAAGTGCCGGCGCGCTGATCGCTGGAGGTGACGTTGTTTCCACGATCGCGAAGGGCATTATCGCTCCTGAAAGCATGGGAACGCAGACTGTATTCATCTGGGCGATGATGGCGGCTTTGTTGTCTTCGGCGCTTTGGGTCAACCTGGCGACCTGGGTCGGAGCGCCCGTGTCCACGACCCACTCGGTTGTCGGAGGCGTCATGGGGGCGGGGATCGCCGCAGCCGGTTTTGGCGCAGTAAGCTGGGGAACCATGAGCAAGATCGCAGCGAGCTGGGTTATCTCGCCCATGCTTGGCGGTCTGGTGGCGGCTGGTTTTCTTTGGTTCATTAAGGCCAGGATCATCTATCAGGACGACAAGATCGCGGCGGCCCGGAAATGGGTTCCGATGCTGGTTGGTATCATGGCTGGGGCGTTTGCAAGCTACCTGGCGCTGAAGGGTATCAAGAAGATCGTCAAGATCGACCTGAGCACTGCTCTGCTGATCGGGGCAGTCTGCGGGGCGTTGGTCTGGGCAGTTATGATTCCAGTTATTCGACGTCAATCCGAAGGGCTGGAGAACCGCAACAAGTCCCTCAAAATATTGTTTGGCATTCCGCTGATCGTGTCCGCTGCACTTCTCAGCTTTGCACATGGGGCCAATGATGTGGCCAATGCCGTTGGGCCTTTGGCAGCCATCGTGCAAGCCTCTGCCTCGGGTGATTTCACCCAGGCGATCAGTATTCCCTATTGGGTCATGATCATCGGCGCCTTTGGCATTTCGTTTGGCCTGTTCCTGTTTGGGCCAAAACTGATCCGAATGGTTGGCAGCCAAATAACCAAACTTAACCCGATGCGTGCCTATTGCGTTGCGCTGTCCGCAGCCATCACCGTTATCGTGGCCAGTTGGCTGGGTCTTCCCGTAAGCTCGACCCATATTGCAGTGGGTGCCGTCTTTGGCGTCGGCTTCTTCCGGGAATGGGATGCTGAAAGACGGCTGCGTAAAGCCCGCATTACAGTGCCTGAGCGGACGGTTCTGGCACCGGAAGAACGCCGCCGGCGCAAGCTGGTGCGCCGCTCGCACTTTATGACGATCATAGCAGCCTGGATTATTACCGTGCCCGCGGCGGCTGTGTTGTCGGGTGTTCTGTTTCTGGGCATTCAGGCCATCGCCGGGTAATCCCGGCCTCGGCAGAACCTGATCCGCGGGCTGGCGCTATCGCGTCAGCTCGCGCATTCCTTTTTCCAGCCCGGCCAGCGTCATCGGCACCATCCGATCCTGAAAAATCTCGCGGATCATTCCGATTGAGTGAGTATATTCCCAATACTTCTCAGGCACTGGGTTAATCCACAGGTTCGATGCCCATTGGTCGCGTGCCCGCTGCAGCCAGATCTGGCCAGCCTCCTGGTTCCAATGTTCATTGGCACCGCCGGGATAGGCGACCTCATAAGGGCTCATCGAGGCGTCACCGACGAAGATGCATTTGTAATCGGGACCATAGGTGCGCAACACCTCATGGGTCGGCGTCTGCTGGTCCCAGCGGCGGATGTTGTCACGCCAGACACCTTCGTACAGGCAGTTGTGGAAGTAGTAATATTCCAGATGCTTGAATTCGGTTCTTGCGGCCGAGAACAGCTCTTCCACCACTTTGATATGTGGGTCCATTGAGCCTCCGACGTCCAGAAACAACAGAACCTTGACGGCATTGTGCCGTTCGGGCCGGGTTTTGACGTCTAGATATCCATGCTCGGCTGTGGCGCGGATGGTGCCGTCCAGATCAAGCTCTTCTGCAGCACCCTCGCGGGCCCAGCGGCGCAGGCGTTTCAGCGCGACCTTGATGTTGCGCGTGCCCAGTTCGACCGTGTCGTCCAGGTTCTTGAATTCGCGCTTGTCCCAAACCTTGACCGCGCGCTGATGACGGCTTTCCTTCTGGCCGATCCGCACACCTTCCGGATTGTACCCGTAGGCTCCGAAGGGCGACGTTCCTGCCGTACCGATCCACTTGTTGCCACCTTGATGGCGGCCTTGCTGATCCTTGAGCCGCTCTTTCAGCGTCTCCATCAGCTTGTCGAACCCGCCAAGGGCCTCGATCTCGGCTTTTTCCTCTTCGCTGAGGTGCTTCTCCGCCATCTTCGCCAGCCAATCGGCAGGGATGTCGACGGCTTCGAGGACCTGTTCGAACCCGATCTGTTCCAGCCCTTCAAAGCTGGCGGCAAAAGCGCGGTCGAACTTGTCGATATTGCGTTCGTCCTTCACCATCGACACGCGGGCGAGGTAATAGAACGCCTCGACATCATAGGTTGCCAGCCCCTTTTTCATACCCTCCAGAAAGGTCAGATATTCCCGCAGGGATACGGGGATACCGGCTTTGCGAAGGTTTTCGAAAAAGGGAACAAACATGGGCTACACCACAAAGCGAACCAGAACCAAGGACAGGATTAGCCCGACCAGCGCAAAGGCGATTCCATATCCGGCTGCATATTGCGCGATATCGGCGCCGCTGCCGTTGCGTTTGCGCGCGGTCAACGCCCCAAGGAGCGCACCCAGCACCGCCAGTCCCAGAACCACTATCATGCGTTAATCGCCCCCGTTAATTGACTGGTCCTTCTGCGACGTCCTGCATAAGCGACCGGGCCACTACATCCGAGCCAAAGCCGTATCGTGCCCATCTCAGACTGTCCAGTCTGACGGAACGTGCCTCTGCGGAACGGCCGACTTCATTCAGGACCTCGGCTTTCAGCAACAATAACGTTGCAAGCTGCGAGGCGTTCTCAGCCCGTGTCATCACGTTAATAGCGTCGTCGATTTTGGGCAGGAACTCTGGCCCATTGCCTTGCGAAAGCGCAAAGGCGCCCAGTTGGGTCGTGATGTAGGATCGATGCAATTCCGTGCCCGGTGTAGCGCGCAGAAACTGCAGGGCAATATCATATTGGCGCAACGCTTCATGCGGATCATCGAACTGTTCCATGCGGCCCATCAGGTAATGAGGGTAAGCGCGCCGGTGATCGGTCCAACCTTGTTCCTTGCCAATTCGGGCTGCCTTGCGGGCCTGCCTCATGCGCGATTGCTGGCTGCGACTGGATTGCAAGGATTTCTGAATTGCTGAAATCCAGGCTCGTGGAGTTTCCGACATGGGCTGTACCGGCACCGCATCACCGCGCGGATTCAGACGCGAGAGAATTTCGGGTATGGCCGTTTCGACCTGTTCACGTGTCATACCGCTGTGCAGTTGGGATGAATATGCGGCCTTCAGGATCAACATGTCGAACCCGGTCAGGACCGTGTGGATATTGTCATCGTTGAATACCGAGTCCGGAAGGCGATACAGGTCATTCAGCGGGCCAAGCGCCTGTGCAATCTCTTCGTGCAGGCAGTCACGTTTTTCCTGCGGACTTGCATCTGCGGGAATGAAGATGCCCAGTCGCTCACGGCTGCTCAGTTTGGTCCAGCTGCTTTTCTGTTTGAACCGATCCCGGCGGTACTCCTCAAGGCTTGAGGCATTGGGTACCACGAAACATGCAGCCTGAGGCAGGATGTCCTGAATTTCTTTTTGACTGACCGCCGCGATCGTGATGTTGGCCTGACCGTCCCTGATCTGTTTGATGTCTATCCCGGCCTCGGTGCGCAGACGGGTCAGCAGGCGGCCCAGATCCTTTTGAAGCGAGGCCGTCGCAGCCCCTGTCAACCGCACCGTGATCGGGGTTTCGAACCGGGTAAAAACAGGCAGTTCCGTACCCCCTTCCAGTGCGAAATGCAGAGAGATGAAATCCGCTGCAATGTTTTCATTCGACCGCGCCGGAGGCGAGGGGTATGCACGCGTAAAGGACTTGGCGGGGGGCAGGGGTGGTTCGACGTCCACAATCTCGGGTGGGCTTTCGGCAGGCTCAATCGTGGCACATGCAGTCAGGACAAAGCTGATCAAGATTGCGACCCATCGCGTCATGGGCGCTGATACTTGATGAAAGGTGTCTGTTTGCCGATCCTGTCATAGAGCTTTCGCGCGGTATGGTTGAAATCCTGCGTCAGCCAATAGACAGACGGTGCACCTTGCCGGTCCGCTTCGTCGTAAACGGCCTGAATCAAAGCGCGACCGACCCCCATGCCGCGCGCCTCGGGCCGGGCGAATAGGTCCTGCAAGTAGCACACGCTTTCTTCCTTCCAGGCATGGCGGTGGAACAGAAAGTGGGTCAAACCCACAAGCCCCCCGTCGGCCTGCGCGACGAAACAAGAAAAATCGTTCGGATCATCCCCCAGCAGTCGCGAGAATGTGCTGTCATAGACGGAATCCGGAACCGTCGTTTCATAAAACGCCAGATAGTCCCGCCACATATCCGCCCAGTCCTCGCGATCAGTCGGATGCAAGGCTCGAATTGTTACTGTTTCTGGCATTGCTGAGTCCCGTTGGGTCTGATGGTAAATTGCCCGGACAAGCCGGGCAACCCGAGACCAATGCTTGCATCCGAGACTTGCTAAGGCAAGCGGCGATCACCGAGGGTTTACCGGCTCAGCGTTTGTTGCGGGCCATGAATGCCAGGCGTTCGAACAGGTGCACGTCCTGTTCATTCTTAAGCAGCGCACCGTGCAGTTTGGGCAGGGCATTGGCGCCATCGCGCTTGAGATCTTCGGCGGTCAGGTCCTCGGCCAGCAGCAGCTTGAGCCAGTCCAGCACCTCTGAGGTTGATGGCTTTTTCTTCAGGCCCTGAGTTTCGCGAATCTCATAGAACTGGGTCAGAGCCGTTGTCAAAAGCGCGTCTTTGATGCCGGGATGATGGACCTCGACGATGCGGCGCATCGTAGCCTCATCAGGGAACCGGATATAGTGAAAGAAACACCGGCGCAGGAAGGCGTCGGGCAGTTCCTTTTCATTGTTCGATGTGATGATGACGATCGGACGGTTCTTGGCGCGGATCGTTTCGCTGGTCTCGTAGACGTGGAACTCCATCTTATCGAGCTCTTGCAGCAAATCGTTCGGAAACTCGATATCGGCCTTGTCGATCTCGTCGATCAACAACACGACCTTTTCATCGGTTTCAAAGGCCTGCCACAATTTACCCTTGCGGATATAGTTCGACACGTCGTGCACGCGCTCTTCACCCAACTGGCTGTCGCGCAGACGACTGACGGCATCGTATTCATACAGTCCCTGCTGCGCGCGGGTGGTGGATTTCACGTTCCACTCGATCATCCGCAGCCCCAACGCTCCGGCCACCTGCTTGGCCAACTCGGTCTTGCCAGTTCCCGGCTCACCTTTGACCAGCAAGGGACGTTCCAGCGTCACGGCGGCATTTACCGCAATGGTCAGATCGTCTGTGGCGACGTATTCGGCTGTTCCTTGGAAACGTGCGGTCATTGGCCCCTCATCAAGTGTCGCGCGAAATGCGCCCTTGGGGTTACCGCGCAGCAGAAATTTTGACAAGCCAGGTCGCTGCGTCGCATGAAGGGAAATTGCCAAGTAACTACAATGCTTTTGGTTGATTCGTGCGCTAACCTCCGGTGCCGTCTTTTTGGCGTTGCCCTGAAATGGTCAGTTAATTTTCACAGAAAAACAAGGTTTTGTTGTTTGATTGGACGTATTTAGATCACGCGTAATGGCGCGGCGCCGGGGCGACGTTTGCATAGTGACAATTACTGCGCTGTCAGATAAACGCTCCGCAGAAGGGGATTGCCGCATGTCAGGTAATGAGAGAGTGACCGGCGTTGCAGGCCACACCGAGGGAGCAAAAATGAAGCAGGAAGTTTTTCTGCCTGAAGATTACCGTCCAGCTGAAGACGAACCATTTATGAATGACAGGCAGCTAGAGTATTTTCGTCGCAAGCTGCTGGATTGGAAAAACGAACTAATGGCTGGCAGCCGCGATACGATCGAAGGGCTGCAGGACAACACCCGTAACATTCCGGATGTCGCTGACCGCGCAAGCGAAGAAACCGATCGCGCGCTGGAACTGCGCACCCGCGATCGTCAGCGCAAACTGGTGGCCAAGATCGACTCGGCCCTGCGCCGGATTGATGAAGGCGAGTACGGCTATTGCGAGATGACCGGTGATCCGATTTCGCTGAAACGTTTGGATGCGCGCCCGATCGCGACCATGACGCTTGAGGCACAGGAACGGCATGAGCGTCGCGAAAAGGTCCACCGCGACGATTGATCGCTGGGAAAATCTGATAACATAGACGCCGGGGCCTTTTGCTCCGGCGTTTTTGCGTTAAGCCGGTGACATGAACATCAGCGGATCGAAATTCGGCATAGTCGGAGGTGGCATTGGCGGCCTCGCGGCTGCTTTGACCCTGCGACAGCGCGGCGCCGTGGTGACCGTGTTTGAGCAGGCACCAGAATTGACCGAGGTTGGCGCGGGCCTTCAGATCAGCGCCAACGGGATGGCTGTGCTGCGTGCGCTGAAGGTTGTTGCGGACACGCCCGAGGCTGGGCTTTTGTCCCATGGAACGGCCCTTCGTGATTACCGGGCAGGGCGGCTGGTCTGCAAAATCGTGCCACCCTCTGCCGGGCCTACCTATTATTACCATCGCGCTGACCTGCTTGATCTTCTCTACAAAGCGACGGTTCAAAAAGGGGTAGAGTTTCACCTTGGTGCGCGTGTGGAACGGGTGCGAAAGCACCCGTCCGAGGCCGAAATCATCCTCGATACGGGGGCGAGATTTCGGGTTGATTGTGCAGTCGCGGCGGACGGCGGCCAAAGTGCAATTCGTGCTGACCTGACTGGCAGGGAAACACCGAAATTCACACATCAGGTTGCCTGGCGCGCGACGATTCCATGGGACCGGCGCAACAAGAACCCTTGCGCGGTGCTAACCATGGGGCCGGGACGGCATGTAGTGACGTATCCTTTGCGCGATCAGACCCTGATGAACATCGTGGCAATCGAAGAGAGGTCTGACTGGCAGGAAGAAGGCTGGCGTCTGCGCGGTGATCCAGAAGAGCTGAAGGCGCGATTTGCAGGTTTTGGCGGCTTGGTCAAAGAGATTTTGCAAGAGGTTCAGGACCCGAATATCTGGGCATTGTTCCTGCGCCCTGTTGCTGAATGCTGGCAGAATGGGCGTGTGGCGCTTTTGGGCGACGCAGCTCATCCAACGCTGCCTTTCATGGCCCAAGGTGCTTGCCTTGCACTAGAAGATGCCTGGACTCTGGGGCGGTCTTTCGAAGAACAATCCGGCGTTTCGCAAGCACTGGCCGCCTATGAAGCGACCCGTCGCCAGCGGGCAACTCGGGTGGTCGCTGCCGCTGGAGCCAACGCGCGCAACTTCCATCTACGTGGCCCTATGCGTGTCGGGGCGCAACTGGCGTTGATGGCAGTTGGATCGCGGTTGGGCCGAAAATATGATTGGATCTATGAGTTCGATGCCACGGCTTAGCCGATTACAGATCTAGATCTATCCAAACCGGAACATGATCTGAAGGTTTTTCGTGCCCCCGAATTTCGGAATCGATTTTGCAATCGCGCAAAAGGTCAGCGGCCTGAGGGGTCAGAAGGAAATGATCAATACGAATCCCGTCATTTCGGTTCCACGCACCCGCTTGATAATCCCAGAATGAATAATGTTCCGGACCTTGCGTGCCAGCGCGAAAGGCCTCGGTGAAGCCGAGATTCAGAATTTTCCGAAATGCGGCCCGGCTTTCAGGGCGAAACAATGCATCCTCGCGCCAGGCATCGGGACGCGCTGCGTCTTCGGCCTGGGGAATGATGTTGTAATCACCTGCCATCAGAGCGGGTTCTTCACTGTTCATCAGGTCGCGGGCCCGATGATAGAGTCGCTCCATCCAGGCAAGTTTGTAGTCGTATTTTGGCCCCGGGGTGGGGTTGCCGTTTGGCAGATAGAGCCCGCAGATACGCAGTGCCTGTTTGCCGACGACCGTGGCCTCGATCCAGCGGGCCTGTTCATCCTCATCATCACCGGGCAAACCCCGCGAGACGTCCTCGAGCGGTAGCTTCGACAGAATGGCAACGCCGTTAAAGCTTTTCTGCCCGTGCGTTTCTACGTTGTACCCGCGCGCCTCAAAGATCTCTCTGGGGAAGTTATCGTCGACTGACTTGATCTCTTGCAGCAGCACAACATCGGGCTGGGCATCATCCAGCCAACGCGGCAATGCTTCGGCCCGCGCCTTGATGCCGTTGATGTTGAATGTGGCGATTTTCATGCGCGGCCCTCCGACAGTCCTTGGCAACCTATCGCCCAGAACGGGCCCAACGGCAAGGCGGAGAACAGGTTTGCGAGGCGCTGCCTCGCGCTCCGAGGTATTTTTGGCCAGATGAAGAAACGGACCGTTAACCAGAATCTCCGAAAACCAGCTGGCGGTACAGGCGGAGGCGCCGATGACCGCGCCAGGTGAAGCTCTCCGGTCTAGAAATCGGAGAGCGGATCCCTGCTTCATCTGGCTAGAAATACCTTGGGGGTGTGGGGGTGAAACCCCCACGGGTGATCACATTGAAAACGAAGTGCCGCAGCCGCAGGAGGAGGTGGCGTTTGGGTTTTCGATCACAAAGCGTGCGCCGATCAGTTCTTGTGTGAAATCAATCACCGCATTTTCAAGAAACGGCAGTGAGATTGCGTCGACAATGACCTTCTGCCCCTTACCCTCAAGAACCAAATCGTCGTCTTTGGGTTTGTCCAATGCAATTTCGTACTGAAAGCCCGAACACCCGCCGCCTTCGACAGCGACACGCAGGGCTTGACCCTGATCGGCTGCGCCGATCTCGGCAAGGCGGTCAAAGGCGCGTTCTGTAACTGTCGGGGGCAGATTCATGCCAAACTCCAAAGG
Organism: Ruegeria sp. CDSC025; assembly: GCF_059610805.1. Lineage (NCBI taxonomy): Bacteria > Pseudomonadati > Pseudomonadota > Alphaproteobacteria > Rhodobacterales > Roseobacteraceae > Ruegeria > Ruegeria sp. CDSC025. The sequence goes on along the minus strand of NZ_JBXWOJ010000002.1, from coordinate 139,733 downwards.
TTTATTTCTTAACCACTCTACCATATAGAAAGCCCAAGGACAGGCGACAAGGACAGACCGTTGGACAGAGCATGTTTTGCCTCGAATCCCGACCGCGCAAGAGGGCGGTTGGTGCCAGAGGAAGAAAGCAGTTTCCGGTCATGCTTTCAGCGCGACCGGGACCGGATCATTCATGCCAGCGCCTTTCGGCGGCTCAAGCACAAGACCCAAGTTTTTGTTGAGCACGAAGGGGATAGTTATCGAACGCGGTTGACCCATTCCATCGAGGTCGCGCAGGTGGCGCGGACGATTGCCGGGGCTTTGGGTTTGAATCCAGAACTGACCGAAGCGGTGGCTCTGGCCCATGATCTTGGCCACACGCCGTTCGGACATACTGGCGAGGATGCCTTGCATGAGATCATGCAGCCGTATGGCGGGTTCGATCATAACGCGCAGGCCATTCGGATCGTCACCCGGCTCGAGCGTCATTATGCCGAGTTCGATGGGTGCAACCTTACGTGGGAAACCCTGGAAGGCATTGCAAAACATAACGGACCGGTGGAAGGGGAACTGCCCTGGGCGCTGGCGGAGTGCAATGCGGCGTTTAATCTTGAACTGCACACGCACGCAAGCGCAGAGGCGCAGGTGGCGGCCTTGTCTGACGACATCGCCTATAACAATCATGACCTGTTGGACGGGCTGAGGGCGGAGTTGTTCAGCGACGAGGACATTCAGCGACTGCCGATCGTGGGCGACTGTTATTCGGAGGTGGATCGCAAGTACCCGGGCCTCGACCCCTATCGCCGTCGGCATGAGGCGTTGCGGCGGGTGTTTGGGGTTATGGTGTCGGACGTGATCGACACGTCTCGGGCTCTGATCGCAGGGTCCGGTGCCCAGAGCGTCGAAGAGATCCGGCATCTTGGCTATCCGGTCATTCAGTTCTCAACAGGCCTTTGGGCGCAACTGAAGGAAATTCGCGCTTTCCTGTTTTCGCGGATGTACAGGGCGCCGTCGGTGATGACGGTGCGCGCCGAGGTCAGCAAAGTGGTCGAGGATTTGTTTCCAATCTACCTTGGCGATCCGAAGCAAATGCCCGCGCGCTGGCACGCGGACATTGAAGAGGCTGAGGATGAGACTGCCTTAGCCCGGATCGTATCGGACTATATTGCCGGGATGACCGACAGGTTTGCGCTACAGGATCATGCCAGACTGACTGGCCACCCGATACCGGCGGATCACTCGACCCCGATATAGGCCAAAGCCCAGACTTGTTGGCCCGTCTGATCCTGCGCCGCCTCAGCGTCGTCGGTGGGTGGGAAGACGATCATCGTTGGGCCATACCCTCCGATCCCCATGGGGGCGCCGTCGGCGTGGGTGGCGAGGATAGGCTGATAGGTCGAGATACTATGCCAGGGAATTTCGGCTTGATACCCGTCCATTGCCATCGGTTTGGCCGTCTTACCTTCGGCACCGGCTATGACCATCACATCCGACAAAAGCGGGCCGCTAAAGGTGATGTCGCGCTGGTTGTCCTCGGTGCCGTAGGGAATTGTGATCTCGACCTGATCCAAACTATCCAGCAATGTCGCGTCAAAGCCAGCTGCCCCGTCATGGGTGACCTCCAGATATCCCAGCAAGCCGCCGTCCTCTGCACCGCGTGCGGGCAGGTTGGTTTTCTCAACCGAGCCGCCGAGCGTTATCAGCACATGGCCTTGCGGGGCGGGCATTTCTGCAAAAGCGGGCAGGGCGGTCGACAAGAGCAGGCACAGGGGCAGGGCAAGGCGCATAGGAATCTCCGTTTAGATAGATATGACCGACCTTAGCGGCGGCGGCTCTTATTCCAAGCGCATTCTGGCGCCGTCCATTGACCTTGCTGCACCGCGTGGTAAACCGCCGGGCAAGCAAAAGGACATTCGAAATGAACCTGTTTTCCGAGATCCGCAGCCTCGTGCTGGACGCGCTGGCACAGATGCAGTCCGAAGGCGCGCTGCCCGAAGGGCTGAGCTTTGACAACGTGGCCGTTGAACCGCCGCGCGATGCGGCGCATGGCGACATGGCGACGAATGCGGCTATGGTGCTGGCAAAGCCCACCAAGATGAAACCGCGCGACATTGCCGATGCGCTGGCCGGAAAGCTGGCCGAGGATAACCGGATCACCAGTGCCGAGGTTGCCGGGCCGGGGTTCTTGAACCTGCGGTTGGCGCCATCGGTCTGGCAGAGTGTACTGGCTGCGGTGCTGCAACAGGGCACGGACTATGGCCGCTCGACCATGGGGCATGGGCAGAAGGTCAACGTGGAATACGTCTCGGCCAACCCGACCGGCCCCTTGCATGTGGGTCATACGCGGGGCGCGGTGTTCGGAGATGCGCTGGCAAGCCTGTTGGCCTATTCCGGCCATAACGTGACCCGTGAATACTACATCAATGATGGCGGCGCGCAGGTGGATGTTCTGGCACGCTCGGCTTACGAACGGTATCGCGAGGCAAACGGGCTGAGCCCCGAGATTGCCGAAGGCCTGTATCCTGGCGACTATCTGATCCCGATTGGTGAGGCGCTGAAAGAGAAATACGGTGACAGCCTGATCGACAAACCGGAAAGCGACTGGCTGGAAGAACTGCGCGAGTTTTCGACAGACGCGATGATGGACCTGATCCGCGCCGACCTGAAGGCGCTGGGTGTTGAGATGGATGTGTTCTTCTCGGAAAAGTCGCTCTATGGCACGGGTCGGATTGAAGCTGCGTTGCAATCCCTGACCGACAAGGGCCTGATCTATGAGGGCGTGCTGGAGCCGCCCAAGGGCAAAAAGCCCGAAGATTGGGAACCACGTGAGCAGACCCTGTTCAAATCGACCGAGCATGGCGACGACGTGGATCGCCCGGTCAAGAAATCGGACGGGAGCTGGACCTATTTTGCCCCGGATATCGCCTATCACTATGACAAAGTGACCCGTGGGTTTGACGCGTTGATCGATGTGTTCGGCGCTGACCACGGTGGCTATGTCAAACGGATGAAGGCCGCAGTATCGGCTCTGTCCGATGGCAAGGTACCGCTGGATATCAAGCTAACCCAGTTGGTGAAACTGTGGAAGAACGGCGAGCCGTTCAAGATGTCCAAGCGGGCAGGGAACTTCGTCACATTGCGTGATGTGGTCGATCAGGTTGGCCCGGATGTGACCCGCTTCGTGATGCTGACCCGCAAGAATGACGCTGCCCTGGATTTTGACTTTGACAAGGTGTTGGAACAAAGCCGCGAGAACCCCGTTTTCTACGTCCAATATGCCCATGCCCGCGTGATGAGTGTTCTGCGCCGTGCAGCTGAGGCCGGGATCGACGCGCAGGACCCAACGCTGAAAAGCGCCGATCTAGGCAAGATCGACCATGCCTCTGAGCTGGCTGTTGCCAAGAAGCTGGCCGAATGGCCGCGTCTGGTTGAGATCGCCGCGCGCACCAATGAGCCGCACCGGGTTGCCTTCTATCTGTATGAACTTGCAGGGGATTTCCACGCGCTTTGGAACAAGGGCAACGATGAGACCCAGCTGCGGTTTATTCAGGATGGCGATGTTGCCACAAGCCAGTCAAAAATCGCACTGGCCCGGTCCGTTTCTGTTGTGATTTCAGCAGGCTTGGGTATTCTTGGCGTTACCCCGGCGCAGGAGATGCGGTGAACAACACCGTCCGAACCGCCGGTACGAGGTAGGCAAGAAATGACCCGCGCGCCTTATTTTCGGCGCTAAACGGGCGGTGAGGCGGACATGGCAAGTTACGATTACCCGGGGCAAATGCGCCCCGAGCAGATGCATTATACGAATCAAGCTCATCCTCAGGATGGGTATGACCTCCCTAATGACTTGCACGGATATGACGAAACGCCCCATCCCGCGGGTTTGGGTCGTATTGTTAGTGCTCTAGGTGCCGTTGCATCATTGGCGCTGGTCGCTGGCATCGGTGTTTGGGGTTACAATTTGGTAATGCGCGATGTGAGTGGCGTGCCGGTTGTTCGGGCCTTAGATGGACCAATGCGTATTCAGCCGGATAGCCCGGGTGGCACCCCTGCGGATCATCAGGGTTTGGCCGTGAACACGGTTGCGGCAGTGGGCACAGCAGCGCCGCCTGCTGATCGGCTGATCCTTGCACCGCGCCCGGTTTCCCTGACAGATGAAGATACTCCGGTGGCACCGTTGCAACCGACACCTGCCGTACATGTGGTCCAGGAAAACGTCTCTGACCGGACGGCCACACAGATGCGCCAGGGCGCGGTTGATGCACTGGTTGCTGAACTGGCGGGAGAGGCGGAAAATTCCGATCAGGTTGGCGAGCAAAGTTTTCAGTTGGCCTCTTTGACCATCCCCGAGGAAGAGCCTGCTATTGATCCGGCTGATCTGGCTGCATCGCAACCGGACCCAGAACTGGCGGCTTTGCCTGGTGTGCGCCGGTCGCTGCGCCCGGTCCTGCGCCCCGCTGGCGGTGTGCGCAGCGCAATTACGTCAAACAGCACTACCGAAGACGCGATCAACGCGGCGGTCAAAGCTGCGGTCGGCTTGGATGTAGATCCTGAAACTCTGACCAAGGGCACCCGTATGGCCCAGCTTGGCGCCTATGAAAATTCGGACGTCGCGCGCTCGGAATGGGATCGCATGAATGGACGATTCGGGGATTATATGGATGGAAAACAGCGTGTTATACAGAAAACCTCAAGCGGTGGGCGGACTTTCTATCGTCTTCGGGTTCTGGGGTTTGACGATCTGAGCGACTCGCGCCAATTCTGTGCCGCTTTGCAGGCCGAAGGCGCTGATTGCATTCCGGTTGCCGCGCGGTGAATTTCGGCGCAGTCATTACCGACGCTGAAGGTCTGCGCCTGACGCCTGATGAGAAAAAACTGTTCCGAGAGATGAACCCATTCGGGTTCATTCTGTTTGCCCGTAATATCGAGTCTGCGGATCAGGTGCGCGCCCTATGCGACGATTTCCGCGAGGCTGTGGGGCGAAACTGCCCGATCACTGTTGATCAAGAGGGTGGACGCGTGCAACGACTGCGCACACCGCTGGCACGGGAATGGATGCCGCCGCTGGATCACGTGGCCCAGAGCGGAGAGCAGGCCGAACGTGCCATGTATCTGCGCTATCGTCTGATTGCGAATGAACTGTTCGAGCTTGGGATCGACAGCAACTGCGCCCCCATGGTGGATCTGGCCCGGAACGAGACGCATCCGTTCCTTAGAAACCGCTGCTATGGGTCTGATCCCAAAATGGTTTCCCGGATCGGTCGTGCGGTTGCCGAGGGGCATTTGGATGGCGGTGTATTGCCGGTGCTCAAACACATGCCGGGTCATGGTTTGTCCACGCTGGACAGCCATCATGACCTTCCCCATGTCGATCTGACGCAAGAGGACCTGACCGAGGCCGATTTCGGCCCGTTTCGGGATTTGAACGATCTGCCGATGGGGATGACGGCGCATCTGGTCTATGACCGGATTGACCCTCAACCTGCTACGATTTCTCGGACCATGATCAGCCTGATCCGCAAAACGATCGGGTTTGGCGGGCTGATCATGACGGATGATATCTCGATGAAGGCCCTCAGCGGAAATCCAGAAGAGATTGCCAATCAGGCGCTAGCTGCAGGGTGCGATGTGGTTTTGTACTGCAACGGCTCTTTTGATGCCCGTGCTAGGGTGCTGAGCACCGCCGAAAAGATGTCCGAACAGGCACAGAAACGCGCTGAACGGGCGTTGGCGATGCGCAAAGCCCCGCAGGAACTTGACATCCAAGCCGCCGAAGCCGAACTTTCTCGCCTAATGGGCGGGCAGGTGTATGTCGGATAATCTTTTTAGCGAAGACCCCGTCTCGGTCGCGGATCGCCTTGCGGCAGAGGCATTGATCGTAGACGTCGACGGGTTTGAAGGTCCGCTCGATGTGCTGCTGATGCTGTCCCGCACGCAAAAGGTTGATCTGCGCAAAATATCGGTTCTGGCGCTGGCGCAGCAATACTTGTCCTTTGTTGAAAAGGCACGGGCGCTGCGGATCGAACTGGCCGCCGACTATCTGGTGATGGCGGCATGGCTGGCCTTTCTGAAATCGCGCTTGCTGCTGCCTCCGGATCCGAATGACGAAGGCCCCTCGGGCGAAGAACTGGCTGCGCATCTGGCATTTCAGCTCGAGCGGCTTCAGGCCATGCGCGATGCTGCCGCCCGATTGATGGGGCGCGATCAGCTGGGGCGTGATTTCTTCAAACGCGGGCAGGGCGAGGATGTCACGCGCATCCGTACCGTGACCTATTCCGCCACGCTGCTGGACCTAATGCAGGGCTATGCCCGCATTCGCACCCGTGATGAATTCCGCCCCTTTGTCATGGACCGTGACGCGGTATTCACGATGGAACAAGCGCTGGAACGCATGCGTCCGCTGATTGGCTTTGCCGGGGCCTGGACGGATATGGAGACCTATCTGCCCGAAGGCTGGGATGCCGACCCGGTGCGCAGGCGGTCCGCGACGGCGGCTACTTTTGCGGCCTCACTTGAGTTGGTGAAAGAAGGACATATGGAAATACAGCAGAGCGAAACTTTTGCTCCGATACAACTACGCAAGAGGACCCAATCCCGTGACTGACGCGCCTCAGGAAGAAGGTACCGGCACCCTGTTCGAAGCTCCGCCTATGGCCGAACAGGAACGCATGGTTGAGGCCGTGTTATTCGCCAGTGCCGAGCCGGTGACGATTGCCGATCTTGAAGTGCGGATGCCCCATGGCAGCGACGCGTCACAGGCGGTGGAAATGCTTAAGAAACGCTATGAAGGGCGTGGTGTTCGTGTGGTTCAGGTTGGTGAATCCTGGGCCATTCGCACTGCCCCAGACTTGGGTTTTCTGATGCAAAAAGAAACGGTTGAAACCCGCAAACTCAGCCGGGCCGCGATCGAAACGCTGGCGATCGTGGCATATCACCAACCCTGTACACGTGCCGAGATCGAAGAAATTCGCGGCGTATCGGTCTCGCGCGGGACCATCGACCAACTTTTGGAGATGGAGTGGATCAGACTGGGTCGTCGTCGCATGACGCCGGGCCGTCCGGTGACTTTCGTGGTGACTCCGCAGTTTCTGGATCACTTTGGGCTGGAGAACGCCAGGGATTTGCCGGGGTTGAAAGAATTGCGCGCTGCCGGTTTGCTGGAGAACAGACCGCCTCCGGGAACGATCCCACTGGGAGAGGGGCAGGAAGACGAAGATCAAACCGAACTGTTCGAGGAAGAGTGATCACGCGGCCCTTTTGTTGCCGCACAAATCGACTATTTAGAAGCCTGGAAATCGGAGTAGAGCAATGAATGCCAATCGTATCATTGACATGATTGTGCGACAGGTCATGCGGCGGCTTGTCACCAAAGGGGTGGACAAGGGGTTCGACATGGCCAGCCGCGTGGGCCAGAAGTCGGGGCAAGAGCAGCCGCCGCACGAGAGCTCAGGTGCCTCTGATCAGCTGCAGGCGGACGGAAACCGCCAGCGTCAAAACATGCGTCAAGCCCAGCGAGTGGCCAATCAGATGCGCCGGTTTATCCGGTTCTGATCAGGTTACCGCTTTGAAGTGCTTGGACAGTTTCAATCCTTGTCCCTGATAGTTCGAGGCGATGCCTGCACCATAAAGCTGCGTGGGCATTTCTGACATCCGCTCGTACACCAGCCGCCCGACGACTTGGCCGTGCTCCAACACAAATGGGGCCTCGTGACAGCGGACTTCCAACACTCCGCGTGATCCTTCGCCACCTGCGGCGGCATGGCCAAAACCGGGATCGAAGAAACCGGCATAATGCACCCGGAATTCCCCGACCATCGCCAGATAAGGGGCCATTTCAGCCGCATACATCGGCGGGATATGCACCGCCTCGCGGCTGACCAGAATGTAAAACGCACCGGGGTCGAGGATGATGCGCCCATCGGTGGTACGCACCTCTTCCCAATATTCCTGCGGGTCGTATTCGCCGATCCGGTCCAGATCAATGACACCGGTATGAGGTTTGGCGCGGTAGCCCACCAAATCGGTGTCGGGCAGCCGCAGGTCCACCGAGAACCCGAGCCCGTCTTGAATGACAGCGGGGCCATCGACCAGCGGGGATTCGGCGTGCAGGGCGCTTAGATCGGTATCGCTCAGCACGGCCTGTCCCTGCCGGAACCTGATTTGGTTCAGCCGCATTCCCGGACGCACCAGAACCGAGAATGAGCGGGGGCAGATCTCGGCATACAAGGGGCCGGTATAGCCTGCAGGCACCCGGTCAAACTCGGTCCCGCCATCGGTGATCGTGCGCGTCAGAAGGTCCAGCCGCCCAGTCGAGCTTTTTGCATTGGCGGCCGCGCTCAGCCCCTGGGGCAGGGCCAGCGATTCCATCAACGGCACTAGATAGACACAGCCCTTTTCCAGCACAGCACCTTCAGAGATATCGATGCGGTGCATCTCAAATTCCGACAAACGTTCGGCTACGGTGCGACCTTCGCCTGCCAGAAACGAGGCACGTACCCGGTAAGCAACTGTACCTAAACGCAAATCAAGGCTGGCGGGTTGAATCTGGGCGGGGATGACCTCTGGGCTTGCGGTAATCTCACCGCGCGCGATCATCGCCTCTATCTGCTGGTTCGGGCATACGCCGGTCATTCCGATCCCCCCTGATGCCAGAGCGGGATCTGGCCTGTGTGCCATAAACGTCGGTGTGATTTGGTCGGGCTAGCAGGACTCGAACCTGCGACCTTCCGTCCCCCAGACGGACGCGCTACCAGGCTGCGCCATAGCCCGACGTTGAGGTGTTCATAAAGACTTTCCCGGCGGGGGCAAGAGGAAATCATCGCCTTTTTTCTTATCCCGCCGATCGGTTTTCTATTCGGTTCAACACGCTGCGCAGCTCTTGCGCGATGGGTGCTATCTGGCTGAGCAACTGGTCATCGAATGCGTCTCGGGTCCAGGCCAGTGTCGCGATCCCACCCAACAAGGGCGAGGCGTCGGGATAAGACGGCTGGGCTTGGGCCGCAGGCTCAGCTTTTGGCGGAGCGGGGGCAGGGGTCGGTTCGGGTTTTTGCGCGTCGCCAAGATCTAGATGTATCTGCTCATGCGGGGGGGCTGGCTTGGCCGTGAATGGCACAACGACATTTGCATCGGGTGCGGGTTCAAGATGTGCCATTTCATCCAGGCCCTGGGACACTGAAGAAACATGCGCCACGCCCTGTTCACGCAAAATGCGCTGTACGCCTTTGATGGTGATCCCATCTTCATGCAAAAGCTTCTTGATGCCGCCCAGCAGGCGCATATCGTTGGGGCGATAATATCGGCGCCCACCGGCCCGTTTTACCGGTTTCACCTGATTGAAGCGGCTTTCCCAGAATCGCAGAACATGCGGCTGCACACCCAACCAGTCCGCAACTTCACTGATGGTGCGAAAGGCGTCTGGGGACTTGCTCATATTCGTGCCGTCCTGATCTTATTTGCGGTTCCCTGCGGCGACGCGATCTTTCATCAGATGCGACGGGCGGAAGGTGAGAACACGGCGAGGCTGAATTGGAACTTCTTCGCCTGTCTTGGGATTGCGGCCGATACGAGCTGTCTTGTCCCGAACACTGAACGTTCCAAAAGATGAGATCTTCACCTGTTCACCGCGCACCAATGCGTCGGACATATGGTTCAGAACGCTCTCGACCAGTTGCGCGCTTTCATTGCGTGAAAGGCCAACTTCACGAAATACGGCCTCGCTCAGATCCATTCGGGTCAGTGTTTTGTCGCTCATGCCAATTCCCCTGTTGCTATCAGAGCATAGGGTCAGGGCAAATTCGCTGTCAATATCAATGAATTGCGGGCGAGTGTGTAAGCTGAATTGCGCTTGTTACCACCGCAAGAGGACTGAGCCCCAGGCCAATCCACCTCCGATTGCCTCTGTGACCAGCAGATCACCCTGTTTGAACTGCCCACGCTGTTTCGCAACAGACATTGCCAGGGGAATAGATGCGGCCGAGGTATTTCCGTGGTCCTGCAGGGTAACGACAACGTGTTCCATAGGAACGCCCAATTTCTTGGCTGTGCCCTGAATGATTCTAATGTTTGCCTGATGCGGTACGATCCAATCCACATCTTCATGGCTTAGCCCAGCCTTCTCGAGGCAGGTTTCTGCGGTAGAGGTCAGACGTTCAACTGCCTGCCGAAACAGCTGGTTTCCTTTCATCCGCAGATAGCCTGTGGACTGGGTCGAGACGCCTCCATCCACATAGAGCAGGTCCTTATAGCGCCCGTCCGAGTTCAGGTCGGTTGCCAGAATGCCCCGATCGTCCGAGGTTCCTGCGCCCTCATGCTGTTCAAGGATTATCGCTCCGGCGCCGTCGCCGAACAACACGCAGGTCGACCGGTCGGTCCAGTCCATGATACGAGAGAACGTCTCGGCGCCGATGACCAGCACGCGTTTGGCCTGGCCTGACACGATCAGCGCATTGGCATTGGTCATGGCATAGACGAATCCGGCGCAAACCGCCTGTACGTCAAAGGCGAAGCCTTTGGTCATGCCAAGCTGCGATTGAACCATTGTTGCGGCAGAGGGAAACGTCAGGTCAGCGGTCGATGTTGCAAGAATAATCGCATCAATATCATCTGCCTCCAGACCCGCATCGACCAGTGCGGCACTGGCAGCCTTTGTAGCCATAATCGAAGTGGTTTCGTCTTCCGCTGCAAAATGCCGGCGTTCGATCCCGGAACGTGTCCGTATCCACTCATCAGACGTATCGAGCGTTTCTTCGAACTCGGAATTCGGGACGATGCGCTCTGGCAAATAGTGCCCGACACCAACTATAATTGAACGGCCTGCCATGCTGGGGTACTGCCTTTTTTGTTATTCACCGGCCTTCGACGGCGTGTCTGCGGCATCTTGTGCAAGCTCGGCTGTCGATGCAACCCGTGCTGCCAATTTTTCGGCGAAGCCGGACTCGGCCAGGGTAAAGGCCAGCTTTACAGCGGCTGACACGCCGGTCGAGTCTGCACCACCATGTGATTTGACGACGGTTCCGTTCAGGCCAAGGAAAACCCCACCATTCACGCGCCGAGGATCAATTCGTTTCTTCAACCGCTGCAAAGATGTGATTGCAAGGATCGAGGCCAGTCGTGAGAGCGGAGAATATTTGAACGCCTCGCGCAGAAGATCTCCGATCAGGCTGGCTGTGCCTTCTCCGGTCTTGATGGCGACGTTGCCTGTAAACCCGTCTGTTATAATGACATCGGCTTTGTCTCCCGGGATGTCGCTGCCTTCGACAAAACCCACAAAGTCAAAGCTGGCCTGATCCGCAAAATCCGAGATCATGCCATGCGCTTCTTTTAGCTCGGCGCGCCCTTTATGTTCCTCGGTGCCCACATTCAAAAGGCCGATCCGGGGACGTTCCAACGCCATGCCGTTTCGGGCATAAGAGGCACCCATCAAAGCATATTGCAGCAGGTCCTTGGCGTCCGCGCGCACATCGGCGCCTACGTCCAGCATTACATTGAAGCCCTGCGGATTGCGCGAGGGCCACAAAATAGCGATTGCCGGGCGGTTTACCCCCGGCAGCTTACGTAGACGCATCATCGACAGGGCCATCAATGCGCCGGTGTTGCCACAGGAGACCGCGCCATGGGCTTCACCCTGACGTACCGACTCCAGTGTGGACCACATCGAAGTTTGCTTACCGTGCCGGACGACCTGGCTGGGCTTGTCCTCCATCGTGACCACATCGGGACAATCACGAAAAACGACGCGCCCGTTCAGGACACGCCGTTTTGCGACAAGTTTGCGCAACATGGCCTCAGGCCCGTGCAAGATGAACGCGATATCGGGGTTCTTATCCGCCGATTTGGCGATCCCCGCCACAACAGCAGCGGGCCCCGAATCTCCGCCCATTGCGTCAACCGAGATGGTAATCCGTCCGGCGTGCGTGGGCTGTTCTGTCATGCTTGGCCTGCGCTTTTAGGGCTTAGGCCGCGTCTTCGTCCAGGTCGATTTCGTCGGCCTGAGCGACGACTTCGCGGTCATCATAGTGGCCGCAGGACGCGCAGACGTGGTGCGGGCGCTTCAGCTCACCACAGTTGGCGCATTCGTTCGGGTTTGCAGCAACCAGAGCGTCGTGCGCGCGGCGGTTGTTGCGACGCGACTTGGAAACTTTGTTCTGTTGGACAGCCATGGTCTCAACCTTTGTCTACTAAGGGCCGGCAGATTCGCTGCGGGCCAGGTTTCATTCTTCGTTTTTCTCGTGGTTTGACGCGCGTTTAGGGGACGGGCCCCGCGATGTCCAACCCAAATTCCGATGAGCGCGCGAAAATACTGCGATTCTCAGCATGTTCAAGCGATTTTTCTGAGCGCCTGCTATGACAGGATTTCAGGCCCGTGTCACTCGTCTTTTTTCAGTGCATCGCGCAGCCCGGCCAAGCCCGCAAAGGGTTTGACATCTTCATCCGTTATTGCCTGTTTGCCGGGTTCGGTAAAGCCCGCCTGTTCCAATTCGGCACCTTCTTTCCGGGGATACTGGGGCAGGGCAAGTGCCAGCGCTTCGGACATGACCTCGGTCAGAACGATTTCGGTCCCTAGCGGCTCAGATTCGTCACCTTCCGGGATTTCGAACTCTTCCTCGTCAGGGTTTGTCCAATCTGACAGAAACATCCGGGTCACCGGAATGTCGATCCGCGTGGTAACCGGTGTCAGCGTCACGACACAGGGTTGAATCACGGTTGCCCCCAGTTTTCCTGAAAGCGCCCAATCACGCTTTCCATGCGCACGCACCTCGCCGACAAAACTCAGCTTACGTAGCCCAAGCAGGCTCAACTCGTTCTTTAAGACATCCAACTCCTGTGCGTCAGGGCGAATTTCAAAGGGCGTCGGTGCGTTCTGAGGCAGGTCGGCGACCCTTAAAGATGTCTGGTTGCTCATACGTGGCCCTTTCGTGTGTTGAACCGGGGTGGCGGTTTGATGTAATCGGATAGGGGCCGCACGGTCCCAAGGCAAGAGGGTGTGAATGTTGAAAGTTATGAGCAGGTTGAAACCAGCGTCCAGAACGCTCGTATTTGCGGCCTGTCTGACCGCTGCTGGTGCGTGTGCTCCGGTCTTCAAGAAACACGGATATGTCCCCACAGCCGAGGACCTGGCCGAAATTCAGGTGGGTGTAGATACACGTGAAAGCGTACTCGAATCCGTTGGCGCGCCCAGTACTTCAGGCGTCGTTCGCGATTCCGGCTTTTATTATGTGACATCACGCGTTCGTCATTATGGTCCGAAACGACCGAAAATCGTCTCGCGCGAGCTTGTGGCGATCAGCTTCGATGACCGAGGTGTCGTGCGCAATATTGAACGCTTTGGCCTTGAGGATGGAAACGTTGTGACGCTGGATCGTCGTATTACCGAATCCTCAGTTCAGAACCGTGGGTTCTTGCGGCAGCTGCTTGGCAATATCGGCAACTTCAACCCGGCAAACATTCCTGGCGCGACCAACTAATTCATAGTCACGTCTTGTCAACTTCACAGGGCGGTCACAAATCCTGTGTTATTGACCCTGCAAGACGAAACAGGTCAGCAACCCAGGAGGATGCGACCATGGCACTATTGCTCGGCAAGGGCCGGTACCGTGCGCGTCAGGCGCAAACACCGCAGGATGTTGCGGCGGCACAGTGTCTTCGAACACTGGCTTTCGGGACTGATCAGGTGGATCAGGATGAGTTCGACAGCCGTTGTACGCATATTCTGGTCGAGGATATGCGTGCCAACGGTAAACTCGTGTGCTGCTTTCGCTTGTTGATGATGGAGCGCGGGGCCGAGATTGGCCAAAGCTATTCCGCCCAGTTCTATGACCTCTCGGCACTTGAAGGGTTTAAGGGGCGTATGGTCGAGATGGGGCGCTTTTGCGTGCATCCTGGTCGAAACGACCCAGACATTCTGCGTGTTGCCTGGGGGGCGATGACTGCATTTGTCGATCAGAATAATGTTGAGATGCTGTTTGGCTGCTCTTCGTTTGCGGGTACAGAAACGGCGGAATATCTTGATGCTTTTGCGATGTTGAAACATCGCCATCTGGCCCCGAAACGCTGGTTGCCACGGGTCAAGGCCCCAGATGTTTTCCGGTTCGCCGCGAGATTGCGTCGGCGCCCGGATGCCAAAAAAGCCATGATGCGCATGCCCCCTTTGCTGCGTACTTACTTGATGATGGGCGGCTGGGTCAGTGACCACGCAGTCGTTGACCGTCACATGAACACTTTGCATGTCTTTACCGGCCTCGAAATCTGCGCCATTCCGCCCGCACGTAAACGTTTGCTGCGGGCCGTTGCCGGGTAATCGCCGTTGACGGCTCGACGCTGCGGGGTTAGCTGGCGGGCATGGCAAGAATCCCTTTATTGCAGATGTCCGGCATTTCCCTGACTTTCGGGGGCGATCCGGTTTTTTCAGACCTTGATCTGGTGGTTCAACCAGGCGACCGCGTCGCTCTGGTTGGGCGGAACGGATCCGGCAAGTCAACTTTGATGAAGGTGATGGCCGGTTTGGTGGAAGCGGACAAGGGCGAGATTGTAATTCCCCCGGGTAAGTCAGTCGGTTACATGGAGCAAGACCCCGGAATGGAAGGGTTTGCTACGCTCGGCGACTATGCCTCCAGCGGGTTAGAGCCGGGTGAACTTTACAAAGTCGAACGCGCAGGCGAAGGGCTGAAATTCGACCCGGCGCGCGCTGTTGAGACGGCCTCGGGCGGTGAACGCCGCCGTGCCGCGCTGGCCAAGCTGATGGGCGAAGCCCCGGATTTGATGCTGCTGGACGAGCCGACCAACCATCTTGACATCGAAGCCATCGCCTGGCTCGAGCGTGAGCTGGGATCGACACGGACGGCCTATGTGCTGATCTCACACGACCGTGCCTTTCTGCGCGCCTTGACCCGCGCGACGCTATGGATCGATCGTGGGGCGGTCCGACGGCAGGAGCAGGGGTTTACGGCATTCGAGGCTTGGCGCGACAAGATCTGGGAGGAAGAGGACCAGCAACGTCATAAGCTGAACCGTCTGATCAAGTCCGAGGCGCGATGGGCCGTCGAGGGCATCAGCGCCCGTCGCAAGCGCAACCAGGGTCGGGTCCGCGCCTTGCAGGACCTTCGATCTGAAAAAGCCGCACAGATAAAACGTCAGGGTTCGGCCGCGATGACCCTTGAGTCTGGACCAAAATCAGGGCGAAAAGTGTTTGAAGCCAAAGGCCTATCCAAGTCTTTTGGTGATCATCAGATCGTGCGCAACTTTGACCTGTTGGTACAGCGGGGCGACCGCGTGGCCTTTGTTGGCCCAAACGGCGTCGGCAAGACAACATTGCTGAAAATGCTGTTAGGACAAGAGAACCCGGATGAGGGGTCGGTCACGCTGGGCACCAATCTTGAGATTGCGGTTTTCGACCAGACCCGCGCGCAGCTGGACCCCGAAATGAGCCTTTGGGACAGCCTGACCGGTGACCCCGAGATGCGTGTTTCCGGCAAGGCGGATCAGGTGATGGTCGGCGGCCAACCCAAGCATGTGGTCGGCTACCTCAAGGAGTTTCTGTTTGACGAGGGGCAGGCCAGAGCAGCCGTTAAGTCACTGTCCGGTGGGGAAAAAGCTCGTTTGCTGCTGGCAAAGCTGATGGCCAAACAGTCGAACCTGCTGGTATTGGACGAACCGACCAACGATCTGGATGTGGAAACACTGGATCTGTTGCAGGAACTGCTGGACGATTATGACGGCACCGTTTTGCTGGTCAGTCACGACCGGGATTTCTTGGACCGTGTGGCCGCAACGACCATCGCGATGGAGGGTAACGGCCGTGCAACCGTCTATGCCGGGGGGTGGTCGGACTACCTCGCTCAGCGCGGCGAGGTGGTTGATAAGAAAGAAGTAAAAACAAAAGCTTCCAAGCCAAAGGTAAAGCAAGAGGCGCATCCGAAACTGGGGCTATCATTTTCAGAGAAACACCGTCTTGAGAAATTGCCTGCCGAGATTGAGCGGCTTGAGGCGGAAATCGGAAAGCTTGAAGAGCTGATGTCCGATCCCGAGCTTTTCAGCCGTGAACCTGTTAAATTTCAGAAAGCGACCGAGGCTTTGGTCGAGCGGCAGGAAAAGCTGGCCGCAGCCGAGGAAGAGTGGCTGATCCTCGAGGAAAAGGCCGAGGGCGCCTAGATCAGCTTTCGGGCTGTGGCCGGCTATCCGACCACAGTTCATTTGAGCGAGCTGTTTTCATCGGTAGGTGATCAGCGACGCTCAGCGCATTCGCAGCGCGCCGTCGATACGGATGACCTCGCCGTTCAGGTAACCCATTTCGACGATGAACCCGGCCAGTCGCCCGTATTCGCGGGGGTCGCCAAGGCGCACAGGGTTGGGAACGTCAGAGGCCAGTTGTTGCTGCACCTCTTCGGGCAGACCGGCCAGCATCGGAGTCATAAAGATTCCGGGTGCGATGGTCATCACGCGGATACCGGACGCGGCTAGATCCCGTGCCACGGGCAGTGTCATACCCACCACACCGCCTTTCGAAGCGGCATAGGCAGCCTGACCCTTTTGCCCATCAAAGGCGGCAATTGAAGCCGTGTTGATGATAACCCCACGCGCGCCATCCGGTTCTGGGTCGTTCTTTGCCATTTCCGCGGCTGCAAGGCGTGAAACGTTGAATGTACCCACAAGGTTGATGTCGATCGTGCGCTGAAATGCATCAAGCGGGTGCGGGCCATCCCTGCCTACGGTTTTCATGCCAACCGCGATTCCGGCGCAATTCACTGCCGCGTTGATCGCTCCCATCTTCTCGCGGGCATGGGCGATGGCCGCGGCCACGGATGTTTCATCGGTTACATCCGTCTGGGCGAAATGCCCGCCAATTTCTGTTGCGATCTGGCTGCCTCGGTCCGCATCCCGGTCCAGAATGGTTACCTGTGCATTGTTTTCTGCAAAAAAGCGGGCCGTTGCCTCACCCAGCCCCGAGGCGCCTCCGGTGACAATGGCTGCGGTGGTCGACAGGTGCATCTGGATCTCCTTCCAAAAGATATGAACATACGTTCATTTAATATCAGCAAAGGGACAGTGTCCATAGGGGGGCGTCGGGCAGGCGGCCCTTCCTCAAGGCTTTCTCAGGTCAGCTTCAGGCGTTCTTAATGTTGGGATCTCAAATCGACACTGAACGCAATCGAGCGTCTGGGTGGCGCATTTGAGGAGGACAAACTATGCGAATTGGAACCAAATCAGGGCTTTCCGCTTTGGTTGCCGCTCCGTTTCTGGGGATTATGGCGGCTGGAAGTGCGGCCGCTGCACCAGAGGTCTGCAACTGGAAAACGGCGCGGAATGCTGCAAACAGCGGCGATTATGCGACCATGTGTGAGTGCACGCAGGTAACCCCCAGCTTTCTGGAGCGCTTGCAGAAACGTGCGGATTTCGAAACCACATTGCGAAACACATCCGCTCAATGCCCGGGGTTGGCCGCCTTGTTGACCGACTTTCCGACAGCATCGATCGTAAGCGCGGCAAATGCGGGCGAAGATCGCAGTTCGGACCCAAGCCGTCCGGTCACGCCGGTTGGCGGCGGTGGAACTGGGTCCGACGGGGCGGGCGGTAACGGTCCCGGCAACGGCGGCGGCGATGATCCGGGTGGCGATAACCCGGGCGATGATCCGGGCAACGGTGGCGGGGATGATCCCGGTGACGACAACCCAGGTGATGATCCCGGCAATGGTGGTGGCGATGGCCCCGGCAAACCCGGAAATGGCAATGGTCCCGGCAAAGGGGGCAATGGTCCGGGTAAAGGCGGTAACGGCCCCGGAAATGGCAATGGAAACGCTGGGAACCCCGGCAATGGCGGGGGCAATAATGGCGGCTCTGGCCCCGGCACCGGAAACGGTGGAGGTAACAACGGCCACGGCGGAGGTCACGGTAATGGCGGCGGCGGCCATGGAAACGGCGGAGGCAAAGGGGGCAAGCGATAAGCCTGCAAGTGACGGATTTGCTCATGCAAAACAGAAACGGCCACCCAATTAGGTGGCCGTTTTTCTTTCAGAGGTCTTAGTTAACCCAACTGAACCAGCGCGTGCCGTTTCTTGCCGGCGCTTAGTTTGATTGGCGAGGACAAGGCGCCTGCGTCGATCATCAATCCCGCGTCTGTTAAAGAAGCGTCGTCCAGTTTGGCGCCGTTTTCTGCAATCAGGCGCTTGGCCTCTTTGCCAGATTTCGCCAGGCCAGACTGTACGATCAGTTGCACGATGGATATCGGCAAGTCTGCTTCGCCGACCGTTAGGGTCGGCAGATCGTCCCCGACGCCACCTTTTTCGAACACTTCGCGAGCGGTGGCCTCGGCGTTTGCCGCAGCCTCGGCCCCGTGCAGCAAGGAGGTGACCTCGTTTGCCAGGCGGATCTTGGCCTCGTTGATCTCGGACCCCTGCAATGCGCCAAGGCGGTCACACTCATCCACAGGCAGTTCGGTGTACAGCTTAAGGAACCGCCCAACATCCGCGTCGGTGGTGTTGCGCCAAAACTGCCAGAACTCATAGGGTGAGCGCATCTCGGCATTCAGCCAGACCGCACCGTCTTGCGATTTGCCCATCTTCTTGCCATCGCTGGTGGTCAGCAGGGGTGAGGTCAGGCCATAAATCTCGTTATCCAACACGCGACGGGTCAGGTCGATACCGTTGACGATATTGCCCCACTGATCGCTACCGCCAAGCTGTAGGACACAGCCATAGCGACGGTTCAGTTCAAGGAAGTCATAGGCCTGCAGGATCATGTAATTGAATTCGAGGAAGGACAGCGATTGCTCGCGGTCCAGCCGGGATTTCACCGATTCAAAGGCCAACATCCGGTTGACCGAGAAATGCCGGCCGATGTCGCGCAGGAAGTCGAGGTAATTTAGGTCGTCCAGCCACTCTTCGTTGTTCAGCATCAGTGCTGCGTTTTCTGCGCCGCTATCATAGTCGATATAGGCGGCAAACACCTTTCTGATGCCTGCGATATTGGCGTTGATCTGGTCCGGGCCCAGCAGGGGGCGCTCATCTGACCGGAAGGACGGATCGCCCACCTTCGTGGTGCCGCCGCCCATCAGGGTGATCGGCTTATGACCTGTTTTCTGGAACCAGCGAAGCATCATGATCTGGATCAGGCTGCCCACATGTAGGGACTTTGCCGTTGCATCAAACCCGATATACGCCGACTGACACCCGCTGATCAGCGCCTCGTCAAGGCCCTGATAATCGGTGCAGTCAGCCAGAAAGCCGCGCTCGATCATCGTGGCGATGAAATCCGATTTGGGGTGGTAGGTCATATCGTGCCCTTTGGGTTAATGTTGCGGGGCAGTGTATAGGCGGTGGGGCTGACAAGGAAAAGGCACCTTGTCCAAGAAAAACACGCGGCTTATGTGATCTGGCTTGCCTTGGGTTTGCGTTAACGTGCAGGTTGTGGACAACGCGACGACAGAACGGGCGCGAACAGGCGAAAGAGGGCTGGCGTGGGTCGGGCAATTAGCAAATCAGGCGTATTGACTGCATTGGGTGCAATGTCGGGGACCTCGCTGGATGGCGTGGACGCGGCGGTGATCAAAACGGACGGTTACAGAATTCTTGGCTTTGGGCCCACCGGATACCGCGCCTATTCAGATGCGGAGCGGAAAACGCTTCGTGCTGCATTGGGACAGTGGCATGGCCCCGGGGTGGATGCCGCGGCGGAATTGGTTACGCTTGCCCATGCCGAAATACTGGCGGACTTCGACAAGATTGATCTGATCGGGCTTCATGGTCAGACCCTAGCGCATGAACCAAGCGGGCGCGGCACGTTGCAGGTGGGTGACGGCGATGGCCTGACGCAGGCCTTGGGTGTCCCCGTCGTTTGGGATTTCCGCAGCGATGATGTGGCGATGGGGGGCGAGGGCGCTCCGCTTGCGCCCTTTTTCCACTTTGCCTGTGCCAAGTGGATTGAGGCCAACCAACCGCTTTGTTTTCTGAACCTGGGTGGGGTCGGGAACCTGACCTATGTAGATCCCAGGTTTGATGGCCCTGAAATACCAGGTGCGCTCTTGGCTTTTGACACCGGTCCGGCCAACGCACCGGTTGATGATCTGATGCAGGAACGTCTGGGTCTGCCCATGGATCGCGACGGCGCGGTTGCGCGCGGCGGTAGGGTCGAGGCCGGAGCACTTGAACTGTTTCTGGCAGAGCCTTTCTTTAACAGGATGCCGCCGAAATCGCTGGACCGGAACGACTTTGCCGAGATGATCCGCCTGGTTCAGGAATTATCAGATGCTGATGCAGTTGCCACGCTTACCGGCATGTGCGCGGCCGGAGTTGCGCAAGGGATCGAGCATTGCCCGGAGCCGCCGTCGCGTGTGTTGGTGACAGGAGGGGGACGGCATAACCCGGTCCTGATGGAGATGCTGCGCGTTTCGCTGGATTGTCCGGTGGAGCCGGTCGAAGCGGTTGGTCTGGATGGGGATATGCTGGAAGCACAGGCCTTTGCCTATCTTGCTGTCCGTGTCGCGCGCGGGCTGCCGACCTCTTGCCCCGGCACCACAGGGGTCAAGGCACTGGTCGGGGGCGGGATGGTCAGCGTTCCATCGAGCGAACGTAGTCTGACGTAAATTCTGAATACCCCTCAGAGGTCGATTTCAAATGTGCCTTGGTCCAGTCATGCAGCGTCGGCAGCTGGTGAAAGGGAACGTTTGGAAAGGCGTGGTGTTCGGCGTGATAGGGCATGTTCCAGGCCAGAAATCGGACCAATCGGTTGGTGAACGTAGTGCGCGAGTTTTCAAGCATATTCGCCACCGGCGGGCAGAGGCCGTGTTCCGCAAGCAGGTACAGCCGAAGAACGGGCTGTGCCACCAAGACCGGCAACAGCCATAAGCTGACCACCAAAGGAGACACCAGCAGGCTTGCCCCTGCAAGCGCGTAAATGGCCAGCAGGACACGGGCCTCAATCCGCATGGCCTTATGTTGGCGATGCGGCAAATAGGGCGCCTCGATCCGGCCCATTGCGTTACTGATCAGAACGCTCGTCATCCCAGACCAATAAGGCCAACCACTCAGAGAGATCAGCAGGCTGGGCCAGCTGTCGGGCCGCGGTTTGCCACCCAGCTCGGGGTCTTTGTCCGGGTGGTTGGTCCATTTGTGATGCGCAAGGTGGAAGTACCGAAACCAGGTAAAGGGCAGGGCGATTGGGATTGAGACAAGATGCCCAACCGCATCATTCATCCAGCCAGTCCGAAACGGCGTTTTGTGGGTGCATTCATGGCTGAGGGTGAACAGAAACACCAGCAGCACGCCTTGCGGCAGGATCAGCAGCGGCCAGAGCGGGATTTGCACGGCGATGCCTGTACTCGTTGCGCTCAGCACCAATAGATACAGCACCAAGTGCCTCAGACCCGCCGCGTCAGACCGCATCTGCAGCCGGTCTTTGGCCTCGGCCGGGAGTGATGCGATGAGGGCGCGGTGATCCATCGGTCAGCCTCGGGGGATGTCGAACCCTGGAGCGGCGAGTTCGAACCCGTCGAATTCAAACCCCGGGGACACGGTGCAAGAGACCAGCGTGTAGGCCCCCTTGCTGCGCGCGGCCTGCCAGTGATCCTTGGGCACGATCAGTTGTGGTGCGCCTTGCGACAGGTCCGGGGTCAGCATGTGGTCGGTCGCCGGGCCAGTTTCGGTTGCGCTGAGCGACAGCACCAAGGGTGACCCCGCGTGATACAGCCAGATCTCGGTCGCATCGACGCGGTGCCAATGGCTGGCCTCGCCCTGGGCCAGCAGAAAATAGATACAAGTCCCGGTGGCGCGGCCGTGGTTATCAGCGCGCCAGGTTTCACGGAACCAGCCGCCTTCGGGGTGGCGTTGCAGATTCAGATGTTGAATGATCTCTTGTGCGGTCATGGGGCCTCGGTCGTTTCAGGGCGATTATGCACGGGATTGGACGATCCGCTATGGTATTCGTCCCGATCAGGAATATGTTTGGAACATGACTCTGATGATCCCCTTCGACAACAGTTACGCCCGTTTGCCAAACAGCTTTTATGCGCGGCAAGCGCCGGTGCCGGTCCGTGCGCCTCGCTTGATTGCTTTCAACTCCGATCTTGCGCAGATTCTGAGAATCACGCCCGGCGAGGTGCATGAAATGGCCGAGGCCTTTTCCGGCAACACCCTGCCAGAA
The DNA here is from genome assembly GCF_059610805.1 of Ruegeria sp. CDSC025. NCBI lineage: Bacteria > Pseudomonadati > Pseudomonadota > Alphaproteobacteria > Rhodobacterales > Roseobacteraceae > Ruegeria > Ruegeria sp. CDSC025. The sequence continues at coordinate 117,626 of NZ_JBXWOJ010000002.1, read as the reverse complement.
GGGGCAGAACCGATTGCACAGCTCTATTCAGGGCATCAGTTCGGGAATTATAACCCCCAGCTTGGGGACGGGCGCGCGGTTTTGCTGGGCGAGACAGTTGGGACGGATGGCGTCCGACGGGATATCCAGTTGAAGGGATCAGGCCCGACGCCGTTTTCCCGACAGGGTGACGGACGTGCATGGCTGGGTCCAGTGCTGCGCGAGTATGTGGTGTCCGAGGCGATGCACGCGCTGGGCATCCCGACCACAAGGGCGCTGGCCGCCGTTGAGACTGGCGAGGCCATTTTTCGAGAAGGTCCAATGCCTGGTGCGATCCTGACCCGTGTCGCACAAAGCCACCTGCGCGTAGGTAGCTTTCAGATCTTCGCCGCGCGTGGACAGTTGGACAGTCTGCGTCGACTGACAGATTATGCCATCCAGCGCCATTACCCGCAGGCCGACGGCCCGATGGGTCTTTTGCGCGCTGTTGTCGACGCACAATCGCAGTTGATTGCCGCATGGATGAGTGTGGGATTCATCCATGGGGTGATGAACACTGACAACTGCTCGATCTCAGGCGAAACCATTGATTACGGCCCTTGCGCCTTCATGGATAACTATCATCCCAATACCGTCTACAGCTCGATCGACCGCATGGGTCGCTATGCCTATTCCAACCAGCCCGAAATCGCCGTCTGGAATGCGGCGCAACTGGCGACCGCGCTGATCCAGCAGTTCGAGGATAAAGAGGCCGCCGTTGCTGAGGCTACCGAGATCGTCCATGCGATGCCCGACCTGATACAGCAACACTGGCTTACAAAGTTCCGGGCCAAGATCGGTCTTGTGACGCAGGAAGACGGCGATCTTGAGATGATCTCGGACTTGCTGAATTGCATGGCGCAGAACCAGGCGGATTTCACCAATACCTTCCGGGCGCTGGGCGGCGATCAGGCGCGGGATCAATTCACCGATCCGCAGGCCTTTGATCAATGGGCAGACGGTTGGCGGTCGCGGCTGTCTCGTGAAAAAAAACCTGCTGAGGTGATTAACAAGGCCAATCCGGCCTTTATCCCGCGCAACCACCGGGTCGAACAGATGATCCAGGCGGCGGTGCAGGGGGATTTTGACCCATTCCACCGGCTGAACAATGTGCTGTCCCGGCCCTATGAGGATCAACCCGGCGCTTTGGATCTGACACGGCCACCGGCACAGGATGAGGTTGTTCAGGCGACCTTCTGCGGTACATGAGTTCTTCACACCTGTTTTCGCAGTCAGCTACGTCGGTGTTTCGCCATGCGCTTGCTTTGGTGAAGCCGGCTTGCAATCAACGATGAGCAGCGCAATCCTGCGATCTCAAACGGACTTTCAGGAACCCATGTCTCAGACCGCAATCCTGCGCATCGCCAGCTATAATATTCAGAAATGTGTCGGACTGGATCTACGTCGACAGCCCCAGAGGATTCTTCAGGTCATCGAAAGCCTGCAGGCCGATATTGTCGTCTTGCAAGAGGCCGACAAACGATTGCCTCCGCGCCCTGCGGCCCTGCCGCATTTCATGCTGGACGAAGCGGGATGGCAGATCGTTGATTTGGGTGGGGCTGGCAGCTTGGGGTGGCATGGGAATGCAGTGATCTGGCGGGGTGATGCGATCCGTGTCCGGCAGACCGGGCATCACGAATTACCGGGGCTGGAACCGCGTGGGGCTGTCAGGGTCGAGTTTGACACACCAATCGGTCCGCTTCGGGTGATGGGCATGCATCTGGGGCTCTTGCCCGCCTCACGCCGTCAGCAAATCACCCACCTCAGACGGTGCGATGCGAATCTAGAGGATTTGCCAACTGTCTGGGCGGGGGATTTCAATGAATGGTCCCGACAGCCGGTTCTGGATCACCTGGCCCCGGATATGCACTTTCTTCCACCATTCCCCAGCTTTCCAGCGGCACAGCCGCTGGGCGCGCTGGATCGGATCGCGCTCGGCGCGGGGCTTGAGGCTGTTTTGCATGGCGTGCATTCGGTGCGACCCGCGCATATCGCCTCGGATCACTTGCCAATCTGGGCCGATCTACGCCTTGTAGCTTAGCCGGTAAATCCCCTGTAGCGCCGATCACGCATACGGTTTAATACAGAGAACCGAATATATGCCGAGGGTCCCTATGTCCGACACGATCATCGCCCGTTGCGAAGCCAAAGGCCTGCGTATGACAGGACAGCGCCGCACGATTGCACAGGTGCTGCAACAAAGCGATGATCATCCCGATGTCGAAGAGCTCTATTCGCGCGCCTCACAGGTTGATTCTGGTATTTCCATCGCCACCGTCTATCGGACCGTCAAACTGTTCGAAGAGGCCGGGATTCTAGAGCGTCTGGAATTCGGTGATGGTCGCGCGCGGTACGAGGATGCCGAACGGGACCATCATGATCACTTGATCGATATGCAGTCAGGTGAAGTCATCGAATTTGTAGACCCTGAGATCGAAGCGCTACAGGAAAAGATTGCAGCTAAGCTGGGCTACAAGCTGAAAGGGCACCGGCTGGAACTGTATGGCGTTCCGCTAGACCACGACTGATCCATCACAAAAAACGAACGGCCTGCGCACGGGAATTCATGATTCTCAGGCGGATATTGCTTGCCTGACCGCCCGGCATCGGCTTTTGCTTGGATATGACCGGCTGAACGCGCCGCAATATTCTACGGACAAAACTATGAACAACGTGAACGGCATTTTGCTGGTCGTCGGCGCAATGGCGGCCTTTGCACTTGAAGATATGTTCATCAAACACCTGTCGGTCACAGTGCCAACAGGACAGATCATGGTTCTTTTGGGCCTTTCCTGTGGTCTGGTCTTTGTTGGTATGGCGGTGTTCACCCGCAAACGCATCTTTGATGCTGCCGCGTGGCAGACTTTGCCCCTGATACGTGCGCTCTGCGAGGGGTTCGGGGCCGTGGCTTTTGTGACCGCGCTGTCTCTGGTCGATTTGTCAACGGTTGCCGCGGTGTTTCAGGCAATGCCTTTGGTCGTTACAATGGGGGCGGCGTTGTTCCTGGGCGAGCAGGTTGGATGGCGGCGATGGAGCGCAATCGGCGTTGGTTTCATCGGTGTTCTCTTGATCATCCGACCGGGGTTGGACGGGTTCCAGCCAGAAACCCTTTTCGTCGTGGCCAGCGTTGTGGCTATTGCCGCCCGCGATCTGATCACACGCAGGCTGGATGTGCGTGTGGCCTCGGCAGTAGTTGCGATGCAGGCCTATGGGGCGGTTACCATTGCCGGTTTTGTGCTGATCTCAATGGCCGGCCAGCCGGTCGTTGCACTGAACCAGGCGCAATTCGGGCCGTTCTTGGGCGCGATTGGATTTGGTGTTCTGGGGTATTACGGGATTGTCAGCGCAATGCGGATTGGCGATGCTTCGGCCCTGACCCCGTTCCGATACACCCGGCTGGTGTTTTCTATCGCGGCCGGAATGCTGATGTTCGGGGAACGCCCGGATATGATGACGGTTGCCGGTGCATCGCTGATCCTGGGGTCGGGGCTCTATACCTTCCTGCGCGAACGGCGTCTGGCGCGGTCACTGGCTGTCGCGGCCTGACGGATCGTCGCAGGTTTGCGCAAACAGGCTCTCAGATCAGTGTTAGCGATAACATGAGTGGTTTACTTTTTGCCCTATACTGATATGAGGCTGGCAACTGATTGCAGCCACAGGGACGGGCCTCATGAGCACCATCATCGACATCCATGCACGCGAAATTCTGGACAGCCGGGGCAACCCGACCGTCGAAGTGGACGTGATCCTGGAAGACGGCACCATGGGCCGTGCCGCCGTCCCGTCGGGTGCCTCGACCGGCGCCTATGAGGCGGTCGAAAAGCGTGATGGCGACAAATCGCGCTATATGGGCAAGGGCGTGCTCGAAGCGGTTGCCGCCGTAAATGGTGAGATCGCCGAAGAACTGGTTGGGTTCGACGCGACCGAGCAGGTAGCGATCGACCAGACTATGATCGAACTGGACGGCACCGAGAACAAAGGCCGTCTCGGCGCAAACGCCATTCTGGGGGTTTCGCTGGCAACGGCCAAGGCGGCAGCGGATTTCACCACGCAGCCGCTGTTCCGCTATGTCGGCGGCACCTCGGCCCGTATCCTGCCCGTGCCGATGATGAACATCATCAACGGTGGCGAACATGCTGACAACCCGATCGACATTCAGGAATTTATGATCATGCCGACCTCGGCCGCGAATATCCGCGACGCGGTGCGCATGGGGTCCGAGGTGTTCCACACTCTGAAGAAAGAGCTGTCGTCGGCAGGTCTGGCCACAGGTGTCGGCGACGAGGGCGGCTTTGCCCCCAACATCGCCAGTACGCGCGAGGCACTGGATTTCATTCTGAAATCCATCGAAAAGGCGGGCTACAAGCCCGGTGAGGAAATCCATCTGGCTTTGGACTGCGCCGCGACCGAGTATTACAAAGACGGCAAATACGTCCTGTCCGGTGAGGGCAAGAGCCTGACCTCGGAAGAAAATGCCGACTATCTGGCCGCTCTGGTCAACGACTATCCGATCATCTCAATCGAAGACGGTATGTCTGAGGATGACTGGGACGGCTGGAAGGCCCTGACCGACGCCATCGGCGACAAGGTGCAACTGGTGGGCGACGATCTGTTCGTCACCAACCCCACGCGACTGGCGGAAGGGATTGAACGCGGCTGCGCCAACTCGATGCTGGTCAAGGTGAACCAGATCGGATCGCTGACCGAGACGCTGCGCGCCGTCGATATGGCCCATCGCGCACGCTATACCAATGTGATGTCGCACCGCTCGGGCGAGACCGAAGATGCCACGATAGCCGATCTGGCAGTGGCCACGAATTGCGGTCAGATCAAAACCGGATCATTGGCGCGGTCAGATCGGTTAGCCAAGTATAATCAACTGATCCGTATCGAAGAATCTCTGGGTGAGATTGCCGAATACGCAGGGGCCTCAATCCTCAAGCGCTGAAAACTGTAAGCCTGAATTTTGATTGCCTGGCCTGTGGAAATGGGCCGGGTTTTTTGTGTTGGATTGTAGGTTTTGCCCATGTCTAAATCTCAAACCGGCACTTTAGCATGATTGGGTCAGAAGAAACTTGGGAGGTTATGAATAGTATTATCTAGATATATTAATGACTTATATAGGGGTCCTGCGCTAGCGATCCTTATGTGTGAACTTTTTCCTTTTTGTTCTGTAGTGCGCATTCGTATCATATTGAAATAACAGATAAGGGGAACACTATGAATGGTTCGAAACTTCTTCTGGTAGCGTCTGCACTCAGCACTGTATTTCTGGTTGCTTGCTCAGAGCCTGGAACATATCCGATCACCGGTACGGCAGTGTCCCCTGACGATCCGGTGGCAAACCTTGAAGCTCCGGTTTACATCCGTCGCGGTGAGGCCCGGTAGGGTCTGTCAATCTTTCGCGGGTGGTCTTGTTGTTCAGCCACACAGAAATGGATCAAAGGGTTTTGCTCATCAGCATATAGCGGTCACGAGGCTTGAAACCTGTGCGTAGATACAGTTTCTGTGCCGTCTCGTTTGTACGATCGACTTCAAGATGCAAGGCTGTGAGCCCCGCGCTCGCCAACGCCTTGGGCAAATCCAGCAAGACTTCAGACGCAATTCCGCGCCCTCGCACGGCAGGACGAATATAGATCTCATCCACGAATCCATCCATGCCGCCGAATTCAACCGACCACCCAAAGGTCAGGATGACATAGCCCAAGGGTGCGCGACCGGGGCCAATCAGGTAGATGCACCCAAAAGGTATTCCCTCGAGAAGAGGGGCAAGCGCATTGCGCGTCTGATCGGCATCCTGGGTAATGCCTTCTTCGGCGTGAAAGGCGGCGACCAGACCAACCAGACGTTCCAGATCCTCGGGGCGGGCAAGGCGAAGTGCGGCGCTCATAGTCGGGCCAGCCGATCCGTGAGCAGATCAAAAAACCCGCCAGCGTCAATTTCTCCGATGAACAGGGCGTTGGGTTTTCTGTCGGTAACACCCCACCAATCGGCAACAGTCATGCCCAGGGTCAGCTCTGATTGGGTCTCGACCTCGACATTCACCAGCCGCCCGGTAAACAGTTCGGGCTTGATAAGATAGGCTGTCACGCAAGGGTCGTGTAGCGGAGCACCTTCCGAGCCGTATTTGTTCTTGTCGAACCGTTCAAAGAAATCGGTCATCTCGGCCACCGCGACACCGGCCTTGTTTCCAATTCTACGGAAGGCATCGTTGCGCGTCTTGGTCACCAGAGCTTTATGCGTGACATCAAGCGACATCACCACAATGGGACGTCCAGATTTGAACACAATATCAGCGGCTTCTGGATCGACGTAAATGTTAAATTCGGCGGTTGGGGTGATGTTTCCAACTTCGAAATATGCCCCTCCCATCAAAACGATCTCTTGAACCCGGTCAACGATGTCAGGCGCTTTGCGGAACGCTGTGGCGATGTTGGTCAATGGCCCAAGGGGACAGAGCGTAACGGAGCCTGGTTCATGCGCGAGCAACGTGTCGATGATGAAATCGACGGCATGTCCTTCGGACAGCGGCATCTGCGGATCCGGCAGAACCGGCCCATCCAAGCCAGTTTTGCCATGCACATGCTCCGCAGTGATCAGGGGGCGCTCTAACGGGCGGTCGCATCCGGCATAGACGGGGGTCTGGGTATGGCCAGCCAGTTCGCAGACAATACGCGCGTTTTTGGCTGTCAGCTCTAAGGGTACGTTGCCAGCGACTGCGGTAATGCCCAAAACCTCAATTTCGTCGGGGCTGGCAAGCGCCAGCAGAATGGCGACGGCGTCGTCCTGTCCCGGATCGGTGTCTATAATGATTTTGCGAGCGGGCATGATCGTCTCCGGAGGTCGTGAAGGTGGGACACTCGCAAGTGTCCGAGAGCTTGTCTAGCGGTTTTACGTTCCGGCCTCGGCCTTTGCCGGCGGGAGTTTGCCATTGGCCCGATGTTCCTCGATCTTCACCTCGTCCCAAAGCGCGTCCATCTCTTCCAGCGTGCTTTCCGTTGGGGTTTTCCCCCGTGCAGCCAGGCGCGACTCGACCTGTTCGAACCGGCGGGTGAACTTGGCGTTGGTCCGACGCAGGGCGGTCTCGGGCTCGACCCCAAGATGGCGGCCCAGATTGACCATAACGAATAGTAGATCGCCGAACTCATCCTCTAACGCATCCGCATCCATGCGGTCGCGTGCCTCTTCGAGCTCGGCAGCCTCTTCGGTAATCTTGGCCAGCACATGGCTGGCATCGGGCCAGTCGAATCCAACACGGGCGGCACGTTTCTGCAATTTGAGAGCACGCAGCAGGGCGGGTAGGTTGGCGGCGACACCGTCCAACGCGCCTTGTTGTTCTTTACCAGCACGTTCGGCTGCTTTGATGGCTTCCCAGTCCAGTGTTTGCTGCTCTGCCGATTTGTCGCGGGATTCGTCGCCAAAGACATGCGGGTGCCGGGCGACCATCTTGTCCGACATGGTGCGCACCACGTCCTGAAAGGTGAAATGCCCGGCTTCTTCGGCCATTTGTGCATGAAAGACAGACTGGAACAGCAGATCCCCAAGTTCGCCCTTCAGCTCATCATAAGCCTCACGTTCGATGGCATCAGCGACCTCATAAGCCTCTTCGATCGTATAAGGAGCGACCGTGCCGAAATCCTGCTCAATATCCCATGGGCAGCCAGTTTGAGGGTCGCGCAGTCGGCGCATGATCTCTAACAAGCGTTCGATGCCAGCATCGCTGTCAAGGATCAGAGGATTTTCGGCCATTGCGAACCCTTTCGTTCCGGTGTCAGATGCATCCATTCCGCAGTCACGATCAGGAGTCCACCCCAGATGCCCGTCGTCAACCGAATTGCCGATTTCTCTGCCGATATGGCCGCATGGCGCCAGCATCTGCATACGATCCCCGAGCTTGCATTCGAATGCCACGAAACCGCGGCCTTTGTCGCTGATCGACTCCGTGAGTTCGATGTGGATGAGGTGCACCAAGGGATCGCCACTACTGGGATCGTTGCGATCATCAATGGCCAGGGTGAGGGGCCGACGATAGGTCTGCGCGCTGATATGGACGCTTTGCCTATCCCCGAGGAAACAGGGGTCGCGTACCAATCAACCAAGCCCGGAAACATGCATGCCTGCGGTCATGACGGGCACACCACGATGTTGTTGGGCGCGGCGCGCTATTTGGCGGAAACCCGAAATTTCCGTGGACGCGTGGCGCTGATCTTTCAACCGGCCGAAGAAGAGGGTGGTGGCGCGGGCGTCATGGTCGAAGAGGGGATCATGGACCGGTTCGACATTTCCCAAATCTATGCATTGCACAATGCGCCTGGAATTCCCGAAGGATCCTTTCAGACAACCCCCGGGCCGATCATGGCTGCTGTTGATACGTTCGAAGTTCACATTCAGGGCCTTGGTGGCCATGGTGCCATGCCGCATGAAACCCGGGATCCGGTGATGGCGGCCTGCGGTATCGCCCAGGCGATTCAGACCATCGTCAGTCGTAACAACTATGCTTTGGACAGTCTGGTGATCTCGGTCACGCAAATCCATACCGGCACCGTGAACAACGTGATCCCCGATACCGCCTTTATCAACGGCACTGTGCGCACTTTTGATCCGACTGTGCAGAAAATGGTGATGGAGCGGATGGAACAGATCGTACAAGGACAAGCCCAATCCTATGGTGTCGAAGCGCGGCTGGACTATGAGGTCAACTATCCTGCAACAATCAATGACGCCGACAAGACTGGTTTTGCCGCAGAAATCGCGCGTGATGTTGCCGGTGCAGATCGCGTGATGACCAATGTCGACGCGATGATGGGGGCCGAGGATTTTTCATACATGCTGCAGTCGCGCCCCGGCGCTTACCTGTTTCTGGGGCAAGGCGAGGGGGCCGGACTGCATCATCCGAAATACAACTTCAACGACGACATCGCGCCGGTTGGGGCGTCTTTCTTTGCGCGGATCGTCGAAAAGGCCCAGCCTTTGGGCTGACAGGAGAAAGACATGGCACTGGAAGATTCAAAGAATTTCGTCGACGAGGCGTTTACCAATCCTGAACTGAAAGGCGTCTCGTACGAGAATACTTTCGGGGGGGCGATGTCATTTTTGCGCCGCTTGTATACCAAGGATCTGACCGGGATTGATATCGCCGTAACCGGCGTGCCATTTGATCAGGCGGTGACGAACCGTCCCGGTACGCGTCTTGGGCCACGCGCCATCCGCGAGGCCAGCACGTTGCAATCCCCGGATGAGCCTTATGGCTGGCCGTTTGATGCGCTAAGCGAATTGGCAATCGTGGATTATGGGGACATGGCTTATGACTACGCCAATATACCTGCCTTTCCGGACACATTGACGGACCACATTCGCACAATTCTCAACGCTGACGTGGCCTCGGTGACGCTTGGTGGGGACCACTATATCAGCTTTCCGATCCTGAAGGCCTATGCCGAGAAATACGGGCCGATGTCCTTGCTGCAATTTGATGCGCATACGGATACGTGGGCTGACGACGACATGTCTCGCGTGGATCATGGGACCATGTTCTACAAGGCGGTCAAATCAGGGATTGTGGACCCCAAGCGCTCGGTTCAGGTGGGTATTCGTACGACGAACGAAGATACTTTGGGGGTCAACATCATTGACGCTCGGGAGGTGTACGAGTCCGGTCCCGCCGCCGTGGCGCAAAAGATCAAAGGCATTCTTGGTGACAACCCGGTTTACCTGAGCTTCGATATCGACGGTCTGGACCCGGCCTTTGCGCCTGGCACGGGAACGCCGGTCTGGGGTGGACTGAGTTCGATTCAGGCCCAGATCATCCTGCGCGACATTGCTGGGATCAACATCAAAGGCGGGGACGTGGTCGAGGTTTCGCCTCCCTATGACACCTCAGGTGCGACAGCGATTGCAGGCGCACATGTGGCGACGCAAATCATTTGCCTGCTGGGATGGAACAAGCTGAAGCCTTAACCTTTGGTTAGCCATCTTTCCGGTATCAGGTTAGCAGCAGGGCAGGACGGAAGACAAAACGGCATGACACAATTCAACCAACCAATCAGCGGTAACGATCTGGCGCGTTTTTCCGGCCCAAACACGTTTATGCGCCTGCCGCAGGCGGATACGTTGGCCGGATTGGATGTGGCCGTAATAGGCATACCGATGGACATTGGCACCTCTTGGCGGTCGGGGACACGGTTCGGACCGAAACAGATCCGCAGCGAAAGTGCGATGCTGCGGCCTTACAATATGGCCACCTTTGCGGCCCCCTTCGACAGCCTGCAAATCGCCGACATCGGCGATCTGGCAATCAACACCTTTTCGCTGTCCGACAGTCTGAGGATCATCAAGGAAAGCTATGACGCGATTCTGGCGCAGGGTGTGACACCTGTGGCGATGGGGGGCGATCACTCGATCACCTTGCCGATCCTTCGGGCGATAGCCGCGAAACACGGGCCTGTGGCGCTGGTCCATGTGGATGCCCATGCGGATGTAAATGATGAGATGTTTGGCGAAAAGGAAACCCATGGCACCGTTTTCCGGCGTGCCTATGAAGAAGGGCTGATCGTGCCGGAAAAAACCTTTCAGATCGGCATCCGAGGCTCTGGCTATGCGGCATCGGACTTTACCGAGGCCAAAGGGTGGGGCTTTCGCCAATACCCCGCATGGGAGCTTTGGCAGCAGAACCTGACGGTCATGGGCGCGCAGATACGCAATGAGATCGGGGATCATCCGGTCTATATCACCTATGACATTGACAGTCTGGACCCGTCTTTCGCCCCCGGAACCGGCACGCCCGAGATCGCCGGGTTAACCACACCGCAGGCGCTGCAACTGATCCATGCCCTGGGCGGGACAAATGTGGTTGGGTGTGATCTGGTCGAGGTTTCTCCGCCGTACGATCCCTCTGGCAATACGGCGCTGACCGCTGCCAATCTGCTGTTTGAACTGCTGTGCATATTGCCAGGCGTGACGTCACGGTAGGGATCATGGCAGTCTCTTGTTTGCTATGCGGAACTGCATATGGTTCCGCAATCTAACAGAGTGGAAAAGATGAAAATGGCGCTGTGGCTGATTGCTGGTCTGATTGTCCTTGTGGGGGCGTATATACGGCTTGCGCCATCTGATCCCGCCATTTGGCACAATACCCCCGTCGGCGACGCGAACAGGGACCTCCGTGGTGGCGTCGCGCGAGTACTTGAAACGGGGCCGGACGGGTTGGCGCAGTTGAACGAAATCGCTGCGTCCGCTCCGCGTACAAAGGTTCTGGCCGGGTCAGTTGATGACAGGATGGTCACCTATATCACCCGTACAAAAGTGATAGGTTTTCCAGATTACACAACCGCCCAGCAGAACGGCGATACACTGCGCATCTATGGCAGGTTGCGCTTTGGACGCTCAGATTTTGGGGTAAACCGAAACCGCGTTGATGGCTGGCTCGCGCGGATGCAGCCCTGAGGACAAGCATCCTTCCTGTACCTCGCGCCACATCGGAACGTTCAGTGACATCTGACATTGTGCAGTGAAAATGCGACCGTCGACCTGCAGGCAGATCATCTCGCCCAATTCAACGCGTGACCCGGATTTGTCAGTGCAATAGCAGTCCTGTACCTTGCCGCCGGGACCGACGACATCGGCCATCACGGGCGTCGCAAAAAGCGATAGAACCAGAACCAACCGTCTCATGCGGCGCAGCTTAGCATACGGACAGCCCTTGACCATAGCCCCGGATTAAGAGACACCGCCCGGATGATCCCCGAAGAACGCCTTGAACAGATAACTCAGCGATTCCAATACCTCGAAGCAGCCATGGCAGATGGTGCTTTGGGCGGCGATATTGCTGTGCTGGCCAAGGAATATTCGGACCTCAAGCCCGTGGTCGATCAGATCATGGCATGGCGCCAGCTGGTCACTGACCTTGCCGAGGCCGAGGCGATGCTGGCCGATCCCGATATGAGGGAGCTGGCCGAAGAGGAAATCCCCGACCTGCAGGCCCAAATTCCCGGTGCCGAACACGCCCTGCAACTGGCCTTGTTGCCTAGGGATGCAGCCGATGCGCGCCCGGCCATGCTGGAAATCCGTCCTGGAACCGGTGGTGATGAGGCCGCGCTTTTTGCGGGCGACCTGCTGCGCATGTATCAGCGGTATTCCGAAGCGCGCGGTTGGAAATTCGAGATTATCGAGGAGCAGGCGTCGGATCTAGGCGGCATCAAAGAGGTGGTTGCCCATATCAAAGGCGACAACGTCTTTGCCCGTTTGAAATACGAATCTGGCGTTCACCGGGTGCAGCGGGTGCCGGAGACCGAAAGTGGCGGGCGCATTCATACCTCGGCGGCGACGGTGGCGGTTCTGCCCGAGGCCGAGGATGTCGATATTCAGATCGACGCCAATGATATCCGTATCGACACGATGCGCAGCTCGGGTGCGGGTGGGCAGCACGTGAACACCACCGATTCGGCCGTGCGGATTACACACTTGCCCACCGGGCTTGTGGTGACCAGCTCCGAGAAATCTCAACACCGCAATCGCGAGATCGCGATGCAGGTTCTGAAGACTCGACTCTATGATCAGGAGCGTCAGCGGATTGACAGCGAACGCTCGGCAGATCGGGCGAACCAGGTCGGGTCTGGCGACCGGTCGGAACGGATCAGGACCTATAATTTCCCGCAAGGCCGCATGACGGACCACAGGATCAATCTGACGCTGTACAAGTTGGATCAGGTGATGCAGGGCGATCTGGATGAGGTAATCGACGCATTGACCGCGGATGATCAGGCGCGTCTCCTGGCCGAGATGGCGCAATGACCGGCGGCCAGACAGCGGCTCAGGCCATGGTGGCCGCTACGGCAAGATTGCGTGCGGCTGGTGTGGCTGATCCGGCGCGGGATGCGCGGGTTCTACTCGCCCACGCCGCCCGGATCGAAGCAAGTCGCGTGACACTGATTACACCCGAAGAGCTTTTACCGGATATTGCTGAGCGATACGAGCAACTGATCTCGCTTCGGGTCATTCGTGTGCCCGTTTCTCATCTGTTGGGGGAACGTGAGTTTTACGGCCGTCGGTTCAAAGTTAGCCGGGACGTGCTGGATCCACGCCCGGAAACAGAGGTTCTGATCGAGGCCGCGCTGAGCGAACCCTTTGACTATGTCCTCGATCTGGGGGTTGGATCGGGGTGCATCCTGATCACATTGCTGTCCGAACGCACCAGTGCATCGGGTATTGGTGTGGATCTGAGTAAGGCGGCCTGCCTACAGGCCAGTGCAAATGCCGTGCAACACGATGTTCAGAACCGGATCGAAATTAAGCAATCCGATTGGTTTGGAGACATTGAAGCTAAATTTGACCTGATTGTTTCAAACCCGCCCTATATTTCCCTTCCGGAAATGGACACCCTGGCACCTGAAGTGCGGGACCATGAGCCGCGGATGGCATTGACAGACGAAGGTGACGGCTTGGGGGCCTACCGCAGGATTGCTGCCGCCGCCCCGGATTTTCTATTGCCCCATGGTCGGTTACTTGTCGAAATCGGACCCGAGCAAGGGCAGAGCGTCGCATCTTTGTTTGACGCAACAGGATTGACAGACGTACGGATCATTCCCGATCTGGACGGTCGCGACCGCGTCGTTTTCGCCAGAATGCCTTCATGACGGAACATTCTGAGGCCGAAATGCGCCGATTGATATAAAAAAGGTACAAAAATTGGGACAAACCTCTTGTCTGCACGCTCTGGACGTGTTTACTCAGGTGTAGTCAGAGAGGTTGACGCTGTTACAGCGGGCCCCTGACGCCAAGCCCAAAAAAGCCGACATCGTGTCAAAGCTAAGCCCTTGAGCAGTGCAAGACGCGAACTGATCGGCAGCGAACGACAAGGCTGACTAAAGTAGATGAGATCTTCCAAATCCCGCTCTCGGGCAAAGAATAACCGCAATCGTCCTTCTGGCGGCAACGTCGTAAACCGAGTTTTCGACAGTTCTGGCCCAGAGGGCAAAGTGCGTGGCACGCCGCAACAGATTATTGATAAATATAATCAGCTTGCACGCGATGCTCAGTTGTCTAACGACCGTGTAGCTGCCGAAAACTTTCAGCAGCACGCCGAACATTACCTGCGTTTGCTTAGCGAAGCTCAGCGTGAAATGGATGCACGCCGTGAGGAGCAAGAGCGTCAGAATCGCGAACGCCAGGCTGAACGAGATCGTGAGCGTGCCGAGCGTCAGGAACGCGAAACCGTCCGCCAGTCGGATCCCGCTGAGGCACCTCAACCTGATGTGATGGGGTTTGCCGCTGACGCAGCTGCTCCGGAATCCGGGCTTGTAGAAACGCCTGAAAGCAAAAGCCCTGAAGAGGCCGAGAAAAAAGAAAAACCGGCCCGTCGGCCTCGGGCGCGCAAGCCCAAAGCCGCACCTGCTGCGACTGAGGACACGCCCTCCGGCAACGGTGATACGCCTGAAGCGGCAGAGTAAATCAGCCAGTATAGAAAAGAAAAACCCTGCGATCTGTTAGACTGCAGGGTTTTTTTGTTTCAGGATCTTTTGACTTCGCGGGCCAATGCGCAGAACGCTTCTAAAGGCACTTGTTCCGCACGTTCGGTGGGTTTGATCCCGGCGGCTATCAGGCGGTCTTCGATATCGGGTGCGACGCCTTTCAGTGAAGCCCGCAGCATCTTGCGGCGCTGATTAAATGCGGCGGCAACCACGCGGGACAGGGTGGCAGGGTCAGCCGGATATCGTGGTTGAGGCAGGGCGGTCAGGTGGACCACAGCGCTTGAAACCTTGGGGGGCGGGGTGAACGCGCCGGGTGGCAGCGACATGGCGATGCGCGCGTCGGTCCGCCATTGGGCAAGGATGGCCAAGCGGCCATAGGCTTTTCCGCCGGGTTGGGCGACGATCCGTTCCGCCACTTCGCGCTGAAACATCAGGGTCAGGCTTTGCCAGAACGGAGGCCATTGCGGCGGAGTCAGCCAGCGGACCAGCAATTCGGTGCCGACGTTATAGGGCAGGTTCGCCGCCACACGGATCGGTGGTGTGAGATGCACAAGCGGATCAATCTCAAGCGCGTCACCGTTGATGACCTCAAGCCTACCGGGATAGGCGGCGGCGATGTCGTTTAGGGCAGCGATACAGCGTGTGTCTTTTTCAACTGCGATAACCTTGCGCGCACCTTCTGAAAGTAGCCCACGGGTCAGCCCGCCGGGGCCGGGGCCGATTTCCAGAACATCGCATTCCGCAAGATCTCCGGCCTGCCGCGCGATCTTGGCGGTCAGGTTCAGGTCCAGCAAAAAGTTCTGGCCCAGCGACTTGCGAGCCGAGAGTTGATGCGAGGCGATAACCTCGCGGAGAGGGGGAAGGTTGTCGATAGTGCTCATGATCCGATCACCGTGGCGCGGTTTGATAGGAGAGCGCCAGAGAATTTTTACCTCTGGCCGGGATATTTACAGCCCGCTGAAGGATCAAGAGCTTTGTGCCATCTGCTGGGCAAGTTTCAGCGCTTCGATCAGGCTGGTCGGGTTTGCAAGGCCTTGCCCCGCAATGTCCAGTGCAGTCCCGTGATCGGGTGAGGTTCGGATAAATGGAAGGCCTAGTGTGACGTTCACACCGCGATCGAAATCCAGCGTCTTGATCGGAATCAGAGCCTGATCGTGATACATGGCGATGGCGGCGTCATAGCGCGCGCGCGCTGCGGCGTGGAACAATGTATCCGCGGGGTGCGGGCCGGTTACGGTATACTCTTTGCGGGGCAGCTCCGCGATCAGCGGCGCAATCCAGTCCAGTTCTTCTTGTCCCATCTTGCCGCCTTCACCGGCATGCGGGTTGAGGCCCGCGACGGCTATCCGCGGGGTGGCAATACCGAACTGTGATTGTAGTCCCTGGGCGGTGATTTCGATGGTTTCCCGCAAAAGCTCGGGCGTAAGCTCGCAAGGAACGCGTGAGAGCGGGATGTGGATGGTTGCTGGTACAACGCGCAGCTGGTCGCTCGCCAGCATCATCACAACACGTTGGGACCCAGCCAAGGCGCCCAGAAATTCAGTATGGCCGGGGAATGAGAAACCTGCCCCGTCGATAAGTGCTTTCTTGTGGATCGGTGCGGTACATAGCGCCGATGCAGAACCGGACTGAACCAGCGCCACGCCGGTTTCAATGGCAGTGACAACTGATCTGGCGTTGGCTGGATTAGGGTGCCCAGACCGGTTGGGGGCTGGAAAGTCCAGTTGCAGTACGGGCAGGGCAGAGCCACAGATCTCGACCGCCTGAGAGGCGTCGCTGATCTGTACCGACGGTGTCTCGGGCGGCAAATGCGCGGCATCGCCAATATAGAAGAAAGGGCAGGTGGTTCTAAGGCTGGCCCAGGCTTTTGCGGCGATCTCGGGCCCAATTCCGGCCGGGTCGCCGCAGCTGAGCGCGATTGGCTTCATTGTTCAACAATAGTTGCGTCGGCACGCATTTGCCCCAACAGGCTTTCTGCAAGTGTTTGCAGCCTTTGCTGGGTCAGAGCATTGGCGACATCTGCACGCGTTGTCTCTTCGCCAAGGTTGCGGGTACGTGTGCACAACATCACAAAAGCCAGTGTTTGGCCGTTGTTACGGGTCAACGTGGTTGAAACTTCGTTCAGGTCCAGTTTGGCTAGTTCCAATGCGATATCGCGCGGGATTTCCGACGGTTTGCTGACATTCCGCTCTAAGACTTCTGCTGGCTTGTTTTGCACGATACCGTACAGATCATCGCAAGTGTCTATTTCTTCTTTCAGCTTTTCGGCTGCGGCCAGTGTTTCCGCGCTACGACCACCGGGCATGTAATAGACAGCATAGTCGATCTCGGAATAGGTGGGCGTACTCGCAGCGGTCTCACGCAAACCGCGCATCTGAAACAGTGCAACGGCATTGGGCAGCGGAATGGGCTGGGTGATGTCACCATTTTTGAGCCCGATGATGACCGGCTGCAGCGCCGGGGGCAGATCGGTCAAGTTCAACCAGTCAAGGCGCCCCCCATTGGTGCGAGTTCCGGCCGCCGAGTACTGTGTTGCGGCGGTTGAAAAGGAATCATAGCCCTCGATCAAGGCGATCTCTTCGGCCAGCAGTTGAACCTGTGGCAGGTTTTGTTGGTTCACAGGAATAATGATTTCCGAAAGAAGGACTTGCAGGCCACCACTTCCAGATTGTCCAAGTGCGCGATTGATCTCGTCTTCCGATGGTCTCGCCTGCGACAGAAAACGCGCGCTGACGAATTCACGCCAGGAAATCTGATCCTCGATGAAATCCCGAACCGTCTCACGGTCAACACCGGCATCCGCCAGAAGCTGCAGGAATTCGTCGCTCGAAAGCTGACCGCGGGCTGCAAATTGGTCTATTCCAACCTGAACGTCTTCGGGGGCGACCACGATTCCAGCGTCGCGCATCGCCTGTTTGCGCAGGCGGTCGTCTATCAGAGCTTTGCGCACGTCTTCCTCGGTTGCGCCGGGAACACCCAGAATCGACAGGAATTGCAGGCGCTGTTCCAGCTCATACCAGGTCACGATGTCTTGATTGACCTTTATGGCAGGCGAGAACAGGTTCTGCGCCACTGCCTTTACAGGTGCTATGGCAATCGAAACTGCAACCAGTGCCGGAGCAACCAGCCCGATATGGCTGGAACGAAAGAAACGTGAAAAACCTGTTATCAACTGCATCTTCTCTTGTACTGTTTGCCGCCACCTTCGACAGAATATCCTGTCAGAGCTACGGTAAAGCCGAATTCGGTCGAAGGCTCAATACTTGATGACGAGGTATAGCGCCTGCTGACCGACATGTTAACCTGAACACACTCGTTCCGGTACGTGATACCCAACCCATATCTGATCGGTTCAGATTCGCTCAGGTCATACCGCGCCTGAGCACGGGTTTGCCAGTTCTGATCGATGTCGTACCGCCCGCGCAACCAGATCTCAGAAATCTCATCGTCGACATTTTCTGCGGGATCGGGTTCTTGCCAGACATAGCTTCCGCTGAGGGCCGTTGTTTCCTTTTGCCATGCTGCACGCAGCTCGGCCTTGGCAAAGCTGAAATCTCCGTTCACCAAACCTCGCCCGGCCAGAGACCACCCGTTGGGCGTTTCAAGTTGTCCGGCGATCAACACATCGGACGATGTGCCCTGAAGGCCCGATGTAAGGTTAAAGTCGGGATCAGCATCCGCACGAAAGACCTGACCGATCGTGGCACGCGCTTGCCAGCCCCTGGAGCCATAACGCGCCCAATTCATCCCAACAACGCCGCTGACCCCATCTTCGCGCCTGTCCTCGGCAGGGAATCGGGACAGGGATAACAGGTTACCCTGGTCAAACTCCTGAAACGTACTTTCGTCGATAGGAACATCATTGTCGGAGACATGCGTCCACCCGATCTGCGCGATGGGTTCCAGCAACTGGGTTGCGCCCGACGCCTCGCGGCGAGTCATTGGAAGGCGCAGCGTCAGTGCGGCGCGCGGGGTCGTGCGGGTCACCTGATCGGGATAGGCGCTGTCGTGGCGAATATTGAACGTGTCGATTGACGCGCCTACTTGGGCATCTGCACGTAGCCCCCAGCCCAGTATCCAGCTGCGCAGCCATTCGGTATCGAAGGTCGCTCGGGCAACATCGCGCCCGATAACGTCCTCATTGCTCGTTCTTTCATGGGCATGGCCGATGAAAGCCATCCGCACCTCTCCTCCGACAGCTGCCGGGAAGAAGCGTTTGCGATAGTTCAGGTCGAAGATGCGAGAAGGAATCTGATCCTGATCCTCGCTATCTCGCAAGGTTTTATAGTGGTTTAGGCTGGTCCGGAAAGCGGTATCGCGCTTGATCCTTTCCAGGGCAATTTCGCTGCGCAGACGGTCAAAGTTGGGCAGGCCGTAATCAGCCAGATAGGAATCGTCGGACGTGGTTCGAATGTTGAAGGTCAGGCGATAGTCGTCCGGCAGATCAAACCAACCGTTGGTAAAGAAATATCCGCGCGCCTCGTCCCGTTGAAGGTCATCGCGAGTATGCGCGCCTTCGATTTTGATCCGTCCGTTCTTAAAGGCCTGACGATAGCGATAGCCCAGAGTTCTGGTCTTGCCGGAAAGGTAAGGTGTCAGCGTGAGGTCCTTGTGATCTCCAAGCTTGAAGAAATAGGGAACCTTTATGCCTGTGCCCAACTGCGAGGTGGTGCGGACCGATGGGACCAAAAAACCAGTCGCCCGGTCCAGCGTTGGATCGGGAAGACGCAGGTAAGGGAAATAGAAGACCGGCACATCCAGCACCCGGAATTGCGCACCTTCGAAATAGAGCTGTCGTTCCAACTGATCATGGGTCACCTTGCGGGCACGGATTTGCCAGAGCGGTGGCCGCCCATCCGTGCAGACATGGCAAGACGTCGCCGAGACTTTGCTGAACTGGGTGTATCTGCCGCCAGCACGTGTCGCCTGCACCGAGGCAATTTGCACCTGTTGGTCGAACACCATTCGGGCGCCGATCAAAAGGCCGTTGAGCAAACCCCGGTCGAGTTCTCCGGAATCCGCCAGAACTGTCGTTCGATTGCCCTGATCAATCCGGATCGGTCCTTCCAGTGTAAGCTCACCGCTTTCGCGGTCGTACAAAATCCGACTGGCCGTCATTTTGACGTCACCCTGAAACGCTTCGACATTGCCCTCTGCGATCAGCACACGCTCTGGGGTTATGAAAATCTTGTCGGCGACAAGTAAGGCTGGTGGCTCTTGCTGGGACGCGTCCGTCGTTTGATCCTGTTCCGGCAAAGTCTGGGCCAGGACACCCGAAGGCAAAGACAATGCAACCGCACCCGAGAGCAATAGCAGAGCGAATTTGCGCATCAGCCATCCTCCGCGTGCAACAGCAGGCCAAGAGAAAGAAGGATGGCCGCAAATGGCGGGGCCCAGGCTGCAACGAAGATAGGCAACTGACCGTTTTCTCCCAATATTTGCGCGAAATTACGGACGAAATAGATGGCGAAGCCCAGTAACACAGCCGTCAGCACCGCTATTCCGGTGCCGCCGAACCGGACATGCCGCATGGTAAAGGCCGCGCCAATCAAGACCATTGCGACCAGAAACAGAGGTCTTGCCAGTTGGACCTGAAACCAGACCTCGTATTGCTTGGTCGAAAAGCCCGCCTCGCGCAGGTCTCGGATCAACTGGGGCAAATCGTAGACAGACATCGAATCCTGGTTGGCCAGCCTGTCCAGAATGCGCTGACGTGTCAGGGTGGTCGGAATCTCCAGACGATCATGCTCTTTCGAGCCAGCTTCGGGATTGATGCCGTTCATAAGCGGCCAGATCTTGGCATCCTGTAAAACCCAAAAACCGTCTTCCAACTTGGCCTGTTTGGCAGAGATCTGGCGTGTCGGCTGACCAATCGCGTCGAATGTTATTATGGTGACGTCCTTCAACAGCAGGGTGTTACCGTTGGACGTTCGGCGCGCGTGGACAACCGATTGGCCCTCTTCTGTAGCTTGCCGTAACCACAAACCCTCACTGCTGATCGAAAGAGCTGAGCTGGTGCGGTTACGGTAGGAATCGGAAAGCCGTTGGAATTCTTCGGAAGTTGCGGCAGCAAACGGGTTAAGCACCGCAACCGCCAAGGCTCCGATCAACAGGGCCAAAGTTACAGGTGCAAGCAGGACGCGAATTCCAGATCGCCCGATCGAGCGCGTCACCACCAATTCCGAGCTGCGCGCCAATCCGATGAACAACGCAATCGTGGACAGGATGATCAGCAGGGGCAGCATCTCACCGATGGCGGCGGGCGTATTCAATAGGGTCAGATACAAAAGCCGGCCAAATGACAGATCGACCTCATCAAAGCGCCGTACCTGTTCAATCAGATCGATCAGAATCATCAGCGTCAAAAAGATACAGCCAATGACCAGAAAGCTCTGGGTGAACCGGCGGGCAAAATATCGATCCAGGATCACAAACGCGCCCCCGGCATCACTGCGTTGCCTGCAGCGGGGGCCTTGAAGTTAAGAGAATCAGCGGTACATGCGCCAGCGCGCAACGGCCTATGCCTGCCCCGATTTGCCAATTCGCCCTCCCGCTCTCCGACCCTGCCGGAACTTTTTCCGCGACTGTAATGCAAATGCCCGGCGGGGAAAACTGCTATCTGGTCAATGCGGTCGCCGCGGGCTAGGTCTTGGGAAACAGATTTTCAGGAGTTCCCAATGAGCAGTCTTGTTCCAATTCAGTTTAAGGCTTTTGACGTGGACGTGATGGCGCAGACCAAAGGGCGCGTCGTGATTATTGTCTCGGATGAAGGCAAGATGAACCCAGCCGCACGCCGCGCCAACCGTCTGACCCGGGGCGCAGTCGCGCGACTTGTCGAAAGCGACCGGTTCGAAAACGTGAAATCCGGCGATGTAGTCTCTCTTGCCTGGCCAGGCGGAATGGCCGCTGAAGCGCTTGATATTCTCGTGCTGTCGCGCCGTGCCGATGCTGCAGAGGCGCGCAAGGCCGGGGCGAAGCTGGCCAAATTGTCTGATCACCAGCCCTTGTTGGTCATGGCCGGAAATCAGGCTCGGACCGAAGAACTGGCATTGGGGATCGTTTTGCGCAGCTATGATTTCGATGCCCATAAAACCCGAGATTCGGATGAAGCCGGACCAGTAACAATCAGTCATCAGAAACATGATGAGGTCGAAGCCGCATTCGCACCGCTGTATGCGATTGCCGATGGCGTTCGGATGACACGGGACCTGACCAATGAACCCGCCAATGTGCTGACAACGACCGAATTCGCGGATCGTTTGTCCGAAATGAAGGCACTTGGCCTGGACGTCGAAGTGCTCGACGAAGACAAACTGGCCGAATTGGGTATGCGCACCTTGTTAAGCGTCGGGCAGGGCTCGGTCAGCCCGTCCAAGGTTGTGGTGATGCAGTGGAATGGAGGCGACAAGGATGATGCGCCGCTGGCGCTGGTGGGTAAGGGCGTCGTGTTTGACACCGGCGGCATTTCCTTGAAACCCGCTGCAGGCATGGAAGACATGACTATGGACATGGGTGGGGCAGGTGTGGTCGCCGGCACCATGCGGGCGCTGGCCAAGCGCAAGGCCAAAGCCAATGTCGTGGGCCTTGTCGGGCTAGTGGAAAACATGCCTTCGGGCAATGCCACGCGTCCCGGCGATGTCGTCAAGTCGATGAAGGGCGACACGGTCGAGGTCATCAATACCGACGCCGAGGGCCGTTTGGTCCTGTGTGAT
The DNA here is from genome assembly GCF_059610805.1 of Ruegeria sp. CDSC025. Classification (NCBI taxonomy): domain Bacteria; kingdom Pseudomonadati; phylum Pseudomonadota; class Alphaproteobacteria; order Rhodobacterales; family Roseobacteraceae; genus Ruegeria; species Ruegeria sp. CDSC025. Next base: position 95,431 of record NZ_JBXWOJ010000002.1, on the reverse strand, counting down.
GTGATGTGGTACGCGCAAGAGCGGTTTGCCCCCGTGGGCATGATCGACCTGGCAACATTGACCGGCGCGATCATCATTGGGCTTGGGCATGAGAATGCCGGTGTCTTTTCGAACAATGACACGTTCTGCAACGCCTTCCTAAAGGCTGCCGGGGCCGAGGATGAGGGCGCATGGCGGATGCCGCTGGGCAAAGCCTATGACGAGCAGCTGAAATCGCGTATCGCCGATATGAAGAATGTCGGTGGACGACCTGCCGGATCCATCACTGCTGCGCAGTTCCTGCAGCGGTTCGTGAAGGACGAAACCCCCTGGATCCATCTGGACATTGCTGGGGTGGCTTCGATTGCAACCGAGACATCCTATGCGCCCAAAGGGGCCACCGGTTGGGGTGTCCGCGCACTGAGCCGGTTCGTGCAGGACAATTTCGAATAATCCAATGGGCGCCGTTTATTTCTATCACCTGACCCGCCAACCGCTGGAAAACACCTTGCCCGTGTTGCTGGACAAGGCGCGGCAGGCCGGGTGGAAGATAGCCGTGCGGGGAACTGATCCCGCACGGATGGATTGGTTGGACGAAAAGCTGTGGCAGGGCCCCGAGGAAGGGTTCCTGCCACATGGCCGCACCGGGGGGCCGCATGACAGGGACCAGCCCATATTGCTGACGACAGGGGCCGAGGCCGCAAATGATCCGGCTTGCGTGATGGCTGTTGATGGTGCCGCGGTTGAACCCGAGGAAGTGAACGCGCTGGAACGCGTGTGCATCCTGTTCGATGGGAATGATGATCAGGCTCTCCAACATGCCCGCGGGCAATGGAAAACACTGACCGGGGCGGGCTGTTCGGCGCAATATTGGTCCGAGGAATCGGGCCGGTGGGAAAAAAAAGCCGAGGCATAGGGCCTCCGCAGATTTCAGGAGAATGAGCGATGGAAATGAAGCCCCTGGGCCGTACTGGAATCATGGTGACAGACCTGTGTCTGGGTACGATGACATTTGGTACGCAGACATCCGAGGCCGACGCGCATACTCAGATGGACATGGCACTTGATGGGGGCATTAATTTTGTCGATGCCGCCGAGATGTATCCGGTGAATCCCATCTCGAAAGAGACGGTGGGCCGGACCGAAGAAATTCTGGGCAACTGGAACGCCGCCAACCCGTCACGGCGTGGTGAATATGTTCTGGCAACCAAGCATTCTGGGGCAGGGTTCGCACATGCGCGCGATGGCGCACCGATTTCACCGCAGACAATCCCCGAGGCGGTCGAAGGTTCCTTGCGCCGACTGCAAACGGATTGCATCGACCTTTATCAGTTTCACTGGCCGAACCGCGGCAGCTATATGTTCCGGCAAAACTGGACCTATGCGCCTTCGGGGCACAATACCGATGAGGTTCTGGACAATATGCACGAGTGCCTTGTTGCCCTGAAGGAACAGGTCAACAAAGGAAATATCCGAGCGTTTGGCCTTTCGAACGAAAGCGCTTGGGGTACCGCTCAGTGGTTGCGGATCGCCGAAGCCACCGGCACGCCTCGCGTGGCATCGGTTCAGAATGAGTATTCTTTGATGTGCCGGCATTTCGACACCGATATGGCCGAGCTGAGCGCGCATGAGGATGTGGGGCTGATGGCCTTTTCACCGCTTGCCGCCGGATTTTTGACCGGGAAATACCAAAACGGCATGGTGCCCGAGGGTTCGCGGATGTCATTGGTGCCTGAGGTGGGTGGACGTCATCGCAGACGGGCATTTGAGGCGGTTGCGGCCTATCTAGAGATCGCTGACCGCCACGATCTGGACCCGGTCCATATGGCGCTGGCCTGGTGCCGGACGCGGCCCTTCATGATGTCGGCCATTTTCGGCGCGACAACGGTGGCGCAGCTTGGGCATATTCTCGACGGTAAGGAACTTCGCCTTTCTGGGGAAATTCTGACTGAAATCACCGAAGCGCATCGCGCGCATCCTATGCCGTTTTAGGGACGCTGGCCTCGTCTCCGCAGGCGGAGCCTCCCCCGAGGTATTTCAGCCAGATGAAGCAGATCCGCTTAGTGATGGCTGGGTTGTGTCCTGTCTTGCCTCAGGTCCCGGGCCGAAAGGCCGTGCGCTGTGCGAAAGGCACGGGAAAAGCTGGATTGCGAGGCGAAACCCGTCGCCAGAGCCACATCCATCAGTGACATATCGGTGTCCGTCACCAATCTGCGCGCCTCGGCCAGTCGGAGCTGCAGGTAATGGTCCTGCGGCGTGGTGTTCAGGCGCAGGCGGAATTGCTGTTGCAGGGTGCGTGAACTGGTGCCCAGGGTTTCGGCGATATCTGCCAATGGCATAGGGTCGTCCAGTGCGGATTGCATCAGCGTATTGGCTTTGGCGGTCAAAGCTGTGTGGCGGTGCGGCGCACCGGTGCGGCTTTGTGGTTTTGTGGGATCAGGCGCACCGTCATAGAGGAACAGACCCGAGACGCGGGCGGCAAATCCGGCGCCATGGCGGGCGGCGATGATATGCAGCATCATCTCGACCGCTGGGATCGCCCCGCCCGAGGTCAGGCGGCCTTCAGAAACGGTAAACCGGTCAGGGCGCACGTCCACTTCGGGGAAGCGGGCAGAGAAGTTCTCCAAATCTTCCCAATGGGTGGTGGCGGCGTGGCCGTCCAGCAGGCCTGCCTCGGCCAGCAGCCAGGGACCGCCATCAATACCTGCCATTGTGGCGCCGGTCTTGGCGATGCGGCGTAGGCCGGCCAGCAGGCTGGGTGTGGCATGGCGGGCCAGTTGGAACCCGGCAACGACAATCATCAGATCGCAGGATTGCAGCCGGGCCAAAGGTACACCCGGAACCGAAAGCGCACTGGTCAGCATGGCCGGTTCAGCAGTGGCTGTCACATAATCCCAGTCAAAGGCCGGACGATCCGCCAACCGATTGGCGGCGCGCATTGGATCAACGGCCGACGCAAAGCTGAGCGTGTTGCATTCGTCCAGCACCAGCACAGCCGTTTTCAGGGCACGATGTTCGGGCTGCAATATGTTTTTTGCGGATTTCATCAAGTTCGATTCGCATTCTGACAAGTGTTTGACCAAAGCTGCGCCAAACTCGGGGGCGAAAGCAAATCGGAATCCGTGGAGAAGCCTGGGGAAAACTCAGGGTTAACCGGGTATAAGCTGGGGAGAACGCCATGCCTTTGGAAATGAACCGCGAAGTCTTCATTACGTGCGCCGTCACAGGCTCGGGTGGGACGCAGGATCGCAGCCCGCATGTGCCGCGTTCGCCAAAGCAGATCGCCGACAGCGCGATAGCTGCAGCCAAGGCAGGGGCGGCGGTGGTGCATTGCCATGTGCGCGACCCTGAGACCGGAGCGCCTTCGCGTGATCTGGCACTGTATCGTGAGGTCACAGATCGCATTCGCGATGCCGAGGTCGACGCCGTGCTGAACCTGACTGCTGGCATGGGTGGCGACATGGTGTTTGGCGGTATCGAAAACCCGCTGCCGCTGGCCGAGGCGGGAACTGATTTGGTTGGCGCGACCGAGCGTGTGGCCCATGTGGCCGAATGCCTGCCGGAAATCTGCACCCTCGACTGCGGCACCATGAATTTTGCCGAGGCCGATTATGTGATGACCAACACCCCGGGTGCGTTGCGCGCGATGGGCCAGATGATGACCGATCTGGGGGTAAAGCCCGAGATTGAGGCCTTTGATACCGGTCATCTGTGGTTCGCCAAGCAGTTGGTGAAAGAGGGCGTTCTGGAACCGAACGCTCTGGTTCAGCTGTGCATGGGCGTTCCATGGGGTGCGCCGGATGATCTGAACACCTTCATGGCGATGGTGAACAACGTGCCGGACGACTGGACCTTCAGCGCGTTCTCATTGGGCCGGAATGAGATGGCCTATGTGGCCGCTGCGGTTCTGGCGGGCGGCAACGTGCGCGTCGGGCTGGAGGACAACCTGTGGCTGGACAAAGGCGTGCTGGCCGAGAATTGGCAACTGGTAGAACGCGCGGGTAGCATCATCGAGAATATGGGCGCGCGGGTGATCGGGCCTCAGGAGGTCCGCGAGAAGCTTGGGTTGGTGAAGCGGGCGCCGAAAAGCTAGGCGGGCCATGTTCCGCCGAGTTATTTCATGGGTAGTCGGATGTTTGCTCGTTGGATTGGTTCCAGCGTGTGGCTTGGTCGGAAATGAAGGCTTTCGAGCGCGTCAATTTGCTATTCAACCTGTCGAAGCGGTGAATTGGTCGATCTTTGACGAGCCGTATTTCGAAGTGGCTGCGTTCAGACGCAAAAGCAAGAACACGCAACGGCTTTTTGTGAGGCTTGAGGGACAGCCATACCCTAGCTATCAATTGCGTGACCCGGACCGGACCGAATGTTTTGGGTACATCGCAGGAGCAAGTGATTGCTTTGAAAACCACCTGAGCGTGCCTACCCGGCGATCCGAGTCTGCACTTGAATATGACATCACTGCCGCAAGCCCCACAAAGTTTCACATCATCTACGTGGGTGACGGGGAGCAGATGGTTGTATTGGCCCGCCCAGATAGGTCGTTTGCAGTTGTACTGAGCAGAGATTTAACGATCACACAAAATCAACTGACGATTGCGCGTGACGTACTGAGCGAAAATGGGTTTGACCCTCAAGAGTTGAAAGTAGTGAAGTGATGACAAAAACAGCAGCAATCATTGGCGGCGGAGTTATCGGCGGCGGATGGGCCGCGCGGTTCCTGCTGAACGGTTGGAACGTTCGGGTATTCGACCCGGACCCGGAAGCCGAGCGTAAGATCGGAGAAGTTTTGGACAATGCGCGCCGCTCGCTACCGGGGCTGAGCGACGTCCCGTTGCCGCCTGAAGGTGCGTTGTCATTCCATGATGATATAGTCGATGTGGTACAGGGTGCCGAGTGGATTCAGGAAAGTGTGCCGGAACGGCTGGACCTGAAGCTGAAAGTTTACAAGGGCTTGCAAGAGGCTTGTGATCCGGGTGCGATCATCGGCTCCTCGACTAGTGGGTTCAAGCCGTCTGAATTGCAGGACGGCGCGCTGCGCCCCGAACAGATCGTGGTGACGCATCCGTTCAACCCGGTTTACCTTCTGCCGCTGATCGAATTGGTGCCAACTGGCGCGAACCCGCCCGAGATGATCGAACGGGCGCAAGACGTCCTGAAATCGGTCGGGTTCTTCCCGCTGCACGTCAAGAAAGAGATCGACGCCCATATCGCTGATCGGTTCCTTGAGGCTGTCTGGCGCGAGGCGCTGTGGCTGGTCAAGGACGGTGTCGCCACGACCGAGGAAATCGACGAGGCGATCCGTATGGGGTTTGGCATCCGTTGGGGGCAGATGGGTCTGTTCGAAACCTATCGTGTCGCCGGCGGCGAGGCCGGGATGCGGCATTTCATGGCGCAGTTCGGCCCGGCACTGAAATGGCCCTGGACCAAGCTGATGGATGTGCCCGAATTCACTGAAGAGCTTGTGGATCTGATTGCGGATCAGTCGGATGCGCAATCAGGCATGCATTCGATCCGCGAGCTGGAGCGTATCCGCGACAACAACCTCGTGGGGATGATGCGCGCACTCAAGGCGCAGAACTGGGGCGCGGGGGCGGTGCTGAACCAGCATGACGCGCTACTGAAACCGGGTGCGCTGCCATCATTGGAGCAAGCGGATCTGAGCCAACCGATCCTGACTCTGTCTCGTGCCGTGCCTTTGGATTGGACCGATTACAACGGTCACATGAACGAAGCCAAATACCTTGAGGCCTTCGCTGCCGCCACCGACCGCTTCATGGAGATCATCGGTTGCGATATGGAATATATCTCGTCCGGGGGCAGCTATTTCACCGCGGAAAACCACATTCGTTACATGAATGAGGTCCATGCGGGCGCAAAGATTGAGGTACGCACCCAGATGCTGTTGGGGCAGGGCAAGAAACTGCACGTGTTCCACAGCATGTATAGCGGTGAGACGCTGCTGGCGACCGGGGAGAGCTTTTTGCTGCATGTCAGCCTGGACACCCGTCGCCCCAGCCCGCCATCGCCCAGCATTGAGGCCGCGATGGCCCGCATCGCCGAAGCGCAGGCCGGATTGCCTTATCCCGAAGGGGCCGGGGTTGCGATCCGGAAACCCTCATGACCTGCCGGGTGTTGGTGACGGCTGGCGCTTCGGGTGTTGGTCGGGCTATGGCAGAGGCGTTTGATGCGACCGGGTATGAAGTCTGGATCACAGATATTGATCGGGCGGCGCTAGATGGCGTGCCGGGTCATTGGACAGCCCACCATGCTGACGTGGCGGATGAGGGTGATATGCGCGCCGTCTTCGCCGCGATTTCAGATGCGGGCGGTCTGGATTCGCTCTGCGCCAATGCGGGGATTGCCGGGCCGACCAGCGCAATCGAGGATATCGACCTGAAGGACTGGCGGGGGTGCGTTGCGGTCAATCTGGACGGGGCGTTTCTGGCCGCCAAATACGCCGCGCCTATGATGAAATCTGCCGGTGCCGGCAGCATCATCCTGACCTCATCCACGGCGGGGCAATATGGCTATCCCTTTCGTGCGCCCTATGCCGCGGCGAAATGGGCAGTGATCGGATTGATGAAAACACTGGCGATGGAGCTTGGCCCCCACGGCATACGCGCCAATGCGATTTGCCCCGGCGCGGTCGAGGGGCCAAGGATGGAGGGCGTGCTGGCGCGCGAGGCGGCGACCAAAGGCATGAGCCGGGACGAGGTCTATCAGGGCTATGCCTCGGGCACGTCCATGGGTCGTTTCGTCGAAGCGCAGGACATCGCCAATATGGCTGTCTTTCTGGCCTCTGGCGCGGCGCGGTTGGTGTCGGGTCAGGTGATCGCGGTGGATGGTCACACGGTCAATCCCGACCCGAAACTGTAACCTAGCCCTGGTTGGGGCCTCGGATCTGGCGGATGGTCTGACGAACGGCTTGCCAATCGCGGGCTTGCTGAGCGTTCCCGGCGGCCTCGCATTCGCGCATTTTCATCGCGGCTTCTGCCTCGGCCTGGTCACCGTGCGCCGTGTACAAAGCCCGTGCATATTGGGCTGTTTTCAGTGCGTCCATTCCTGTGGTCCTCCGTCTGTGGTCGGAATGCCCGAAAGTTCGCGCCCGGCGACGATACCACAGGTTGTACGGGGATGCATCACATGTCGCGGGAAATCGCTGCTCTGAGCTGTTGCAGGTGCTCTGGAAAGTCCCGTGCGGTCACGACCGCCTCGCGAACCAGAGTGTCGAAATGGCGGCTGAAAATTTCAATCCGGTCGCGATCGCGAAAGGCCATGTAATGGCTTCCTGCGTAAAACACGCAAAGAAGTGGACCGAAAATCGTTACGGGAGCCGAATACAGCCGTTTGGCATCGAACAGATAGATACGCAGCCGTGGGTAGAGCTGTTCACACAACTCCAAAAGGTGGTCAATCTGATCCAGCCGCTTGCGAAGGCTAAGGCCTTGATAATAGCCGGTTGCATGCGCAAAGCTGTCGATTTCGTACATCGGCATTGCGATCTCATAATCGGACTGGGCGCTGCGCATCCAGGTCAGTCGATCTTCGGACGCACCTATGGCCTGATCTGCCGTGCGCCCCAGATGCGGTGCGTATTCCCATTCCAGAACGGTGCGGGTCTTGAGCATGTCGGGCAAGGTCGCAGGAACATATCTGATTTTGTAACCCGCTGCCTCTTGGTGCCACTCGAATATGCGCTCGTCTACCAGGGCGCGGGGGGCCTCAGTCATGCTCAGGGACAAAGCCAGCAACTCGGCCGCGCTTTCCGGCCGGTCAGACAGGCTCAGCAACCAGTCCGCCGAAACACCCAATGCCGTCGCGCAGCTTCCGACAACATGGGCATTCGGCAACCGTGCCCCGTGATCGGTCAACAGTTGCGATACGGTTGAGCGGTCAACACCGATCTGGCGCGCGAGGGCGCTTCGGCTGATTTGGCGTTCTTCCATTGCGCGGGCCAGGCGCAAACGGAATTGAGCCGCACGGTCGCGTTTGTCTATTTTATCCTGCATGTGGTGATAAATATCATGTTTGATGAGTTTTGTTAATCATATTCAGAATGTTCAACCTAATCGATGGGCCGTAATTCTTAAGCCATAACAATATTATGGGTGACGGAATGGAAACACGGCGCAGATCGGTCGTGAAAGCGGTTGTGTGGAACATGATGGGCCTGATCATCATGTCGGTGATCGGGTTGATCGCCACAGGATCCGCCGCGATTGGCGGAACACTGGCCGTGGTGAACACAGCAATCGGTCTGACGCTCTATGTGATTTATGAGAGGGTCTGGGCGGGCATTTCCTGGGGCCGCAATGCTTGAGCGTCCGGGCCCGGAATGGGGCACTTTCACGCTGATGCTGGCCTGTTATGCTGCCTGGCTGGCCGTGATCTTCTTCCTGCCCATCTGGTTAGCGGTTCCAGTGATGGGCGCGGTGGCCGCGTTACATTCATCATTAACGCATGAGGCGCTGCACGGGCATCCTTTTCGCACCAGATGGATGAATGAGGCGCTGATGGCGCTGCCTTTGAGCTTGTTCATCCCATATCAGCGGTTCCGAGACCTACATCTGGCCCATCATCGGGATGCAACGCTGACCGATCCCTATGATGATCCTGAATCAAACTATCTGGACCCAAAAGTTTGGTCGGGGCTAGGCCATTGGCACAGGCGGTTGTTATCGGTGAACAATACTCTGCTGGGGCGGATCGTTTTGGGCCCTGCAATCGGACAGGTTGCCTTTGTCAGGGACGAGTTGCGTGGGGCCGCGCGTGGCGAATGGGACATATTGCGCGCATGGGCTTTGCATATGGCGGGCGTGGTTGCGGTTATCTGGATCGTGACCTTGTCGCCCATGCCGGTCTGGGTCTATGTCCTGTCCGCGTATTTGGGGCTTGGCCTTGTCAAAATACGCACTTTTCTGGAACACCGTGCGCATGAAGATGTGGGGGCAAGAACCGTTATCATCGAAGATCGCGGGATACTGTCTTTTCTGTTTTTGAACAACAATTTACATGTAGTTCATCATCTGAACCCGCGTACCCCCTGGTATCAACTTCCGAAGATCTACCAGCAGGGTAAAGAGGGCTATCTGGCTACGAACAAGGCCTATGTATACCCTTCATATGCCGATGTTTTCCGGGCGTATTTCTGGAAGGTAAAAGACCCGGTGGCGCATCCGCTCTGGCCAAAGGGTTGATTTGCGGCCACAAAAGGCGGCATGAGCCTCTGGATACCTGTCACTATCGCCGCCGCAACGTTTCAGACGGTGCGGTTCATGCTGCAAAAATCGCTAAGCAGTGTAAAGCTGACGGCCGCCGGGGCGACATTTGCCCGGTTTGCCTATTCGATCCCGCTGGTTCTAATCGCTCTGATCGTGGCGCAGCAGTTGACGGGGTATTCCTTGCCGCCGTTGACCGCCCGGTTCTGGGTGTTTGCCACCATTGGAGGAACGGCTCAGATCCTTGCCACGATCTGTGTCGTCGCCTTGTTCAAACAGCGCAATTTTGCTGTCGGCATAACTTTTAAGAAAACCGAAGTAATCCAGACCGCCATCGTTGGTTTTCTGGTCCTGGGCGATCAGGTCTCGTCCTGGGCGCTTGGGGCGATCTTTCTGGGGCTGACGGCTGTGTTGCTGCTGTCGAAAAGTCCCGGAGGAGACGGGGCGTGGTGGCGACACCTGACGAACCGGGCCTCACGGCTTGGCCTGGGATCAGGTGTGCTGTTTGCGTTTTCCTCGGTCAGTTATCGGGGTGCCTCGCTTGAACTGGGCGAGATTGATGCGTGGTTTCGGGCACTTGTGACGCTGGCAGTCGTTGTCTCGCTCCAGTTCGTCAGCATGGGCCTGTGGCTGTTGTGGCGAGACAGGGCCGAGCTGCGCGCCGTGTGGCAGACACGCCGAACAGGCGTATTTGTCGGACTGACCAGCCTGTGCGGATCGTTCTGTTGGTTCTTGGCATTCACCTTGCAAAACGCCGCCTACGTCAAGGCTCTGGGGCAGGTCGAGCTGATCCTCAGCTTGTTCGCGTCGATCTTGTTTTTCCGCGAAACCATCACCCGGCGCGAGATCGCCGGGATGACGTTATTGGGCGCATCAATTCTGGCGTTGGTTTTGTCTATTTAACCCGTGCGGCGTTCGTCGAAGCTGAGCGCGATAAAGCTGGGCAGGTGATCGCCCATTCCCACGACCGAAGGACCGTTGTCAGCGCGCCGTCCACGGCCTCTGACTTCTTTATCCTTCTTGCGATCTTCTCTTTTATCGTCGCTTTTGGGGGCCTCTGTTGGCCGGACTTCTGTTGGCCGGGCCTTTTTCTCGGGCTTTGGCCTCTCGGGTTTCGGCTCTTCCTTTACCGGATTGTCCAAGCGAGGAATTTCTTTTTGAATCAGCTTCTCGATCGCGGCCAATGCTTTTTCATCGCGTCCCGAACAGATAGTGATCGCTTTGCCTTCGCGTCCGGCGCGACCTGTACGGCCGATCCGGTGCACATAATCCTCGGGGTGGCCGGGGACGTCGAAATTGATCACATGACTGACCGAGGGCACATCCAATCCGCGCGCTGCAACGTCCGAGGCGACAAGCAGGCGTAGTGTTCCGTCACGGAAACCGTCCAGTGTTTTCGTCCGTTGTGACTGATCGAGATCGCCATGGATCGCGGCAGCATCATAGCCGTATTTCTTCAGCGATTTCGCACAGATATCCACATCGGTCTTACGATTGCAGAAGATGATCGCGTTGGTGCATTTTTCGCCCTCGGAGTCGATCAGCGAACGCAGGACCTGGCGCTTGGCGCTGGCCTCGCGGTCACGGCGACCACCTTTGAACATGACCACACTTTGCTCGATGGTTTCCGAGGCCGTTGCCTGACGGGCAACTTCGATCCGGGTTGGGGCCGACAGGAATGTATCGGTGATCCGCTCAATCTCGGGCGCCATGGTGGCTGAGAAGAACAGCGTTTGGCGTGTGAACGGCGTCAGCGAAAAAATGCGTTCGATATCGGGGATAAAGCCCATATCCAACATTCGGTCGGCCTCATCCACCACCATGATCTGGACGCCGGTCAACAGCAGTTTGCCGCGTTCGAAATGGTCCAGCAGACGACCCGGTGTAGCGATCAGAACGTCGACGCCACGGTCGATCAGCGCATCTTGCTCCTTAAAGCTGACGCCGCCGATCAACAGCGCTTTGGTCAGTTTCAAGTGCTTTGAGTAGGTATCGAAATTCTCGGCCACCTGCGCGGCCAGTTCCCGCGTCGGACACAGCACCAGCGACCGCGGCATGCGCGCACGTGCGCGGCCACGGGCCAGCAATGTGATCATCGGTAGCGTGAAGCTGGCGGTTTTGCCTGTACCGGTCTGGGCGATACCCAGAACGTCCTTGCCCTCAAGCGCGGGTGGGATTGCGCCTTCCTGGATCGGTGTTGGCGTTTCGTATCCGGCTTCCTCAATGGCTTTGAGGACCTTCGGGTTCAGGTTCAGTTCGTTAAACTTTGTCATGTATGTCCGGTTGTTGCGGACACTAAAACCTGGCCCGCGCGTAAAGAATGTGCCGGGCCCGGATGGCCATGCGATATTTTGTGCATTTCGGCTTGGCGGGACATAACAAAATCACGGGGCAGGGTCAAATGAAGTCACTTTTATGCTGCGACACCGGCTGACCATGCGGATTTATCGCAACAATTCAGGTACTTCCGGGGAAATGTTTCGCGACTTTTCCATCCAAATCCAGCGGACGGTGCTTAATCAGCCCAAACTTTTCGAGGCGGGTGCGAACTTCTTGGTCGGCGCCACTGATTTCATCATAGAAAGCCCGCAGGCCGTGAGCCCCATCTTCTTCTTCGATCCAGCTCAGTAATTCATTCATGTTCATCCCGCCTTGTTCGCGCGGAACATTGGGTGACATGCCTGGCTGATACGAGCCCTTTTCGAACCGGAACCGATAATGGGCTAGCCAATGATCCCAGTCAGGTGCATGACGGTGGCATAGATCAACCTGGGGCAGCTCGACCTTGGTCGGGAGGATTTCGCCATCCTGAAACAGATTGTGAATCCGGAAATTGATGTGAGGTAAGCCTTTGCGAACAAACAGTTTACCCTGAACATGGCTGAGGAATCCAGCAAGAACAAATCCGCCAAAATTCGGATATAGTGCCTGAACGATCCCATCACGGCCCTGACCAGCGGGGATATAGGCTTTGTACAGGTCTTCGGTTCCGCCCACGGGCTCGATCGGACGAACGCGCACCGCTGGGATATGTTGCGGAATCTCCGCTAATATCGCGCCAAGGTCGGATTGCGGCCAGAGGAACTCGTCCAGATCAATATGGGCAAGCCAGTCGACCTCAGCCTTTCTGTAAGTAAAGCTGGCATTTGCGGTTTGCCGGACCTGATGTTTGTCGGGCCTCTCGCGCTTTCGGTTCGCCCAGTACCCTTCGTCGCAGTTGCGTATTTCGATCCGTGGGTGGCGGTTCAGGACGTTGAACGCAGCCGGGCAGGGCTCGTCCAGATACAAATACATCCGGTCGGCCCCGAGATCGAGGTGATAGGCCGCAAACCGAAGTATGTCCGGGGCCGAGCCCCGGATCGTTGATACAATGCCCCAGTTCGGGACATTATCCGGCATATGAAGCTCGTGACCCTGTCACGCCATCATCTCTTTGGTGGCGGTCAGGTTCAGGTCGGGATAGTCCCGCACGACCCGGTCGATGTCCCACTGCAGGCGAGTCAAATAGACGATGTCGCCGTCATGATCATGAGCGATGTGCTGCTTGTTGGCATTGACGAATTTCTCGACCTCAGCCTTTTCACCACTGACCCAGCGGGCGGAGGTGAACTGAGACGCCTCGAACCGTACCGGCAGGCCGTATTCCATCTCAATCCGGCTGGCCAGAACCTCGAATTGCAGTGCGCCAACGACGCCGACGATAAAGCCCGATCCGATCGACGGTTTGAACACCTTGGCCGCGCCTTCCTCGGCGAATTGCATCAGGGCTTTTTCCAGATGCTTGGCTTTCATCGGATCGCCCGGGCGCACGGTCTGCAGCAGTTCCGGCGCAAAGGAGGGGATGCCAGTTACCCGGATCGCTTCGCCCTCGGTCAGCGTGTCGCCGATGCGCAGCTGGCCGTGGTTTGGGATGCCGATGATGTCTCCGGCCCAGGCCTCTTCGGCCAGTTCCCGGTCGGATGCAAGAAACAGCACAGGGTTCGAGATTGCCATCGGCTTTTTCGATCGAACATGGGTCAGCTTCATGCCGCGTTTGAAATGGCCCGAGGCCATGCGCACAAATGCCACCCGGTCGCGGTGCTTGGGGTCCATATTGGCCTGAACCTTGAAGACGAACCCAGAGACTTTCTTTTCTTCTGGCGCGATCTGACGGGGTTCCGCGGACTGCACCTGCGGCTGTGGACCATAGGCGCCGATGCCTTCCATCAGTTCCTTGACGCCGAACGAATTGATCGCCGAGCCGAACCAGATCGGGGTCATGTGGCCTTCCAATACCGCTTGGGGGTCAAGCGCGGGCAGCAATTCGCGTGCCATCTCAACCTCTTCCAGCAGCTTCTCAAGCAGGTGCTCGGGCACATGTTCGGCCAGCTTGGGGTCGTCCAACCCGTTGATCTGGATGCTTTCGGCCACTTTATTACGGTCAGCGCGGTCCATCAGCTCCAGCCGGTCGCGCAGCATGTCGTAACAGCCGATAAAGTCGCGGCCTACTCCAATCGGCCATGCAGCGGGCGTGACGTCGATGGCCAGCATTTCCTGAATTTCGTCGATGATCTCGAACGTATCGCGGCTTTCGCGGTCCATCTTGTTACAGAAGGTCAGGATCGGCAGGTCGCGCAGGCGGCAGACCTCAAACAGTTTCTGGGTCTGGCTTTCCACACCTTTCGCGCCGTCGATCACCATCACGGCCGCGTCCACCGCGGTCAGAGTGCGATAAGTATCTTCCGAGAAATCGCTGTGGCCGGGCGTGTCCACCAGATTGAACCGGAAGTTTCCATAGTCGAAGGACATGGCCGAGGCCGAGACCGAGATCCCGCGATCCTTCTCCATCTGCATGAAATCCGAACGTGTCCGCCGTGCCTCACCCTTGGCGCGTACCTGACCGGCCATCTGGATGGCGCCGCCATACAGCAAGAACTTTTCCGTCAGGGTCGTCTTGCCCGCATCCGGGTGCGAGATTATGGCAAATGTCCGGCGCCGGGCGATCTCGGGCGGCAAGGTGGGTTGGTTCGTGGCGGTATCAAGCATAGTCGCGCGTATAGGCGGGGAATTCTGCCGAAGCAAGACAAAGAGGCTGGTTCGAATCGTCTGCCTGTGGCAATAAGAACATATAGTGAACAAATAATGGAGAGGATCAATGAATTTGAAAGAAATCGCCGATGAGCTGGTGGCGGGATGCCGGGAAAACCGGGCCAAGGCCAATCTGGATAAGCTGTATGCGGCAGATGCCGTTTCGGTTGAGGCCGTCGATGCATCCGGTATGGGACGCGAGGCGCATGGGCGCGACGCGATCCGTGGCAAGCACGATTGGTGGGAGAGTTCGACCGAAGTGACGGGCGGAAACGTCAGTGACCCGATGGTGCATGGCGAAGACCGTTTTGCTGTGATCTTTGAGGTGCAGGGCAAGTTCAAGGAAAGCGGTGAGAGCTTCGATATGCGCGAAGTTGCGCTGTATCACGTCGCGGATGGCAAGATCGTCCGGGAAGAGTTCTTCTACTAACCCCTTGTCATCAATCTGTCTTCCCTGTCTGCTGGGTGCAAGACATGCGGATAATCACAGATGGGGAGGAACAGATGGATCTGGGAATAGGTGGAAAGCGCGCGCTGGTCTGTGCCAGCAGTAAAGGTTTGGGTCTGGGCTGCGCCGAGGCTCTGGCGGCGGCTGGTGTGAATCTGGTGATGAACGCGCGAGGGGCCGACGCGTTAGAGGCTGAAGCTGCGCGTTTGCGTTCGGAATTTGGTGTCGATGTGCAGAGTGTTGCGTGTGATGTGACCTCGGAAGAGGGGCAGGCGCAGGTGATTGCTGCCGCGCAGGGCGTTGATATTCTTGTGACAAATGCTGGCGGTCCGCCTCCGGGCCTGTGGTCGGATTGGCAGCGCGAGGACTTCATCAAGGCGTTGGATGCCAACATGCTGACCCCGATTGCCTTCATGAAGGCCCTGTTGCCCGGCATGATGGATAAGGGCTGGGGCCGGGTGGTCAACATCACCTCACAATCCGTACGTGCGCCGATTGCCGTTCTTGGCCTGTCTAATGCCGCACGGACCGGGCTAACCGGATATGTGGCCGGAACGTCCAGGCAGGTCGCGCCGCATGGTGTGACAATCAATAACCTGTTGCCGGGGATACATGCGACGGATCGGGCGGATTCTCTGGACGGTGGTGTGGCTGCGCAGCAAGGCATTTCCGTTGACGAGGCACGCGCGCAGCGTGAGGCAACCATCCCCACGCGCCGCTATGGCTCGCGGCAGGAGTTCGGGGCAACCTGCGCGTTTCTGTGTTCGCAGCATGCGGGCTTTATCGTCGGGCAGAACATCCTGTTGGATGGTGGCGCGACCAATCTGACGATGTGACCATGACGCAAGGATTTTCACTGAAGGATCAGTTGTTTAATGCAGAAAAGACCGGCTATCTGGCGGGGCTTTTTGCCGAGGCTGATCCAGGGTTCGATGCACAGGCGTTTCAAACGCAGGTGATGTCACGCCTTCTCGAGCTTGAGTTGAAAGAGCGGATGGCGTGGATCGCCGAATGCCTGCAGCAACAGGTTCCGGGTGAGCTGCCAACTGTCGCTCCGACCCTTTTACGGGCCTTGCCGCCGCCGCTGGATCCGAACAAGACCGACGACGATTTTGGCGATTTCATCTTTGCGCCGCTGGGGGATTGGGTCGTGAATGTCGGCCTTGATCACCCCGACCTCGCGCTGGACGTGCTGGCTGAACTGACGCAGAGGTTTTCGATGGAATGGGCCATTCGCCCATTTCTCAATCGCCACCCCGAACACGTCATGGAGCGGCTGGAGGATTGGTGCGGACATGACAGCTATCACGTGCGGCGTCTGGTGTCCGAAGGAACCCGCCCGCGTTTGCCATGGGGGCAGGCGGTGGGGCTGGAATTGACCGATCCGCTGCCTCTGCTGGATCGGCTGCATCAGGACCAAACGCGCTATGTGACGCGGTCGGTGGCCAACCATCTGAACGACATCTCCAAAAAAGACCCGGATCTGGTACTGGACCGCCTGCAGGGCTGGTCTCGTTCACAGCGTCAAGACGCGGACGAGCTGCGGTGGATGACCTCTCATACCCTGCGCGGTCTGGTTAAGGCCGGGCACCCACGCGCGATGAAGATGCTGGGATATGACCCTGATGCCGATATACAGGTCTCGGTTATGGTAAATGGGCAGGCAAAGATTGGCGGCGCGCTTGAGTTTGATGTTTCATTGGCTGGTGAGGTGGATCAACCGGTTCTGGTCGATTATATCATTCATTTCCAAAGGCCTGGCGGCAAAACTTCCGCCAAAGTTCACAAGCTGAAACAGGCCGCGCTAAGGAATGGAAACCTGACCTTGAGCAAAAAGCACAAGCTCAAAGGCGATGCGACCACGTTCAGGCTTGTTCCCGGCGCACATCTTCTGGAGATTCAGGTGAATGGCCGGGTGCGCGCGGATCTGGATTTTGAGCTGCTGGGCTAGCTCAACCTTTCGTCAGATTGCTCGGCTTTTGATTGCACGGTGCGCGGTGCTGGGTTAGCTCAACATCAGTCAGATCAGGGGATGACAGCGATGAAGCATGAATCGGTGCAGAACTATTATGGCGAGGTCCTGCAAAGCAGCGCGGACCTGCAGACCAACGCGTGTTGTACGCCCGACGATATGCCGGATCATCTGAAAAAGATCCTCGCCAAGGTCCATGATGACGTGCTGACCCGCTATTACGGCTGCGGGCTGATCGCGCCGCTGGATCTGGAAGGGATGAGGATCCTTGATCTGGGCTGTGGTGCCGGTCGGGATGTATACGCCCTGTCTGCCATGGTGGGCGAGAGAGGGCGAGTGGTCGGCGTGGATATGACGCCCGAGCAGTTGGATATAGCCCGCGCGCATCAGGAATATCACGCCGAAACCTTTGGGTATGCCCAAAGCAACGTGGAATTCCATCACGGCTACATCGAAAAGCTGGATGAACTGGACTTAAAGGCGGGGTCTTTCGATATCATCGTTTCGAACTGCGTGATCAACCTGGCCACTGATAAGGAGGCCGTTCTGCGCGGCGCGCACCGCCTGCTTAAGGACGGCGGAGAGATGTATTTCTCGGACGTTTATGCGGATCGTCGCGTACCGCAGGCAATGGCCGAGGATGAGG
Organism: Ruegeria sp. CDSC025; assembly: GCF_059610805.1. Lineage (NCBI taxonomy): Bacteria > Pseudomonadati > Pseudomonadota > Alphaproteobacteria > Rhodobacterales > Roseobacteraceae > Ruegeria > Ruegeria sp. CDSC025. The sequence goes on along the minus strand of NZ_JBXWOJ010000002.1, from coordinate 78,101 downwards.
TTCTGTATGGCGAGTGTCTGTCCGGTGCGCTGTACTGGAATGACTTTCTGTCGATGTCTCGCAAAGCCGGTTTCGGCGACCCGCGTCGAGTCACGCACCGCCCGTTGACCATCGAAAATCCGGTTCTTGAGGACCGCGTGGCACCGCTCAAATTCCTGTCAGCCACCTATCGTCTGTTCAAGTTACCTGCGTTGGAACCCGCCTGCGAAGATTATGGTCAGGCCGTGATCTATAAGGGCACTGTGCCCAATGCGGCGCACATATTTGAGCTGGATGACCACCACGCAATCGCGACGGATAAGGTGTTTCCGGTGTGCGGCAACACATGGATGATGCTCAAAGACACGCGGTTTGCGCGGCACTTTGAGTTCATCGGTGATTTCTCAACCCATAACGGCATCTTCGAAGGCTGCGGTGGTGAAAGCCCATTTGAGGCGACCGAGCAGGCCGAAACGGGCGGCTGCTGCTGATCCCTTGCACCCAAAGGGAGGGGTTGCTATCCCCGCCCAAGCCCGATTGATTTGATCGGGTAAGGCTACGGGGTCCATCGGTGACAGTAAACGCAACTCCTCCGCGTCTGGAAATTCGCAATCTGGTCGCCCGGTACGAAGGTCGGGTGGTAGTTGATGACGTCTCGCTGACCGTGCAGGCGGGGCAGGTGACATGCCTGTTGGGGCCGTCAGGGTGCGGCAAGTCAACGACGCTGCGGATGATTGCCGGTGTCGAGATGCAAGAGACAGGCCAGATCTATGTCGATGGCAAGCTGATCTGCGATACGGTGTTCCGTGTCCCGCCTGAGCGGCGCGAGATTGGCCTGATGTTTCAGGACTTTGCCCTGTTCCCACATCTTAGCGTAGCTGACAATGTTGCCTTTGGCCTGAAGGGTAGCAAAGATGAAAAACGCGCACGCGTGGATGAGTTGCTGGCCAAAGTCGACCTGATGCGTTTCGCAGACAGCTTTCCACATCACTTGTCGGGCGGTGAGCAACAGCGGGTGGCTCTGGCGCGCGCATTGGCCCCACGCCCCCGGATCATGTTGATGGATGAGCCGTTTTCGGGGCTCGATAACCGGTTACGCGATGGAATTCGGGACGAAACTCTGGCGATCCTCAAGGAAGAGGACGCCGCAGTCCTGTTGGTTACCCATGAACCCGAAGAGGCAATGCGTATGGCCGATGAGATCGCCCTGATGCGCCGTGGCAGAATCGTTCAACAGGGTGCGCCTTACAACGTCTACACCCGTCCTGCGGACAAAGCTGCAGTTGCATTCTTTAGCGATATAAATGTGTTAGGCGCGCAAGTTAACGGAGCTTTGGCCGATACCCCATTTGGTCAGTTTCTTGCTCCGGGTGTGCCGGATGGAACGAATGTTGAGATTGTATTTCGGCCTCAGCACGTCCGTTTGGATTTTGATCGCAATGGCAAAGGTCCACTGCCGACACCGACGGACGGTGTAGCCGCGCGTGGTGTGGTCGAACGGGCGCGTTTTCTGGGCAACGAAAGCTTGATTGAATTCCGTATGGACTATGATGATTCAATCTTGAAAGCGACCGTTCCCAACGTGTTTGTCCCGCAAGCGGGGCGGGTCATGTGGCTGACCATTCGCCGCGATCGGTGCTTTGTATTCCCCAAATAGGGTCTAAAACTGCAGTTTAGGCGCAAGTGGTGCGTGAAAGCCTCAGATTGCACCTGCGGGTTGCTTGCCGCAGTGCGGGGCTGGGTCTATCAAGGAAAAAACGCTGCGGTGGATGGGGCATATGCGTATTCTTTTAACCAATGATGACGGTATCAATGCGCCGGGACTTATCGCACTCGAGGCGATTGCTGCCGATCTGGCCGGACCGGGCGGTGAAGTCTGGGTCGTTGCGCCCGCTTTCGAGCAATCCGGCGTGGGGCATTGCATCAGCTACACGCACCCGATGATGGTTGCCAAGCTGGGAGAACGCCGTTTTGCTGCGGAAGGATCACCAGCTGATTGTGTCTTGGCTGGTTTGCACGATGTGATGAAGGACGCGCCACCCGACCTGGTATTATCTGGTGTGAATCGTGGGAACAACTCGGCCGAGAATACGCTGTATTCTGGCACAGTCGGGGGCGCGATGGAGGCGGCCCTGCAGGGGGTTCCGGCTATTGCCCTGTCTCAATATTTCGGTCCGCGCAATTTGGGGCTGGATGACCCGTTCGAATCCGCGACCCGATTTGGTGCCGAACTGGTTCGTAAGATACTGGGCGCGACGCCGGCAGAACAAGGCGATTACCGTTTGTTTTACAACGTCAATTTCCCCCCAGTGCCTGCGGATGAAGTACTGGGCACCCGGATCGCCCCTCAGGGTTATCGGCGTGACACACATTTCTCGGTCGAGCCGCACAGCTCACCTTCGGGGCGGCGGTTTCTGTGGATCAAGGGCGGGTATCAACACAACCCGACTGCACCTGGGACGGATGCTGCCGTCAATCTGGCAGGCTATATCTCGGTCACACCAATGCGTGCGGATCTGACGGCGCATGACGCGCTGGAAGCGTTAAAGTCGATCGAATGAGCGGACTGGACCCTGAAACAACCATGCAGTTCCTGTTTGCCCTGCGCTCGCGCGGGGTGACGGATGCACGCGTGCTGGCAGCCATGGAGCAGATAGATCGCGGCAGATTTGTCAAAGGCCTGTTTGCAGAACGCGCCTATGAGGATACGCCGCTGCCGATTGCGTGCGGCCAGACGATCAGCCAACCGTCTGTCGTTGGGCTGATGACGCAGGCGCTGGAAGTACGTCCGCGTGATACCGTGCTCGAGATCGGGACGGGATCGGGCTATCAGGCCGCGATCCTGTCGAAACTGGCACGCCGGGTATACACGGTCGAGCGTCATAAGCGACTTGTGCGCGAAACCGGCCAGTTGTTCCGTGATTTGGGGCTGACAAATGTGACGGCAATGTTGTCGGATGGTTCGTTTGGTTTGCCCGAGCAAGCCCCGTTTGATCGTATCATCGTGACTGCAGCTGCCGAGGACCCTCCCGGGCCGCTCTTGGCGCAGCTCAAAATCGGCGGTATCATGGTCTTGCCGGTGGGGCAATCGGATACGGTCCAGACGTTGATCAGGGTCCGACGCACCGAATCCGGTTTGGACTATGACGAATTGTTGCCTGTCCGTTTTGTGCCCTTGTTAGAAGGGCTTGGGAAGGATGGAGCTTAAAGGAATATTCTGCAAAATGCGCCGGAACCCCGATGAACAGGGGCAGGTGTCGAGGACAATAAAATGAGAGCAGTTTCCAAATCAGCAATGCGCCGCTGTGCGTTAGGAGTGGCTAGCCTTGCAATCCTGGCTGGGTGCGAAGGGCCGCTGGACTATGATCTTCGCGGACAGGTAGGCGGTTTTTCCACCGCCGAAGCAGCACAGTCGGCGACGACCAACCGGCCCGCACCGGACGCGAGGGGTGTCATCACATATCCGACCTATCAAGTGGCGATTGCTCGCCGTGGCGACACTGTCAGAGACTTGGCCGCAAGGGTTGGTTTGCCTGAAGGAGAGCTGGCGCGTTTCAATGGTCTAATGCCTACCGATTCCTTGCGCGAGGGCGAAGTTGTGGCACTGCCCCAGACGGTCGGTTCCGCAAGCTCTGTCGATATTGCGACGATAGCTGGTACGGCAATCGACGAAGTCCCCGCAAATGGCTCGGTCCGTACATCAACGCTTGAACCCGCAAAACCTGCGGCGGCACCGGCACCAACCGGTCCCGAACCGATCCGCCACAAGGTGAAACGTGGTGAAACGGCATTTACAATTTCACGCCTCTATGACGTTCCCGTTGAGGCGCTGTCAGACTGGAATGGATTGGATTCCGATTTTACCGTCCGCGAAGGCCAGTTCCTTCTGATCCCGGTGAAAAGCCAATCCGCACCGCGCAAAGCTGCTGTGCCTGCAACGAATGTGACACAGCCCGGCCAGGGGTCTCCGACACCGACGCCGCCCAGTGCTACGCAGCCCTTGCCCGACGAAACCATTTCCCCGGCCACTCCGGCGCCTGATGTGACCGCCGAGGCACCAACAAACCAAAGTAATTCGGCGCTTGGGCTTCCTGTTAACGGTACGATTATCCGCACCTATCAAAAGGGAAAGAACGAGGGGATCGACATTGCAGCGGCCGCAGGAACGCCTGTAATGGCGGCAGAGGCGGGAACTGTTGCGGCGATCACTGCTGATGCAGATCAGGTTCCGATCATCGTTGTTAAACACAACAGTGATCTGCTGACCGTCTATGCCAATGTGGCAGATATCACGGTCAAGAAAGGGGATCGCGTGCGACGAGGGCAGAAGATTGCCTCGCTACGGAGCGGGGACAACGCCTATGTCCATTTCGAAGTGCGCAAAGGCTTCGAATCTGTAGATCCAGAGCCCTATCTGAAATGATAAGAATGGCCCCGTCAGGGCCATGCCGCTGGCAGGGATAATCCCAACCCGATGACGGCAGGGTTAAGCGTATGGGTCGTAATCGCTCAGACGTTTTCCCGGCTCGTCTGCAAAAATCTCGGGCAGAGGCAGGACGGTTTCGATCAGGTCAATTCGGAAGACCCGGAAACCATTGCGGAGTTCACACCAGGATGTCAGCGTCCAGACTCGTCCCCAATACTCCATATGCAATGGCCGAATGGTGCGCTCGGTCAACACGCCGTCGATCCTGCGGTAACTCAGACGTAATTTTTGTCGTGATTTGATGGCGGCGCGGATCGGGGCCATATGCGCCAGCCCGCGTGCGGCATCGGCAAAGGGGTAGACCGCAAATTTCCAGCTGTCAGCCTCGGAAATCACCTGGGTCGGCAGCACGGCGTCGATCTTTTCAGCCAAAGACTCGGCGGCGGTTTTCAAGTCGGGGTCGGCGGCCTCGGCCACGATTGCCATGCCAAGGTTCAGCGCTTCCAGTTCGGCCGGGGTCAAATTCAGCGGGGGCAGGGTGATCTGCTCACGCACCATATAACCCACGCCGCGCTCACCTTCGACCGGAACGCCCGAGGCGGCCAACGTATCCATGTCGCGATAGATCGTGCGGACCGACACCTCGAGCCGATCCGCAATGTCCTGCGCACGGTGCAGTTTGCCGTCGCGCAGGATCTGGATGATGTCGAACAGACGGTCAGTGCGGCGCATGACACGCCGTTCTGACCGCGATCAGGCGGTCATGTTCCATAGCACGTTCTCGTGGCGCATCTGCATGCCTTCGGGGTTGATCGCTGCGATCAGTGCGGGCGCAAAACCCTGCTGCGGGAACTGCGCAGCTGCGTCCTGTGCGGCCTTCATATCGGTCCAGATCACGTAGTCAGTCCAGCGCCCGTCTTCGCCTTGACTGAGTTGACGATGGGCAAACCCCGGAGCTGCGCGTACAAAGGCTTCGGACGCTTGGCTGAGTTTTACGAACTCTTCCGGGGTTGTCCCGTTGGCGAGGGTGAAGGTGACGATTTCTGCAACATGGGTCATGTGAATCTCCGTTGACCAGGTTTCGATACCGCCTACCTAGCCCCTATCAACTGACACAAACCTGTCAGTTGATCAATCCGAGGCCGTAAAAAACATCGGATCGGATCAAATTTGAACGCAGATTTGAACCAACTCACTTTTGCAGGCGGGCCAGCGGGCGTAGACACGGACCCAGATCACATTTCCGGCGTACGGCGCCGACGTTATAGGAGAAGAGAGATGCTCAACAATATTGGCCTTCCCGGCATTCTGCTGATCGCAGTTGTGGTTCTGGTGCTATTCGGCCGTGGCAAAATCAGCTCGTTGATGGGCGAAGTGGGCAAAGGCATTACGTCATTCAAGAAGGGCGTCAAAGAAGGCGCAGAGGAACTGGATCAGGACGCATCCGAGCTGGCCAAGGACGTCACGCCCGAGACCGACAAAGACAAGGTCTGATCTGGTATGTTTGATCTGGGCTGGACCGAGCTTCTGGTCATCGGCGTCGTTGCCCTGATCGTTGTGGGGCCAAAGGATCTGCCGGTTTTGTTCCGTAATGTCGGTCGTTTTGTCGGCAAGGCCCGTGGCATGGCGCGCGAATTCAGCAGTGCCATGAACGAGGCGGCGGATCAGGCCGGTGTAAATGACATCAAAAAAGGTCTTAACGCGGCCACTAACCCTGTAGGCAGCGCCATGGATGGTGTGAAAGAAGCCGCGCAGGACCTGGCCAAAAGTATCGACCCCACCAAGTTCGACCCCGATAGCGAGACCGGTAAGCTGGCCGCCGAACGGGCCGAGCAGGCCAAGAAGATTCAGGCCTCGACCGCACGTGCTGCGGCTGAGCGTAAGGCGAAAGAAGCCGCCGAAGCGATGGCCAAGGCTGAAGAGGCCGAAGCCGCGCTGAAAACCGAAGGCAAATCATGACCGACACAGACGAGATCGAAGACAGCTCGGCCCCATTGATCGAGCATCTGGCGGAACTGCGCACGCGGTTGATCCGCGCGGTCATTGCCTTTGTAATTGGCATTGTCCTGGCCTTTACGGTCGCGGAACCTATCCTGCAATTCCTGGTCCAACCAATCGAGGCAACGCTGCGCGATCTGGGCGATCCGTCTCCGACTTTGCAATATACCTCGCCACAGGAATATCTGTTTACGCTGTTCCGGATATCGATGGTGTTTGGTTTTGCGCTGGCCTTCCCGGTGATCTCCTATCAACTCTGGCGCTTTGTGGCGCCCGGTTTGTACAGGTCTGAGAAGGGCGCTTTCCTGCCATTCCTGGTCGCCTCGCCGTTCATGTTCCTGCTGGGGGCATCTTTTGCGCAGTTCGTAGTGACGCCGCTGGCCATGCAGTTCTTCCTGGGTTTTGCGGATGTCAGTTCGATTTTCGCCAATCTGTTGTCGGCGACAACCGGAGATGTTCCAGAAGAGATCGTGGTTGTGCCCGAAACCACCGAGGGCGTGAAGATCACGTTCTTCGGCAAGGTGAATGAATCGCTGGATATCACGCTGAAATTCATCCTTGCCTTTGGCCTGTGTTTCCAGCTGCCGGTTCTGCTGACCTTGATGGGTAAGGCCGGTCTGGTCAGCGCCGAAGGTTTGGGCAGTGTCCGCAAATACGCCATGGTGGGCATTCTAGTGCTGGCCGCCCTTGTGACGCCGCCGGATGTGATCACTCAGATCATCCTGTTTGTCGTGGTCTATGGCCTCTATGAGGTGTCGATTTTCCTTGTCGCCCGAGTTGAGAGAAAGCGCGAGGCCGAGCTGCGCGCAGAAGGCTACTATGACGACGAAGAAGAGGCGGATGCCGATATCATCCACGAAGAAGACGGCAAATAAACGTCGATCATGCAATGAACAGGCGCGCCCATCCCGGCGCGCCTTTTTCATGCGCCACTCTTGTCGCGCCGGGCGGAACATGGTTTGAGACCCTCCAAGCACGACCGGAGGCCCCAATGGATACACAAGCTCTGAACCGTATTGCCGACGCGCTGGATCGCATGGCCCCGGCGCCTTTGGCCGCGCCCGATTTTGCCGCAGCTCCAGCTTTTGTCTGGCATGTCGAACCCGACCGCCTGGAACCGGTTAAGCAGGTCAATCGGGTCGATTTGGATCTCTTGGTGGGTATCAACCGGTCTCGCGATACACTTTTGGACAATACACGCCGCTTTGCCGCTGGATTTAAGGCCAACAATGCACTGCTCTGGGGTGCGCGCGGTATGGGCAAATCCAGCCTTGTCAAAGCGGTCCACGGCACCCTGCAGAACGAACATCCCGATCTGAAACTGGTTGAGCTGCAGCGCGAGGATATGGGCTCGGTCGCGCGTCTGCTGAACCATCTACGCGCCGCGCCGCATCGGTTCATCCTGTATTGTGATGACCTGTCCTTCAGCCACGATGATCAGCACTACAAATCGCTCAAGGCAGTGCTGGACGGTGGCATCGAAGGTCGCCCGGAAAATGTGGTGTTCTACGCCACCTCAAACCGCCGCCACCTGATGCCGCGGGATATGATCGAAAATGAACGTTCCAGCGCCATCAACCCGTCTGAGGCCGTAGAAGAGAAGGTCTCACTGTCGGACCGGTTCGGGCTATGGCTGGGTTTCCATCCTTGCGATCAGGACGAATACCTTGCCATGATCGACCGCTATTGTGCTTCTTACGGCGTCTCGGTCGACGCAAACACCCTGCGCGCCGAAGCGATCGAATGGCAGGCCACACGTGGTGCGCGCTCGGGCCGTGTGGCATGGCAATTCTTCGTCGATCTGGCCGGAAGAAACGGTGTTCACATCGCGTAATCCGCCGGCTTCATCTGGCTAAAAATACCTCCGCCGGAGGCATGGCCCAATGGGCCATTCCTATAACAGAGCCAGAATGCGCGCCGCTTCATCTGCGGTGCTGGTCAATGCCTCCCGATCCTCACCGGGATGAAACCGGGCACGCACGGCAGTTGGCATGGCAGCCGGTTCCACGATGCTCACACGCGGCCCGGTGCGCTCAGTTTCCAGCGCCCAGCTACGGGCCAGAGCCATCTGCGCCGCCTTGGTGGCACCGTAGATGCCATAGAATTTCTCACCCGCCTTCGGATCATCGAAAAACACCGCATGGCCGGCCTCACCCAGCAAAGGCGCAACATAGGGGATCAGGACCGACGTGGCGGTTGCGTTGGTGTTAATGGCTTTGGTCCATTCCTTGGGGTCAATGAAATGGGTCGGCGTCAGGGCCGAAGTGTGAACCGCAGTATGCAGCCACAGGTCCACCTTGCCCCAGCGATCATGGATGCCACGACACAGAGTGGCCATCGCATTCGGGTCGGCAATATCCATCGGAGCCAGGGTGGCTGAACCGCCCTTTGCTTTGATGCGGTCGTCCAGTTCTTCCAACCCGCCGGTGGTACGGGCGACAGCGACGATGTGGTACTCTGGTGCCAGCGCCTCGGCCAGGGCAGCGCCCAGCCCGCGTGAGGCCCCGGTGATGAGGGCGATTTTAGTCTGATCGGTCATGACTGCGGTTTGAACCCAAGCGTGCAGCGCGTCAAGACAGGATTAGCTGCCTGGGATCGCTATGCGCGTCGTCTGACCGCTTTGTCGCAGCATGATGCCCTCGGCATCAATGGCCACAATAGTACCTGAAGACACACGGCTGCCCAGCTTGACCTCTTTGACCCGGCCAGAAGACATCCGCATCAGCGCGCGCATATCGGCTTTTGGCCCAAACACCCCAAGCAGGGTGACAGAGTTTTTGCTAAGCGCGCCCTGTTGCGTGGCCGCGCTTGTGACGGTTTTGTTTGACATAGAGTGCGGTTGCGGCACGCGGCCCCAACCCCTTTTGATGAGTGGTTGGAGGCGGGCTATCAAACGCAACAAGGGAACAAAAGGTCTGGTGAATTGTCCGTTCCGTCACTTTCAAAAGGCAATCGGTGAACCCATTGCGATTGCATTTCCTTCGCCAAAAAGTTGTGCGCGGAAACTAAGCGAATTTACACCGATGCAGGTCGGAAACCGCCCGGCTTGGACCGGGCAGAGAGCTACCGATTCGCCGGAAACTTATCCCGAAGCCAGCTTCGCCGCATTCCAGGATCCGCCGGGCACCTGCATGTCTTCACGTTTCTTACTAACGCGTGAGCTGCTTTCGAGCGTATCCAGATAGTCTTTGCTGACGCTTCCGGTGATGTATTTTCCGTCAAAACACGAACAGTCGAACGCTTCGATTTCTGGATTTCCTTCCTTGGCGGCCCAGATCAGATCGTCCAGATGCTGATAGATCAGGGCGTCTGCACCGAGCTCTTGCCGGATTTCCTCGACCTCTTTGCCATGGGCAATCAGCTCATGTTTGGTGGGCATGTCGATGCCATAGACATTGGGGTATTTCACCGGCGGTGAGGCGCTGGCAATGTAGACCTTCTTGGCTCCAGCCTCGCGGCACATTTGCACAATCTTCTTGATCGTGTTCCCGCGGACGATGGAATCATCGATCAACAGAACATTGTGGCCGTCAAACTCCAGCGGAACCGCATTCAGTTTGCGGCGCACGGATTTCTGACGTTCGGCCTGACCGGGCATGATGAACGTTCGTCCGACATAGCGGTTCTTTACCAGACCTTCGCGATAGGGAATGCCGGTGATCTTGGCCGCCTCAAGCGCGACCGGGCGGGCGCTGTCTGGGACCGGGATGATCCGATCAATCTCAAGCCCTGATTCCTGGATCTGTTTGGCCAGCGTCTGCCCCATACGCATCTGCGTTTTATAGACAGAGACGCCGTCCAACAGAGAATCCGGACGCGCCAGATAGACATATTCAAAGATACAGGGTGTCAGCTTGCCTTCGACCGCCTGGAATTCGTGCATGTTGCCGTCCAGGTCGATCAGAATCGCTTCGCCAGGGCGCAGGTCGCGCATCTTGTTGAAGCCGTTGATGCCAAAGGCCACATCTTCCGAGGCAAACGCAAAGTCGTCGCCACCGCTTTCGGTTTCGCGGATGGCCACCGAGAGCGGGCGAATTCCGTGCGGGTCGCGGAAGGCCAGCATTCCGACACCTGCAATCAGGCAGATTACCGAATAGGCGCCCTGTACCCGTTCCATCGTCATCTTCACACCGGCAAAGATATTCCGAATGGGCTCGGCGTTGCCATTGACCTTGATTGCGTCAGCAACCTTGTCCGCCAGAACGTTCAGCAGAATTTCCGAATCTGACGTTGTGCGCAGGTGGCGGCTGTATTTTCCGGTGACCTTCTCACGCTGTGCGGCAGTGTTGGTGATATTGCCGTTATGAACCAGGTAGATGCCATACGGGGCATTCACGAAGAACGGCTGCGCCTCGGCCGCGCTGAGCGACCCGGCAGTCGGATAGCGCACATGGCCAATGCCGACCTTTCCAAGCAGGGTATCGGCGTCCTGAGCGTTAAACACGTCCTTGACCAGCCCGTTGGCCTTCTTTTCGCGGAAGAACTCTCCGGTATACGTGACGATACCCGATGCATCCTGACCCCGGTGCTGTAGCATCAGAAGCCCGTCATAGATTTCCGCAAACACATCATGTGTTCTGCTTGCGATCCCCAAAATCCCACACATGTACGGGCTCCAAATTACTATGACGATTTAAGTTGTGGCGGTGTTCGGAACATCAGCATGGCGGTGTCTTTGCCTGATACTTCCCATAGATCTTGGGATGCAGACGCGCCCTGGTCGTAAGCGGCAGGCGCGAAAGAAAACAGATACAGCAAGATCGGCAGCTCCGATTCCATGTCAGTTCGGACTTCACATAAAGCCTTACGGTGGCTGTGTCATCAAAGGATCACATTTGCGATTTGACGCAGGTGGAATTTGCCACAATGGCCGAACAAAAGGTGACAGGTTTCGCAGCTTGTGCTGTCATAGAGGAAACAATCCGAAACAATAGTTTCTTCAAGCCAAGCGGATTTCAGACATGTGGCAAAACAATCAAGGTCAGAAAAAGCAAGAACCGGTAAAACGCCGGTGCCACCGATGCCGTGGAATGGGGCGCGCACCCTGTCAGATTTGCGGAGGCGCAGGTGAAGTGATCAAAAGTCGGGACATTTTTGGCAAGCCCGTCATGTCCCGTTGCGAGGGGTGCTTTGGGCTGAAAAACATCAGATGCACCGTTTGCGCCGGAGAAGGGTTTGTCTAAGTCGAATTGAAAAAGCCCGGCTTTGACCGGGCTTTTGCTTTATTCCGCTGCAGGTGTTTCAGGGGCGGCAGGTGCGTCGGATGGATCGGCGCTTTCACCACAGCTGGCTACCAGTTCTTCATATTGGGATGTTACCCACCCCAGCGCGGCTTCGGGGTTTTGCTCTTCGATTTTGTCGCTGAATTGTTCGAACACTTTGGCTGACCGGCTTTCGTCGACGATTGTGTAGGATTGGCCCGTCATGACTGTGTCATAGACGAAGAAGGCAATCGCCACCAAAAGGATGCCGCGCGCGATTCCAAAGAAAAACCCAAGTGCCTGATCCAAGCCGCCCAGTGCAGACCGTTGCACAAGAGATGAGAACAGTGGGGTAAATATACTAACCACGATCAGGGCAATGGCAAACACGCCAGCGAACCCGGTGATTACCGACAATTCACAACTGTCGCGCAGGAAATCTCCGACAACGGGGATTTCTTTGACCAGTGGAACGGCCTGTGGTGCGAAAATGAATGCCAAAACTGCCGCCGCAACCCATCCCGCGATCGCGAGAATTTCCCGCAACAGGCCACGGGAATAGGCCAGCAGACCCGATATAACGATGATCAGGGCAACTACCCCGTCAATTATTGTAAAACCTTCCATGGCCCTCGCCCGTAATTTTTTCTGCCCCTCAAGGCGTTACCTTAACCTGCTCCGAAGGTTTCGCCAACAAACCCTACCAAATCAGAGGGCCGGGTGAGTGTCAGACCTGCCACAGTACCGGTTTTCCCGCCTGCCGGAGCTATGGCGGATGTGAAACCAAGTTTTTGGGCTTCTTTCAACCTGTTTTCTGTCTGAGGGGCTGGTCTAAGTGCCCCGGACAACGAGATTTCTCCGAAAACGACGGTGTCCGTTGGCAGGGCTGTGTCCTCGCGCGCGCTGAGTAGCGCGGCAGCAACGGCAAGGTCCGCGGCTGGCTCGGTGATTTTAAGCCCGCCTGCGACGTTGAGATAGACATCAAGCCCGGCAAAGGGGATGCCACAACGGGCTTCGAGCACGGCAAGGATCATTGCCAGCCGTCCGCTGTCCCAGCCGACGACGGTTCGGCGAGGCTGAGAGTGGGGGGATGGGGCAACCAGCGCCTGAAGCTCGACCAGAACCGGCCGTGTCCCTTCGATACCAGCAAATACGGCCGATCCGGGGCTGGGCTTGCCGCGTTCAGATAGAAACAGGGCCGACGGGTTTGTGACTTGTGCCAGACCCTTGCCTGTCATCTCGAACACTCCAATCTCATCGGCTGGACCAAACCGGTTCTTGACCGCGCGCAGAATGCGGAACTGATGCCCGCGTTCGCCTTCGAAATAAAGAACGGTATCAACCATGTGTTCAACCACGCGGGGGCCAGCGATCTGACCATCTTTGGTGACATGGCCAACCATGATGATTGAAACTCCGTGTCGTTTCGCAAACGTGGTCAATTCATGTGCTGCGGCGCGGACTTGTGACACTGAACCCGGTGCGCTGTCGACGTTGTCGGCCCACATGGTTTGAATTGAGTCGATGATTGCGAGACCGGGTTTCTCGGCTTCCAGCGTGGTGAGGATGTTACGCAGGTTGGTTTCGGCGGCCAGTTGCACGGGCGCATCTTCAAGCCCTAACCGGCGCGCGCGCATCCTAACCTGCGCGCTGGCTTCCTCGCCCGAGACGTAAATGGTTTTCACACCTGCACGCGAGAACCGGGCCGCGGCCTGCAGCAAAAGGGTGGATTTGCCGATGCCCGGATCCCCACCTACCAGCAAGGCCGAGGCGGGGACGAGTCCGCCTCCCAACACGCGATCCAACTCCTCGACCCCGCAGAGCGTGCGGGGAGGGGGCGTTTCCTCGGTCGACAGGTCCGTGAGTGTGATAGACTGGCCGCGCTTACCACCGAGGGATTTTTTGGCTGGGCCAGCCGAAAGGGGTACGTCTTGCGTGATGGAATTCCATTCACCGCAACCGTCACAGCGCCCGGACCACCGTGAATGAGTGGCACCGCAGGCCGAGCATGAAAAAGTTGTCTTTGCCATGGCGCCCTTGGTGCCCGAGGAATGGCGGTTCTTCAAGCCCTCGTGGGCCTTCATCTCCACCGGTAGCGCGCCATATCCTCAGGCCCGTTTGGGCCATCGTCCATGGCGGGCGCTGTCGCGCCTATTCGGCGGCGCGAGGTGGCGACATAGCTATGACGCTCGACGGCTTCGATGCACCGTCCTTGGGCTGCTGCAGTTGCGCTGACAGTTCCGGCAACAGTTCGAAAAGTTCGTCGCGCAGGCGGGTTAGCTGAGAACGAGCGATGGATTCCTCGATTTCAACATCATGGGTCCACTGGCGCAGCTCGTGCTGAATGGTTTGCGCCTCTTCCAGCCGTTGCTGAAACAGTTCGATCTCTTCCTGGCGTTGCTGCAGGAATGTGCGGGCACGGGCGATGCGGGTATCCCCGTAAGTTTCGGCCAGTTCTTGGCTTATCTGGCTCATTTGCGCGGCCAACTCCAGAATCTCAGGTTCGAGCGATTGCAGGTTGGGATGTTGGCGCAGGAAGGCCATCCGCTCTTTGACCGCATCAAATTCGGACGACAGGATAAATGCCCCGCTGCGGTCCTGCGCATGGGCCAGCTGATAGGCATGGGCGATGTCGTGCATGTTCAGCGCAAATTTACGGTGCGCGTTTTCCAGCGCCATCATCCGGGCATTCGCAGGAAGGTAGAAGGCCAGCATCAGGATCAGAGCGGTCAGGCCAATCTGAACATAGATCCCGGCGTCGATGATGGTACCGCCTGCCAGTCCGGCTTGCATGGAAAGCCATGGCAGCACGCCCAGGGCGGATAGCATAGTGGTTGCGACGGCCAGAAAAGCCGCCGAACAAATCAGAAAAAATGTCAGTCGTAAAAATGCGTTTTGAAACTGTAATGTTAACGTGTGGAGTGCGGTCATGTTCGACGATCTCCTTCTCAAACCGATACATATCGGTCCGAAGCGGACAAAGGTTGAACACAATTTTTGATCCGCTACGGACCGATTACTACAAGAAACTGGCTGCTCGAAATATTAAGATGATACTCAGATAAGCGTTTTCAATCAATTAGGTCTGATGATTTCGTGATCTGGATGTCATCTCGGTAATAATACCCAAGCCGATTGAGGCCAGAATACAGGCCGTAAACAGGTAAAGCCCCCATGCGGTTTCGATGGTCGCGTAAGAGATGCCTTTGGCCAGCGTGATATAGAGCGCGATCAGGAAGATGTCTGCCATTGCCAGCTTACCGAGAATATTCAGCGCAGGTTGAACGCGCGCATCCAGCAGGTCCCATTGGATCAGGGCGGTTCCGATGGTTTTCAGATAGGGGGCAAAAAGGGCGAAGACGGTGACGATCAGCGCAAGGAAGATGTCGGACTTCCAAAGGGACTGGAGCCCGGTGATGACGCTGATTTCAGAAAGGCCAAAGATGGGCAGGAACCCCGCACGCATCAGCGGGGCGAACCACGCGATGGGGTAGAGGATCAGCAGGGAGAGGGTGACGAGGCGGAGGGTCATTTGCTCCATCGAAGTTCAAGCGGGAACATAATTTTAGGGCTTAAGTGTTTTTTGGTTGAGCTTTCTTCTTCGAATTCCCTCGTTTTAGCTGAAAAAACTCCCAAAACACATAAAAAACAGTAAGTGGAAGGACGACTATTAGGGCAAAATCGGCTTGCCTAGAATAAGCAGAATCATAGTACCAGTCGGGATAAAGAAACTTCCAAACTATAACCGGCGAGATACTGGCGATCAAACGAAGTGGAACCGAATAGTAGGTCACAAACTCTTTTGCCAGTAATAGAAACGTTTTCAAGTTCTTGTTCCTCCGAATATTCTGGTTGTTCAGTTTTTGTATTGCGAGAGGTTCTCCAAAGAATGAAGCATGAGAAACTAAATCGATAAAGCAAGTTTCCGTGGAAACTGATTACATTCCTTGATGCGTCCCTTGCGCGATCACCGCACCGCCTCAATCGGCCCCTCTGCGCTCCCGCTGATGAACTGTTCCACATAGGGATCACCTGAGGCGTCCATCTGCCCGACGGGGCCGGTCCATTGGATCACACCTCCGTGCAGCATGGCGACGTTATCGGCAATCGCGCGGACCGAGCTCATGTCGTGGGTGATGGTCATCGCGGTGGCGCCCATTTCGGTCACGATCTCGCGGATCAGGTCGTTGATGACACCGGACATGATGGGATCAAGGCCGGTGGTGGGCTCATCGAAGAAAATGATCTCGGGCTCGGCGGCGATGGCGCGGGCCAGGCCCACGCGTTTTTGCATACCGCCCGACAGTTCGGCCGGGAAACGATCGGCCACATCCGCCTTCAGACCCACGCGGCGCAGTTTCTCGATGGCGATCTCGCGCGCCTCGTCCACGGGGCGTTTGAGCGAACCGCGCAGCAGGCGGAAGGCGACGTTTTGCCAGACGGGCAGCGAGTCGAACAGCGCTCCGCCCTGAAACAGCATTCCAAACCGGGCCAAAAAGGCATCGCGGTCGCCTTTGGTGGCATCTTTGCCGTCCACATAGATCGTGCCGCTGTCAGGTTTGATCAGGCCAAGAACGCATTTCAGCGCCACAGATTTGCCGGTGCCCGACCCGCCGATAATGACCATCGAGGTGCCCTTGGGGATCTCGATATTGACGCCTTTCAGGACCTGATTAGACCCAAAGGCTTTATGTACACTCTCCATCCGGATCATATCGAGAAGAACACCCCTGTCAGAACGAAGTTTGCAGCCAGAATCATGATTGCGGCAGCCTCGACCGAAGATTTGGTCGCAGCGCCTACGCCCTGCGCGCCCCGGCCCGAGTTCATGCCGTAGTAACAGCCCATGGTCGCCGTGATCAGGCCAAAGGCCGCGCCCTTGGTAAGCGAAGAGACGATGTCATGAAATTCGAGGAAATTCATGGTGTTTTGCAGGTAGGCCGCGGCGTTGAAGCCCAGGCTTTGGGTCGCCACGATATATCCGCCCGCAATGCCGATCACATCGCCAACAGCAACAAGAATCGGCACGGTAATAACGGCGGCCAGCACCCGCGGCGCGGTGAGGTACTTCATCGGATGCGTGGACAAAGTTACCAGCGCGTCGATCTGCTCGGTCACTTTCATGGTCGCGATTTCGGCGGCGATGGACGATGTGACCCGCGCTGCAATCATCAGACCACCCAGAACAGGCCCAAGCTCGCGCACCATGCCGATCGCTACGATTTGTGGCACCACAGCTTCGGCATTGAAACGCGCACCACCTGCATAGATCTGAAGCGCCAATGCACCGCCGGTAAATATCGCCGTCAGGCCAACCACCGGCAGGGACATCCAACCGATATTCATCAGAGCGACCGCAAATTCGCGCGGATAATAGGGGGGGCGGAAAATATGTGAAATCGCGTCTACAAAGAACAGAGCGACCTTGCCGAAATTTGCAAGCAAAGACAGGGCTGTACGTCCCAACCCGCCCAGCATTGAAAGAGGGTTCATTCGATATAGCCCCGAGAGTAGCGCGCGCCTAGAGATGTCAGAATTTCATACCCGATGGTGCCGGCGGCCTCGGCCAGATCATCTACTGTCTGGTGACCGTTGAGAATACGCAGGCGTTCCGGATCCTCGGGCAGATCCGTTACGTCGATGGTGATCAGATCCATTGAGATCCGGCCAACGACAGGGCAGGGCCTGTCCGCCACAAAGGCATCAATGCCGCCTCCGATAGCGCGGTGAAGCCCGTCTGCATACCCGGCCGCAACCGTGGCGATACGGGATTTGCGCCGCGCGACCCAGCTATTGCCGTATCCCACGCTTTCGCCGGGCTCGACCTCGCGCACCTGAATGACCGGAAGGTCGACGGTGACGACGGGTTTCGCATCGGCAAAGGGTTGTCCGCCATACATCCCGATACCGGGACGGCAAAGGTCGAAGTGATAATCGCTGCCCAGAAGGATACCGCCGGTGGCCGCAAGCGATCTGGGGGCCGCACTTCCATCAGTCAATTCGTGGAACACCCGCAGTTGGTGGCGATTCATCGGGTTGTCAGGTTCATCCGCACAGGCGAGATGCGACATCACCAGCGACGGATTAAGCGGCTCGATCTCTGTGCGCAACGCGGCCCAGTCCGCAGGCTCAATCCCCAAGCGATTCATGCCGGTATCCAACTGGATTCCAAAGGCGTGTTCAGGCAAGGCCTGACGATGGCGGCGGAACTGTTCGGGCGAATTCAGCAATGGCGTCAAATTGTGTTGGAGCAGTTGGTCGCTGTCGCCTTCCATATGCCCGGAAAAAACACTTATCGTTGCGTCGGGTCCGACAGCCTCGCGCACGGCGGCACCTTCTTCGGCAGCCGCGACAAAGAAATTTCTGACACCTTCTTCAGCAAGTGCGGCAGAGACAGGACCAGCGCCCAGGCCATAGGCGTCGGCCTTGACCACAGCACCCGTTTCACAGGACGTCTTTGCATCAAGCGCCTGCCAGTTGCTGGCCAGTGTATAAAGATTGATCGTTAAGCGTGCAGTACTCATGCGTCTGTTCATGACATTGGATCGCGTCAGGTCAAGGGGGGTCGCAGCGATAATTGACCTGTACGTTGCGCATAACGGCACCTTGAGGCCGGGAAGCGGGTTGAAACAGCGTAAATCTGCGTATTGATCATCTGAGGGCACCAAATCACTATTGTGCGCACATCGTGGTCAACCATGATCGGGTCAAGGTGATCGTTCACTAATACCCAAGGGGGCCTGTTGGGATGAAAACATGATTGAACTCTCGTTTGGGTACAAAAACCAGAGCAGTAGGTTGCCTGATTTCTTTTATGATGTGTTCTCTGCTTCAGAGGGGGCCGAGGAAGGACGGGCCATTCAATCTTTGATCAGGGAATTGCTGAAAACCGAGCCCGATCAGGATCTGCAGGGATGTGTTGCGACTGATGGGGGCGATCTTCTGGGATGTATCATATTCTCGCGCCTGACCTTTGATCAGGATCCGCGGCGGGTGTTTCTGATGTCGCCCGTGGCCGTGCGGACGGATCGGCAACAGGGTGGGATCGGGCAGAAGCTGATCACCTTTGGTCTGGACCAACTGCGGGCCCAAGGCGTCGATTTTGCAATAACCTACGGAGATCCGTCATATTACGGCAAAACCGGTTTCCTGCCCATTTCTGAGGCATTCGCGCAGCCGCCAATGCCGCTTAGCCAGCCGATCGGATGGCTAGGGCAATCTCTGTCTGGTTCACAGGCTGATCCGATAGTGGGGCCGTCACGCTGTGTCAGCGCGTTTGACCGACCCGACCTTTGGTGACGGTCAGTAGCCTTCGATCTGACCGTCCTGCTGCCAGGGTTTGACGAGGTTCCCGAAGCGGGTGAACTGTGCTTCGAAGGACAGCTCGACCGTACCGATGGGGCCGTGGCGCTGTTTGCCAACGATAACTTCGGCCTTGGCGTGCAGGCGTTCCATGGCCTGCTTCCACTCTTCCATCTTCTCCAACTCATGATCGCCGGGCTTTTCCCGTTCTTTGTAGTATTCCTCGCGGAACACGAACATCACCACGTCGGCATCCTGTTCGATCGAGCCTGATTCCCGCAGGTCGGACAGTTGAGGGCGCTTGTCGTCTCGGTTTTCAACCTGCCGGGATAGCTGAGACAATGCGATGACCGGGATGTTCAGTTCCTTGGCAATGGCTTTCATACCCATCGAAATCTCAGCGATTTCGTTGACGCGGTTTTCGGCCATGCCGCGGCACAGCTGCAGATAGTCGATCACCAGCAGGTCCAATCCATGGGTCCGCTTCAACCGCCGTGCACGCGCGGCGAGCTGTGAAATCGGTAGTGCCGGGGTGTCGTCAATGAACAGCGGGCAGGCTTCCAACTCCTTGGCTGCATCAACAAAGCGGCGAAACTCACCCTCGGTCATGTCACCCTGGCGGATCTTGTGGCTCGAGATTTCCGAGGCTTCGGCCAGAACCCGACCCGCCAACTGCTCGGCGCTCATTTCCAATGAGAAGAACCCGACAACGCCGCCGTCAATCGCGCCTTCGGTGCCGTCGGGTTTCAGCCCGCGCTTGTACGCTTTGGCCACGTTGAACGCCACGTTTGTCGCCAATGAGGTTTTCCCCATCGACGGACGCCCGGCCAGAATGATCAGGTCGGACGGGTGCAAGCCACCCAACTGCTTGTCCAAATCGGTCAGACCGGTGGAAATCCCGGCCATTCCACCACCGCGCTGATAGGCCTCGTTGGTGACGTTGACAGCCTCGGTGACCGCCTTGAGGAAGGATTGAAACCCCTGTTCGGTCTGGCCTTGTTCAGACAGCTGATACAACTGCTGTTCAGCCTCAACAATCTGTTCCTTGGGCTCGCTCGCCACATCGACCCGCGCCGCCTTGTCCGAGATATCGCGGCCAAGCCGGATCAACTCGCGCCGGATGGCAAGATCATAGATCATCTGGGCATAGTCATGCACCGCAAAGGCACTGATCGAGGCCCCGGCCAGCTTGACCAGATATGCCGGACCGCCCAGTTCCTTCAGGCCTTCATCCTCGGCCATGAAAGATTTCAGCGTGACGGGCGAAGCCAGCGCGTTCTTGGCGATACGGGTCGCGGCGACCTCGTAAATACGCGCATGGACCGGATCATAGAAATGCTCGGCCCCGATGATCGAGGCGACCCGGTCATACAGATCATTATTGGTCAGGATCGCACCCAGAAGCTGTTGTTCAGCCTCAATAGAATGCGGCATGGTATCGGCGTTTTGGATCTGTGCCGCTGCCTGCTCGATGCTGCTTATCTCGTTCATTTTGTCCCCGCTGCCCGTCCCGAGGTTCTATACGCGAAACGCCATTGCAAGCTATCTGGAAATACCTGTGGCTAACTGGGGGTAAGGCCTAGGGATAACTTTCCAGACAGTTTGGACGCTATGGTGTGCTTGGCCTATTATGTAGGAAAGCGGGGAAAAGTCACCAGATATCGTATATGCTCAGCCGATTCTTTGACGCTTATCCCCAATCCATCCACAACAGGTTTAGGAGGGTTTATTGGCCTCTTGCCAGCCGCGCGGGTCGTTCAGGAAGGCTTCGACACCGTCAAGTGTTTCCGTATCAAAGGCTTTCTGTGCTTTGGCCTCGGCCAAAACATCCCACCAGGTGCACAGCGAATGCAGTTTCACCCCATGATCGCCCAGAGTTTTCTCGGTTTCCGGAAAGATGCCATAATAGAAGATCACCGCCGTATGCCCGCAGGTCGCGCCGGTTTCGCGGATCGCATCAACGAAGGACAGTTTGGATCCGCCATCGGTGGTCAGATCCTCAACCAGCAACACACGCTCGCCCTCGTTCATCGCGCCTTCGATCCGGGCGTTGCGGCCATAGCCTTTGGGCTTTTTACGCACATATGTCATCGGCAGGGCCATGCGTTCAGCGACCATCGCGGCAAAGGGAATGCCCGCAGTTTCGCCGCCAGCGATATTGTCGAACGCTTCAAAGCCCGCATCCCGCATCACTGTAACGGTCAGGAAATCCATCAGAGTAGACCGGATGCGCGGGTACGAGATCAGCTTTCGGCAGTCGATATAGGTCGGGCTGGGCAGTCCGCTGGCCAATGTGAATGGCTCGCGCGAATTGAAGTGAACGGCCTTGATTTCCAGTAGCATCCGCGCGGTCAGACGGGCGATTTCGGTGCTGTCGGGAAAGGAACTGGGGATCATGGCGGGACCTCTGAGCTGAAAAACCTTCGGGGCTGATAGCCTGCTGCTGCCGTCAGAGTCGAGAGGGCAGGCAAAAGAAAAGCGGGCCCGAATGGGGCCCGCTGTAAGCTTTCATAATGGCTTGGTGATTAGCTTGACATGTCGTAGGCACGTTCGCCATGCACCGACAAGTCAAGGCCATTGGTCTCAGTCTCGGCATCCACACGCAGCGGCGTGACGGCTGAGACCAGCTTGATCAGCACAAAGGTCACCACAGCGGTAAAGACGCCCACGATTGCCAACCCGCCAAGCTGCGCGGTCCAGGTACCCAGACCGAACAAGGCGATCATGATCGTGCCAAAGATGCCGCCAACGCCATGCACCGCAAACACGTCCAGCGTGTCGTCGATTTTCAAAATGTTGCGCATTACATAGACCGCTTCCTGACACAGGATACCTGCGACTCCGCCGATGATCAGCGCCTGAACCGGGCCGACGAAACCCGATGCTGGGGTAATCGAGGCGAGACCGGCGATGGTTCCGGTCACAAGACCCACCATCGAGGCTTTGCCAAAGCGAATTTTCTCCCACAAGGCCCAGGTCAGGGATGCAGTGGCCGCCGAAAGATGCGTCACGGTCATCGCCATCGCGGCACCGCCATCTGCAGCCAGTTGCGAGCCGCCGTTGAAGCCGAACCAGCCGACCCACAGCATCGCAGCGCCGATCATGACATAGCCTGGATTATGCGGGGGCGTTGTGCGGTGAAGGCGCGGGCCGAGTGCAACGGCAATGATCAAAGCGGCCAGACCTGCCGTTTCATGCACCACGATGCCACCGGCGAAATCTCGCACACCAATCTCGCCAAAAATGCCGCCATCGCTCAGCATTCCGCCGCCCCATATCCAATGGACCACGGGCGCATAACACAGCAGCATCCACAGGGCAGAGAAGGTCAGAACAAAGCCAAAGCCGACCCGTTCGACATAAGCACCGACGATCAGGGCGGGGGTGATAATGGCAAAGGTCATCTGGAAGGCAAAGAACAGAATTTCGGGCAGGGTGCCGGCCAGGCTGTCGGCATCAACACCATTCAGAAAGGCCTTGTCCAACCCGCCCCAAATCCCGCTTTCACCGGGGCCAAAGGCGATGGAATATCCTGCGACCAGCCAGAGAATGCTCATCAAGCAGGCGATGCTAAAGCAGTGCATGAACACGCTCAGCACGTTGCGGGCGCGTACAAGGCCGCCATAGAAGAGGGCCAGGCCCGGAAGTGTCATGAACAGGACCAGTGCAGTTGCTACTATGATCCAGGCGGTATCGGCTCCATTCATCAGCCACTCTCCTTTACAGAATGCGTGGCGGGGCTTGAAGCGGATTGCGACTGGGGAAAAAAGAGGCAGAGCCCAAAAAAGCAGCCTATTTCAGGGGCCTTTTTTGAAGAGTTGATTAATTGGGCGTCAAATTGTCGAACATGCCCGATTATTGGGCAGTGCTGAAAAGTGCCTTTGACAGCAATGCCAGCGCGTGATCCCGCGCGGCTCGACGCACCCGATCGCGGCCCAATGCGCCGAATTCGACGGTTTCTGTCATGGGTGGTATGCCGTCACCGGCCACACCAAAACATACCCGGCCTTCGGGTTTAAACTCGGATCCGCCCGGGCCTGCAATGCCGGTAACCGACACTGCCAGTTGCGCCTGTGAATTCCGCAAGGCACCCTCGGCCATTTCGCGCGCGACCTGTTCAGAAACCGCGCCATAGGCATCCAATGATTCCTTGCGGACACCCAACATTTGCTGTTTGGCAGTATTTGTGTAGGTCACAAAACCGCGCTCAACGACCGCAGAGCTGCCGGGGATGTCGGTCAGAGCCGCAGCGACCATCCCGCCAGTGCAGCTTTCGGCGGTGGTGATCATCACCCCTTTCGCTTTGGCGCTTTCTAGCAGGTCGGAAACGGTCACAACCCCAGAACTCCGTGGCTGAACCCGGCGGCCAACATGATGCCTATGGCCGCGAATACCCCGGCAATCACATCGTCCAGCATAACGCCCATGGGATCGCCGCGCCGGTCAGCCCAACCCACGGGGCCGGGTTTCAGGATGTCGAACAGGCGGAACAGTACAAACCCAGTTACCCAACCTGGCCACAGCGCTGTAATGTCGATCCCGTGCGCCCAACTGGGATAGGATATCGCCCAAAGTGCGAGGAACTGACCTGCGACCTCGTCAATCACAATCTCGGAAGGGTCATGGTCTTCTTGCCCGGCGGTCATCACCCGCGTGGCCCACAGACCGCCGAAAAACACCGCGACTGTCGCGACCGCCAGTAAGGGGAAGCCGCCCAGAGTATGCAGAACCCATACCAAGGGCAGGGCTACCAAAGACCCCCAGGTGCCGGGGGCGGGTCGCAGATATCCGACGCCACAAACAGTGCCAATCAGTTGTGCAACGGTCATGATTTCACCAAACAAGCTGTTGCAATAGAAGCAATTCCTTCAGCACGCCCGGTAAAGCCCAAACGCTCGGAGGTTGTGGCCTTGACCGAAATCTGATCCTGGCGCAATTCCATGATCTTCGCCATCTCTGCCCGCATGGCCGCGGCGTGAGGCCCGACCTTGGGGTATTCGCAGACCAGCGTGCAGTCGACATTCGAGATACGATATCCCATCTGCCCGGCCAACTCGACCGCATGGCGCAGGAAAATTTCGCTTGCCGCGCCTTTCCATTGGGGATCTGAGGGCGGAAAGTGCTGTCCGATATCCCCTTGTGCCAATGCTCCGTAAATCGCATCGGTGACTGCGTGCATACCGACATCCGCATCAGAATGCCCCTGAAGCGATCGGTTATGCGGAACTTTGATACCGCACAGGAATACGTGATCCCCGTCACCAAAACGATGCACGTCGTAGCCGTTCCCCAGCCTTACATCCATATCCGTTCCCAATATGCGTTCCGCCCTGGCAAAATCCTCGGGTCGGGTGATTTTCAGGTTGTCCGTATCGCCCGGCACGATGCAGACGTCCAGCCCGGCGGCGCGCGCGACTTCCACGTCATCCGCTGAACCTCCGGGATGCGCGGTGTGGGCAGCGACGATTGCGTCATAGTGAAAGCCCTGCGGGGTTTGCGCTGCATGCAACCCGGATCGATCCTGCGTGCCAGTGACCATAGTGTCGCTTGCTGTCCACAAGGCGTCCGTCACCGCAAGGCCAGGTGCGGCACCGGGGAAATTGTCCAGAGCGGCCAGAACGGCATCAATGATCTCGGTGCTGACACAAGGACGTGCGACATCGTGGATCAAGACGCGGGTCACATTCATGCCGTTCAACGCCGACAACCCGCTGCGCACCGATCCTGCTCTGTCTGACTCGCCTTCCGCGAGGATCAGATCGGCGCTTTCAAATTCTTCCCAGGCGGGGGCATCCTCCTTCGACAGCACAAGGACGATGTGATCGACTTGCCCGCGGAATCGGTCGATGGTCCAGTCGGCCACCCGACGACCTGCCAGATGGCGCCACTGTTTTGGCGTGCCGCCTCCGGCGCGTTGACCGCGTCCTGCGGCGACAATGATAGCTGCGGTCGTCATGTGTCGTGCTCTCCGACGAGTTAAGGGCAATGTTTAGGGTGCGGTGAAAGCAGAGGCAATCACTCGGTTTCATCTGCTTAAAAAATAGGCAAACGATGATTTTGCATGCTTGTTCATGGCGGTTTTGTTGTTCATATGCACTCAATTCGATATCAAAGCTGCAACTGCTCAAGGATTAAGCACGTTGACTCTGCGACTTGCCGACAAAGATTTGAACCCGCCCGTACTACTGGCGCCCATGGCCGGAATCACTGATCGTCCGTTTCGCGATCTGGTGATGCGCTTTGGGGCCGGGATGGTCGTCAGTGAGATGGTGGCCAGCCAGGAAATGGTGCAGGCCAAACCCGGTGTGCGCGAACGGGCCGAGCTGTCTGCGGATGTGGAAAACACTGCTGTCCAGCTTGCCGGACGCGAGGCGTATTGGATGGCCGAGGCGGCCCGCCAGGTCGCTGATCGGGGTGCGCGCGTGATTGATATCAATATGGGCTGCCCGGCCAAGAAGGTGACAAATGGATATTCGGGCTCGGCCCTACTGAAGACACCTGACCACGCGCTGACATTGATCGACGCCGTTGTCAGCGCCGTGGACGTGCCCGTGACGCTGAAAACCCGGTTGGGATGGGATGACAAATTGCTGAACGCGCCCGATGTGGCAAGGCGGGCGCAGGATGCTGGGATACGAATGGTCACGATCCATGGCCGCACACGTTGCCAGTTCTACAAAGGGCATGCCGATTGGAGCGCAATCCGGGCGGTCAAAGAAGCGGTCTCGATTCCGGTGATTGCGAATGGTGACATTGTTGATTCTGGCGCTGCACGCATAGCGCTGGATCAGTCCGCCGCCGATGGGGTCATGGTTGGGCGTGGGGCGCAGGGTAAACCGTGGCTACTGGCGCAGATGGGACATGAGCTATACGGGGCAGAGGCGCCATTCATTCCCGCTGGTAGTGATCTGATCGACATGGTTCGTGCCCATTATCAGGCCATGCTGGGGTTTTATGGTTTGGATCTGGGCCTACGCGTCGCTCGCAAGCATCTCGGCTGGTATATGGATGAGGCTGGAACACCGGCCCCGTTGCGCCGGGCGGTGCTGACTTCGCGCAACACGGACGAGGTGATGCACCTGTTGAGTGCTGCACTTGGCAGTGATGCAGAGGTGGCGGCATGACCTCGGATCACAGCATCTGGACCTCGCTACCGGTTCCTGCCTTTGTCATAGATGCAGGTGACCGGATCGCAGACATAAACTCCGCCGGTGAAGGGTTCCTGAACGCCTCGCGCAAATCCGTGATCGGGCATCCCGTCTGGGATCAGATTGCCGTGGACGCTCCATTAGAAGAAGCGTTTCTGAGAGCGCGTCAGCAAGGTACGCCACTATTTGTGAACGATGTGGATGTAGGGTCAGGCAACCGCGCGCCGTTGCAATGTGCGCTTCAGATCGCACCGCTTGTCGGACACCCGGGGTCAATGATCATGATCATCACGCCGCGTGAACTTGCTGGGCGTATGACCCGTGGAAACACGGTGAAATCTGCTGCGCAATCGGCGATAGGCATGGCCGAGATGCTTGCGCATGAAATTAAGAACCCTCTGGCAGGAATTACTGGCGCGGCGCAGCTTCTCAGCATGAATATCTCGCAGCAAGACCTTGAATTAACAGATCTTATTGTCGAAGAGAGTCGCCGTATCGTAAAACTGTTGGAGCAGGTTGAACAATTCGGAAATCTCTCTGAGCCCGATTTCAAACCGGTCAACATACATGACGTGCTGGATCGGGCACGGCGGTCGGCCCTGTTGGGTTTCGGTGCCCATATGACGATCATCGAAGATTACGACCCGTCGTTGCCACTTGCTTATGGCGACCCGGATCAGTTTCTGCAGGTCATCTTGAATTTGTTAAAGAATGCCTCGGAAGCCGCTGATCCTAAAGGGGGAACCATTCGGTTAAGGACGTATTTTGAACATTCTTTCCGCCTGCGGCGCAGCGACGGGTCAGGTCATTCTCTGCCACTGCAAATCGAAGTGACCGATGACGGCCCCGGTCTGCCGGAGAAGATTCGGGGCGAGATATTCGACCCGTTTGTGTCGGGCAAGGAAAACGGCACCGGCCTGGGGCTGGCGCTGGTCAGCAAGATCATTTCGGACCACGACGGCTGGATTTCGGCTGAGTCGGTTCCGGGACGAACGGAATTTCGCATCTCTCTGAGGCGCGCGCCGCGTGACGCGAAATAGTCAATAAATCGCCGGAAAGAGCAAGAATAAGGAAAGCACCTGATGGATGGAACAGTACTGGTTGCAGATGACGACCGCACAATTCGGACCGTTCTGACACAGGCCCTGACACGCGCTGGGTGTAAGGTGCATGCAACCTCGTCGTTGACCACTTTGATGCGTTGGGTGGCCGAGGGCAAAGGCGACGTGGTCATATCCGATGTAGTTATGCCGGATGGCAATGGGCTCGAGATGTTGCCAAAAATCGCACAGGACCGACCGGGATTACCGGTCATCGTGATTTCGGCGCAAAACACGATCATGACGGCCATCCAGGCAGCCGAGGCGGAAGCTTATGACTATCTGCCGAAACCCTTCGACCTGCCGGATTTGATGAAGCGTACCGCGCGCGCGCTGGAACAGAAACAGCGCACGCCGTCAGATGCCGGTAACACGTCCCAAGAGCGTCCGGAAGAGCTGCCTCTGGTGGGGCGGACACCAGTGATGCAGGCGCTGTATCGCTTGGTGGCGCGGGTGATGAATACCGATCTGTCGGTCATGATTTCGGGCGAGAGTGGAACGGGCAAGTCGTTGATCGCCAAAGCGATACATGATTTTTCCGATCGCAGGACGCTGCCCTTTGTAACGGCCACTGCCGCCGACCTGCGGGATCTTGAAGGCCCGGCGCGCGTCATGGCACGGGTGCGGGGCGGTACGCTGCTTATCGACGAGATCGCGGATATTGATGACGAATTGCAGGCGCGTCTCGTTCGGATGATGGACACTCCAGGCGATCATGTTCCTCGGTTCATGGCTACGAGCCAATCGGACCTGACCGAAGCCATGGAGAACGGGCGCGTCCGGCAAGACCTGTATTATCGCCTTTGCGGTGCGACAGTGCATGTTCCGGCCCTTCGCGAAAGGGTCGATGATATCACCTTGCTTGCGGATCATTTCCTGGCGCGTGAAGAACGCGAACATGGCGCGAAACGCTGGTTCAGTCCGGATGCGGTCGAGCTGGTACGGCGCTATTCCTGGCCCGGAAATGTACGGCAGCTTGAAAATGCGGTCCGTCGTTTGAGCTTGACCAGCCGCGCCGATGAAATCTCCAAAACCGAGGTCGAGTCGGTGCTGGGCAGCCAACCCGAAGCCGAGCCGGTGCTGGGCAATGGAGAACGCGAAAAGCTCTCGGCTTCGGTCGAACGCCACCTGCGCCGCTATTTCGATCTACATGGAAATATGTTGCCACCTCCGGGTCTATATCAGCGTATTTTGCGTGAGGTTGAGGCGCCTTTGATTGAACTGGCCCTGGATGCGACCGGGGGAAATCAGGCAAAATGTGCTGATCTTCTAGGGATTAACCGGAATACGCTGCGCAAAAAGATAACAGAGCTCGATATTCAGGTGACACGGCGGCGCAAACTGATGTAATATCGCCACACAAAGCGTGGCATCCGGGTTTCGACCGGGCAACGACCACGACATATGGCGGTAAGTCGCGCAAGCGGCACATCAGGATGAGGGCAGACGGTGGCAACCCGAGCACAGAGCGGGCTGATTTTATCAGTCAATCGGTGGCGAAAATCCCGAAGGCTGCGCAATTTTGGAACTTTGGGTCTGGTTTTGCTGGGCCCGGTGCTGGCTTTGACCACTTATCTGGTCATTGGTCCATTCGATCTGGGGGCAACCGCGCCCTCATTGCGCCTGATCCTGCTTGCGGATCTGGTCTATGTTCTCGTGGTTGCGGCGCTGGTTCTGGGTCAGGTAGGCAACCTGATTGCAGCGCGCCGGGCCAAATCCGCGGGGTCCCGTTTGCACCTGCGACTGATCGGAGCTTTCACGCTGTTGGCTCTGGTGCCGACTGTCACGGTTGCAATCTTTGCCGGTCTGACGGTGAATATTGGTCTTGAGGGCTGGTTTTCCGACCGCGTAAGGCAGGTTGTCGGATCCTCGCTTACTGCTGCGGAAGCTTATGAACAGGAACACCGAGAGGGCCTGACGCAAGACGCCGTCGTATTGGCGCTTTTTCTGGACAATGCCCGGACGCGCGATTTCTATATTTCCGATGCTGAACTGCGAGAGGTTCTGGCGCAAGGGCAGGCGCAAATCCAGCGCGGTCTGCGTGAGGCCTATGTCATTGATGGAAATGGCGAAATCCGATCCCGGGGGGATCGCTCTTATCTTTTCAACTTCGAAAAGCCGACCTCCGAACAGATGGCCCAGGCGACTGAGAATGAATTGCTGATCATTGCCGATTGGCAAAACAGTGAATTTCGGGCGCTTGTGCCTTTGAAGGCTTATCTTGATCGGTATCTCTATGTCAGCCGGGAAGTGGACGGGCAGTTGCTGACGCTGCTGGACGATACCAAGGAAACAGTCCAGTTCTATCAACAGCTTGAAAGTGAACGCGGACGGGTATTGTTTGAATTCGGCCTGCTTTATCTGGGTTTTGCCGTGATCCTGATCCTGGCTGCAGTGTCGCTGGGAATGTGGTTCGCCGAGCGTCTCTCGCGCCCGGTTGGACGCCTGACCACCGCTGCGCAGCGTGTCGGGGCAGGCGATCTGGGCGTTCAGGTTATCGAAGAAGCCACCGATGACGAAATTGCGATGCTGGGCCGTTATTTCAATCAGATGACCCGACAGTTGAAAGGGCAGCGCGATACCCTTTTGGAGAACACACGGCAGATCGAACGCCGGCGTCGGCTGTTCGATTCGGTTTTGACCTCGGTCACATCTGGTGTTGTTGGTGTCGACCCCGATGGTTGCGTGACGTTTGTGAATCGATCCGCCGAACGCCTGTTGGATTGGTCCCGTGGAGAGGAACATCTTGCCATTGGAATTGCGGTGCCCGAATTCATGCCTTTGTTCGAAAGTCTCAAGGACAGCGGGCAAGAGGCTGTGCAGGGTGAAATCAAAGTCACGCGAAAAGGCCATTTGGAAAACCTTTTGGTCCGCATGGCGATCCGCCGCGGCGAAGATGGCGGGCTTGAAGGATATGTGGTTGCCTTTGACGACGTGACCGATCTGGTCAGTGCACAGCGAATGGCAGCCTGGGGTGATGTGGCGCGCCGCATCGCACATGAGATCAAGAACCCCTTGACCCCGATCCAACTGAGCGCCGAGCGGATCAAACGAAAGTTTTCGTCCAAACTGGATGAGGATGATTGCGATATCCTTGTATCCATGACTGATGTGATCGTTCGCCAGACGAATGACCTGCGGCGGATCGTGGATGAATTTTCAAAGTTTGCGCGCATGCCGGAACCGGATCGGCACGAAGAGAATCTGGTGGGGTTGGTGCGCGAGGCTGTTCTTTTGCAGCAAGCCGGTCAGCCGGATGTCGAAATCGAAGCGATGCTTCCAGATCAGCCGATTTCAGGTGATGTAGACGCAACAATGCTGAATCAGGCGCTTACCAACCTGATCAAGAATGCAGGCGAAGCGATTGAAACGCTGAAACAAAAAGGGGCGCCTGAGAACCTCAAGCCTCAGATCAAGGTTACTGTGATCGGTGACGATGCGGGCACAGTAATTACCATTGCCGACAACGGTATCGGCTTGCCGGAAGATCGTGCGCGGCTGTTTGAGCCTTACGTGACCACACGCGACGAGGGCACTGGGCTGGGGCTGCCGATCGTCAAAAAGATTATCGAAGAACATGGCGGGGTGCTGACACTTGAGGACGCCCCCGTATTTGACGGACAGGACCATTTTGGCGCAATGGCCGTGATCCGTTTGCCCGTGAGCAATATTTCCTCAAATTCAGCGCCGAAAAAGCAGGCAATTGATACAAACAAACTGAAAGCAGGCCAAAGATGAGCGACATTCTGATTGTAGATGACGAGCGTGATATTCGCGAGCTTGTGTCCGATATTCTCGAGGACGAAGGCTATTCCACCCGGCTGGCTGGCAACTCGGACGAGTGTATGGCAGCCATCAATTCCGAACCCCCGGGGCTTTTGATCCTGGATATCTGGCTGAAAGACAGCCGGATGGACGGGATTGATATTCTGAAGACTGTAAAGCGCGACAACCCAGACATTCCGGTGGTGATCATTTCGGGCCACGGGAATATCGAAATCGCTGTCGCTGCGATCAAGCAGGGGGCGTATGACTTTATCGAAAAGCCCTTTAACATCGACCAGCTGATGGTTGTGATCCGCCGCGCGATGGAAACCTCGCGCCTGCGCCGCGAAAACGCCTCGCTAAAGCGGAAAGAGGTCACAAGCTCGGATATGATCGGCAAATCGGCCTCGTTCCGGGCAATGCAGAGCCAACTGGACAAGGTTACCAAGTCCAACGGGCGTGTGATGCTGACAGGACCTGCCGGTTCAGGAAAGGAAATCGCCGCGCGCTATATCCATGCAGAATCGAACCGGGCAAATGCGCCCTTCGTAACCGTGAACTGTGCCGGGATCGAGCCGGAGCGCGTTGAAGAGGTTCTGTTCGGCCGTGAAACTACCGAACGCGGGGTTGAGGCAGGCCTGTTGGAAGAGGCCCATGGTGGCGTCGTCTACTTTGATGAAGTGGCAGATATGCCCATGGGAACCCAGTCAAAAATCCTGCGGGTTCTGGTTGATCAACAGTTTCAACGGGTTGGAGGTACCGACAAGGTTCGGGTCGACCTGCGGGTGATCTCTTCGACCAATCGTGACCTTGATGCAGAAATCGCCGCTGATCGTTTTCGGGAAGAACTTTACCATCGTCTGAATGTTGTGCCTATTTCGGTGCCTTCGCTAGAAGATCGGCGCGAGGATATTCCGGTTCTTGCCGAGTTTTTTATTGAAATGTGCAATGAATCCCAGGGCCTGCCGGTGCGCGAGATTTCAGACGAAGCTGTCGCGTTGCTGCAGACCATGACCTGGCCGGGCAATGTGCGTCAGCTTAAGAACCTGATCGAACGGGTGCTCATTCTGGGTGACGGTACGGGCCCGATCGAAGCGCGTGAGCTGCCAAACGAAGAAGAAAAAGCCGATGAATCAGGTCGCGTCGTTCTGTCCGGGGCATTGGCGACCTTGCCGTTGCGCGAAGCTCGCGAGGCGTTCGAGCGTGAATATCTGCTGACCCAGATCAACCGGTTCGGGGGCAATATCAGCCGCACTGCCAGCTTTGTCGGCATGGAACGCAGCGCGCTTCATCGTAAGCTTAAATCTCTGGGCGTTGTGACCTCGAACAAATCGGGGGCGCGAGTTGCACAACTGGACGAGGCTGAACCGGCGGAGTGATCCGCCGGCCTTTACCCTGCCTGACCTGGGGTAATTATCTGAAACGTTCCGTTGTCGAATTTGACGAAACATGAATCTGTGCTGAGCGGTGGCAGCTGTGTTGTTGGGACCGCAGCAACACGCGACTTTACGCCCTGCTTGCAAGGCGGAAGGCTGACCGGGCGATAGCCTTTCTGCGCCATGCATTGTGCTTCCAGCTTGTTGCGCAGCCCTTTGTTCACATCGACCGTATAGATCTGACCGGGCTGCCACCAGCCTCCGGTGCGATGACACCTTCCCCGACCATCGCAGTAGGTGCGACCTGGCCAATAGGTTGGTGCCCCTTGTCGCACCTGATTGGCAACGGGGGCGTCTTTGAGGGACTGAACCTGACATCCGGTCGTTTCCGACTGCATTTGCGAAACTGTCTCGCCCTCTTGATAATACAGGGAAAGCGGCCCACACGCAGTTAGCAACAGAGTCAAAGAAATCGTGAGAGCTATTGTTTTCATACGCTTACCTTGCCTCAGCTTTGCTTGTGTTACAAACTAATTGACCGTCTGGGGGGCATCTGTCATTCAAAGATTTCAGGCAGAAGGGCCAATAGCATGAAGGTCATCATTTGTGGTGCGGGTCAGGTTGGCTGGCAGATTGCACGGCATCTTTCGGGCGAGTTGAACGACGTTACTGTGGTTGACAACAATCCTGATCTGGTGCGACGGGCGACCGAAACCTTGGATGTTCAGGGGATTGCGGGATTTGCAAGCTATCCGGATGTTCTGAACCGAGCGGGCGCGCGCGATGCGGATATGATTATTGCTGCCACCCATTCGGACGAGGTGAACATGGTCACCTGTCAGATGGCACATTCGGTTTTCTCCATTCAGCGCAAAATCGCCCGGCTTCGGTCGAAATCCTATCTCGAGGCGATTCATTCAGATCTGTATCGCCGCGATCACCTGCCGATTGATGTGGTGATCAGCCCCGAGCGCGAGGTTGCCGCAGCGGCGATGCGCCGGTTGTCTGCCCCATCCGCCTTTGACACCGAGATGTTCATGGATGGCAAAGCGCAGTTGCTTGGCATTCGCATCGCCGAGGATTGCCCGATCGTGAACACGCCATTGCGGCAACTGACCGATCTGTTTTCGACGCTCAGCTCTATCGTGGTGGGTGTCCGGCGCGAGGGTACGCTGTTTGCCCCGGAATCCGAGGACCAGCTGTTTGTCGGTGACGAATGCTATGTCTTTAGCAATGTCAAAGACGTGGACCGCACGATGGAGGTTTTCGGCAAGGCGCAAAAACGGCAGGACCGGGTGGTGATTGTCGGCGGTGGTAATGTCGGTCTTGAAGTTGCTCGGACATTGGAAGAACGTGAAAGCCGCGTTCGTGCCAAGATAATTGAACGAGACCGCCACTGTGCGGAAGTGGCAGCCGAAGCGCTTGAGCGAACGATTGTCCTTCACGGTGATGGTCTGGACGCGGCGCTGCTGCGCGAAGCTGGCATCGAACGCGCGGATGCAATGTTGGCCGTCACGGATGATGACCGTGTAAATATGTTGGTTGCCGTGCGTGCCAAGGCCGAAGGTTGTGCTCTGGCGATTGCACTGATCAATGATCCCAGCATGGTTGCCCTGATGGGGCCGCTGGGTATCGACGCCTATATCAACCCCCGCGCCACCACCGTCAGTTCGATTCTGCGCCATATTCGGCACGGACGCGTGCGGCAGGTCTACTCCATCGGAGATGCAGAGGCCGAAGTGATCGAGGCCGAAGTACTTTCAACCTCGCCCATGGCCGGGCAGAGGCTGCGCGACATTGATTTCCCCGAAGGTGTGCTGGTTGGCGCCGTGCGTAAGGGCGATGAGATGTTGCGCCCCACCGGTAGTCTCAGGATTGAAGAAAAGGATGTGGTGGCGATTTTTGCCTTGGCCAAAGACGTCCCCGAGGTGGAACGGCTGATGCAGGTCTCGATCGATTTCTTCTGATGGCGCATGCACGGAAAAAACAGGTTAGCCTTATACGGCGATTGCCGCTGTTTCTTCTGATCTGGGGTATTTTTGCCGCCGCTATGTGGATGCCTGCCATATTTGCGCTGGTGCTGGA
Source organism: Ruegeria sp. CDSC025 (assembly GCF_059610805.1). Taxonomy (NCBI): domain Bacteria; kingdom Pseudomonadati; phylum Pseudomonadota; class Alphaproteobacteria; order Rhodobacterales; family Roseobacteraceae; genus Ruegeria; species Ruegeria sp. CDSC025. The sequence goes on along the minus strand of NZ_JBXWOJ010000002.1, from coordinate 43,721 downwards.
TGATCACGACACGTCCCGGTCGTTCTTCTATTCTGGGTTGCTGGGGTTGTTCGTGGTCGGGATCATCTCGCTGGCAACATCCAACAGAATGCCGCGTCGAGGGACATTGGGCCAGTTGGCGGTCTTGTTAGGCTGCTTCACCGTATTGCCCTTGTTTCTTGCGATCCCTCTGCATGATGCGTTGGGCAATACGAGCTTTCTGAACGCCTATTTCGACATGGTCAGCGCATTGACCACTACCGGGGCTGATTTGTTTCCAGATCCAGACCGGTTGTCGGCGCCGTTACACCTTTGGCGGGCTCAGGTCGGATGGATGGGCGGGCTTTTGATGTGGATTTCAGCGGCTGCGATTCTCGCGCCGTTGTCGCTGGGCGGGTTCGAGGTGACAGCCCGCGGTCAACCCGGTCGCCCGGTTTCAGGCGTGGCGCAAAGCGAGATGGTAGACCCTCGCGGGCGTCTAATCCGTGTCACGCTGACTTTGACGCCGGTTTATGTCGGGCTGACCGCTGTCATTTGGCTGTTGCTCGTGATCGCAGGAGAGCAGGGTCTGACCGCCATCTGTCATGCGATGTCAACCATGGCCACATCGGGTATCTCACCGGTTGGTGGGCTTGAGGGAGCGCAGGCCGGGGTAACCGGTGAGGCCATCCTGTTTCTGTTCCTGTTCTTCGCTTTGTCGCGTCTTACCTTTTCCTCGGACACAGCTACCTCCGGATATTCGCGGCTGGATAAGGACCCCGAGTTCCGGATCGGGCTCATGATCGTTGCAGGCGTAGCGGCGCTGCTTTTCTTCAGGGTTCTTGCCGGCGTCAGCGAAATTGGCGGCCAGATGGAGCCTCTTCAGGCGTTGAGCGTAATTTGGGGCATGATTTTTACGGTCTTGTCATTTCTGACAACCGCAGGGTTCGAAAGTGCAAACTGGGATGATGCCCAGCAAATTTCCGGTCTGGGCACCCCGGGATTGATCCTGATGGGGCTTGCGCTGATCGGCGGTGGAGTTGCAACAACGGCGGGCGGGGTAAAGCTGTTGCGGGTTTTCGCTCTGTACCTTAACGGCGCGCGCGAAATTGACCGTTTGATTTACCCGTCTTCGGTCAGCGGAGTAGGTGGCGGAAACCGTCGCATCCAAAGCGATGGGGCCTTTATCGCTTGGATATTTTTCATGATGTTTGCCCTGACAGCTGCTGTGTTCAATGTGTTGCTTGCTGCCATGGGTACGGGGTTCGAACACGCTATGGTGCTTAGCGTTGCCGCGCTGAGTACGACAGGGCCGTTGATCGAATTGGCAACCGATGTTCCTATCCGATTGATCGACCTTTCGGGCGGTGCCAAGCTGACCATGTGTGCCGCTATGGTGATCGGCAGATTGGAAACGCTGGCGATTATTGCCTTGATCACACCCGCTCTATTGAGGGGTTAAGAAACAATAACCATGCTAGTGACTGATTTTTCATCTGGAATATCAGTTAACGACACTCCATACTCCGCCGGAGGGAGCGCGTTGGTCCGCAGCGCGTAGCAAGAACAATGGCGAGATTATAAGAATATGGCTTCGGACAGACAGAATCTGCAGGACGCGTTCCTGAATAATGTACGGAAAGCAAAAGTCCCGGTCACAATTTTCCTGATCAACGGTGTGAAATTGCAGGGTGTGATCACCTGGTTCGACAACTTCTGCGTATTGTTGCGCCGCGACGGACAGTCGCAGCTGGTCTACAAACACGCGATTTCGACCATCATGCCATCGCAGCCGATCAGCCTGTATGAGGGCGAAGACGCCTCTTGATGGAACATGAAAGGGTGCGCACCCGAGCGTGGGTGCTGCATCCGGAAATCAAATCAGATGAACAGCGCCGCGTTCCAGGACCGGCGCTGGCAGAAGCGGTGGCGCTGGCCGCTGCATTGCCCGACCTTGATGTGATCGGATCCGAAGTTGTGCGCTTACCTCGGGCGCAGGCCGGTTTTCTGTTCGGTAGCGGCAAGATCGAGGAACTGGCCGAACGGTTGCACGAGAACGAAGTCGAGCTGGTTTTGATCGACGGATCGGTTACGCCCGTTCAGCAACGCAATCTTGAAAAGGCGTGGAAGGTCAAGATCCTCGACCGGACCGGGCTGATCCTCGAAATATTCAGCGACCGCGCGCGCACCCGTGAGGGCGTATTGCAGGTGGAAATGGCCGCGCTGAGTTACCAGCGGACCCGGCTGGTGCGTGCCTGGACCCACTTGGAACGGCAGCGGGGCGGATTGGGCTTTGTGGGTGGCCCGGGTGAGACCCAGATCGAAGCGGACCGCCGGGCCATTGATGAACAACTGGTGCGCTTGCGTCGTCAGTTGCAGAAGGTGGTCAAGACCCGCACGCTGCATCGCGCCGCGCGGGCCAAGGTGCCATATCCGATTGTGGCGTTGGTAGGTTATACCAACGCGGGCAAATCAACCCTGTTCAACCGCCTGACCGGGGCCGATGTCATGGCCAAGGACATGTTGTTTGCCACCTTGGACCCCACCATGCGCCGGGTCGAACTGCCTGACGGTCCCGAAGTGATCCTGTCGGACACGGTGGGGTTCATTTCGAACCTGCCCACCGAGTTGGTCGCCTCATTCCGGGCCACGCTGGAGGAAGTGTTGGGCGCTGATATCGTGGTTCACGTACGCGATATCAGCCACGATGAATCTGAGGCGCAGGCGAAGGATGTCGAAACTATCCTGACTTCACTGGGTATTGACGATACGCGGCCCCGGATTGAGGTCTGGAACAAGATCGACCTGCTGTCCCCGGATGAGCGCGAAGCAGCGACGGCGCGGGCAGAGCGGGATCAGGGGATTTTCGCGATTTCAGCCGTCACCGGCGAAGGGATCGCCCCGCTTTTGGCGGAAATTGCCGTCACGCTACAGGGCGTACGTTCTGAGGCAACGCTGGAACTGGGATTTGCCGAAGGCAACAAGCGCGCGTGGTTGTTCCGCCAGGAGGTCGTGCGGTCCGAAAAGCAGACCGAAGATGGCTTTGTGATCGACGTGCTGTGGACAGAGAAACAAGCTTCGCAATACGCAGCGCTTTGAACCCTGACTGGGGAAGAACTTTCCTATACCCATCGAACAAAGTGGTCCGTGATCAGCCGTCAATCTGGCGCTGAAAATCCTCGGCATCGAACCAAACCAGAGAGGTCTGGACCTGATTGGTGTCGGTCATTTCCCATTCTTCCCAACCCCGCGTCACGACGTCGTTGCCGGTCTTGGAATGCTGCCCTTCAAGGGTCCAGACAAATATTGCGTGGCTTCCCGCCCAGCGAAACATGTCGCAGCGGACCTCAAGATCGGGGAAATCAGTGTAAAACCCGCGCGCCATTTCCGCCACCGCGGCGCGGCCTATGATCGGTTCTCCACGGTTGATCGTGATCTGCCCGTCGGGCGCAAAGAAACCGGCGACAGCCTCGGGGTCGCCCGAGCTCCAGGCGATCGCATAATCCCGCGCGAGATTGTTCAGCTTATCCCGGATACTGGCCATTTGGTCCCCCGCACACAAATCCTAGGCCTTTGGATCGTATGCCAAACGCCATTCAGCGTCCACGCGATGGAAAATAAACGGGCGAGGTCTTGCCGAAGCACGGACCTTAGCGGGGGATAAGGGTGGTCACTCCGACAGCGGCTGCATGTGCCAGGTCAAGGTCCAGGGACATCGGGATGTATTCACCCCGACGCCAAAGCTGGGCCTGATCGTCATAGTAGCGTGACAGGAAGTGACCCGACTGGCCCGTAGCCGTGATAAAGACCGAGCTGTCGGGATCCGCAAAATCATATACGCCGCGATAGCCTGCACCGTGCACGTTCTGAAACGGATCAGGGCCTTCGCCCGATGTTCTGCCACGCAGCAGGGTGTTGTCGCCACCACTGGTGGACTGTCGGATATTCACAAAGAATCGCAGCACCGGAACCGATCCCAGAACCGGGTGGTCATGCGTCGCCTGGTGCGCGTCACCCCAGCGCAGGGATTCCAGCGATCCTCCGTATTTTTCGGAAATCCAGATCAGCGCATCGTCCAGTGCCATGCGCGCCATATCGGTGCAGGTCTCTGTCGGCGCGCTCTGACGCACATTACACCAGGCCGAAGCTCCGTCGATGTCGCGATAGACACGTTCGATGAACAGTGGTTCGACATGTTTGTATTCAGCCGCCAGGGGGCCAAGCTCATCTGCGATCAACCGGATTTGCAGCGCCCGAACCCAAGCAGCGTAGATCAGGGGTTCTGGCAGGTGTTCATTCATCTCGCCATTCCACTCGGCCAAAAGGTTCAGCGCGATCTGGCGCTGGCGTTCCTGGGTGCCTTCGGGGGCAGAGGCGCCGGTGTACCACAGATCAGCCCCGATCAGCGGAAGTAGAGAGCGGGCGGTAAAGCTGACAGTGTCCAGCTGTGCCTCGATAAAGCTGTCGCGCGTGTGTACCTCGCGCGATTGCATTAGCCGTTCCCAGCGATGGATGCGCTGCGTATCCCCCCATTCATATGAGACATGTTCAGGAAATGGCCGGTCGATGATCTTGTTGTTTGTGTTGCCCAGAATGCCGCCCGCAGGTGCGACGAATTCGGGGTTGTCAGCATAGGGCAGGCGGCCTTGCCACCGGTTTTCGGCCAGCCAGCCAGGCGTCGGAATACGCCCCCGGCTTTGGTTCTTTGCGGCACGGTGCGGCATTGCACCGATCAGCTTCATGCCGATGGTGTCCTTGTCGACCAATGACAGGTTCTGAGATGGCGCCATGAACAGCTCGGCTGCGGTGATGGCTTGTCGGACAGTGTCCGCATTCATCAGCGCCATCGAGGCTGACATGGATGTGTCCTGTGCGCTCAGGGCTGTCCAGGACAGCGAGGCGACATGACCCGGCGGCGTGATCGTCCCAAGATCGTAATGGGTGCCCGGCAGAACCGGTCCGTTCTCGGTCCAGCGCAGGGTCAGGGTGATGGGGGCTTCGTCTTTGATCTCGATGATCGAGGGGCGGTTGCGAAAGGTCTTGTATCCGTCGGGGGTCAGGTATTCCTCGGGGTTTTCCGGGTTCAGCTGCTCGATATGGATGTCCTGATCATCCAGATAGGATGAGGTCAGCCCCCAGCCCAGTCGATCACTGCGTCCAGTCATCACCGCCGGAATACCCGGGATCGTGGCGCCGATCACGCCGCCTTTGGCCAGTTCCAGACGGGCCAGATACCAGATACCCGGCGCTGTGAAACCCAGATGCGGGTCATTGGCCAAAAGCGTCCCGCCGCTGGCCGATCTTGTTGGCGCCGCAGACCATGCGTTCGATGCTCCGGCCAATCCGCGCTTTGGAAAGGGCGAGATGGGCGTGTCCGGCATCGACGATCCGGCCGCATATCTGGGCAGGTTGGGAAACAGGGCGGCGTATTCGGGCAGAGCGGCGATTCCCGGCCCGGGAACATCAGGCAGAATATCCGCCAGTCGGGTCTGGTCATCCAGCATAAGCGATGTGCGCGCGCGCAGCACTTCATCCTCAAGATGGCCAGAAAGTTGCAGGCTCATGAGTTTGATGACCGCCAGGCTGTCGCCCGGTTGCCAGGGCGATACAGGCGCGTTGAACAAAAACATCTCTGGCGCACCACGGCCCAATGCGTTTTCGTTAATCTCGGCCAGTCGTGCATTCACCCCGGCAGCATAAGCGCGCAGGGCCTCTTTGGTATAGTCGTCCTGGGCTTGTACCGACCGGTGTGCAAGCCCGTACAGATCAAACCGTCGCAACAGCTTGTCGATATGAACAGTGCGAGCGCCAAAGACTTCGGACAATCGTCCCTGCGCTGTCCGGCGCAGAACGGTCATCTGCCAGAGGCGATCCTGTGCATGGGCATAGCCAAGCCCAAAGAAGACATCCGGGTCTGATGCGCCCAGAATATGGGGAACATTCGCAGTATCCCTGACAACCTCAACCGGCGCAGTCAGGCCATCAACTTTAACGGTCTGATCGTAATCCGGCAGGGATTGACTGGCCAGAAAATACACCAGCATCACAGCCGCCAATGTCAGCAGAACAAGACCCGAGGCGATACGCACTAGCCAGCGAAAGACAATTCCCATCAGCGGTCACATTTCCGTTCACTCTATGATTGTGCAGACACTAGAGGATGGCTGGACGGATCGAAAGAGGAACCGCATGAGAACATGCGTGTTTACCGCAGTTTGAATGAAAAACCCCGCCTCGGTCCAAAGGCCGAAAGCGGGGTTTCTTGAAGGGGGAGGGTAGTCCGGTATCAGGGAATGATGCGGGTGTATTTCGTGCCTTCGACCGTCGCGCCGAACTTTAGCCCTGCCTGTCCGAAGACCGCCGCCAGAACCGGCGAACGCAGGGTGGTGGTGTCGGTCGACAGAGAGTCGCCCGTCGCATCGACCACGTAGCCGACTTCGGCCCCGGCGGTCCATCCGCTGGAACGGCGGAAATCGTTCAACGCATCCTGTGTCATGAAGAACAGGACATGCGCATATTGCTGGGCACCGATTTGCAGGCCCGCGGTTCCCGAAATTGCGGAATAGTAATCAACTGTCGCGCCCTGAATGCGTAGCGCGCCTGTGCCGTAGGCACCGCCAAAGACGATTAGTCCGGCATCGGTTATCAGAGGCATGACCAGCATGCCGTTGGCCTTGTTCGCGATTTCGAGCGTGTTGGGGTAGGTGGCGTACATCTGGTTCAATGTCGCATCCACACGGGCGTCAATCGTCGCTGCGTTGGAACTGCCGACGCCATTGCCGCAGGCGGCGGTCACTGACAGACCGGCCATGCCAAAAGCAAAGCCACGACGGCTTAATCGAGTAGGTTTGGAACTGCTCATGTTTTTTATCTCTGTATAAATGCCTGATTGTCGGGTGCTCCCGATCTTGTCCGCAAGAATACGCCGATTGTCGCCTCGTGTCACGGGAAAGCTGCCGGGTGACCAAAGATAGTCGGCGAAAAATCGCGGAAACGCGGGGGATTAGCCCTGCAGGATCCGGGCGGCCTGAGGCGCGAAATAGGTCAGGATCCCGTCGCATCCCGCGCGTTTGAACGCCAGCAGACTTTCGAGCATGACCTTCTCTCCGTCGATCCAGCCGTTCTGAGCCGCGGCTTGTATCATCGCGTATTCGCCCGAGACTTGATAGGCATAGGTTGGCGCACCGTACGTGTCCTTGACCCGGCGGCAGATGTCCAAATAGGGCATGCCGGGTTTGATCATGACCATGTCTGCGCCTTCGGTCAGGTCACGCTCGATCATGCGCAGCGCCTCGTCCGAGTTTCCGGGGTCCATCTGATAGGTCTTTTTGTCCCCCGTCAGCGCGCCCGAGGCGCCCACTGCATCTCGGAACGGTCCGTAGAACGCACTCGCATATTTGGCCGCATAGCTGAGGATCATCACGTTGTGATGGTCTGCGCCTTCCAGGGCGCGCCGCATTTCACCGATCCGGCCATCCATCATATCTGACGGTCCGATGATGTCGGCGCCCGCATCTGCTTGCGCCAGCGTCATCTTTACCAGCGCCTCGATCGTTTGATCGTTTATTATCTCACCATCGACCACATAACCGTCGTGGCCGTTGATATTGTATGGGTCCAGCGCCACGTCCGTCATCACCGCGATATTGGGTGCGGCTTTCTTGATGGCGCGAATGGCTCGGTTGGACAGGTTATCGGGGTTCCACGCTTCGGCGCAATCTTCGGTCTTTAGGGAGGCGTCGGTGTAGGGAAAGATGCAGATTGCCGGGATACCCAGGGCCTGCGCTTCGACCGCAGCCTGTGCGATCAGATCGACCGAGCGGCGCATGACACCAGGCATCGAGGGGACAGGCTCTTCAATACCTTCGCCGTCTCGGACGAAAACCGGCCAGATCAGATCATCGGTGGTCAGTGTATTCTCGCGGACCAGCGCCCGCACCGCCTGTGATTGGCGTGTTCGACGAAAACGGGCCAGAGGATAGGGGGCAATGGTCGGTTTCATGACGCGCTCTCCTTGTAAATTCCAGCATTGGGTGGCATGAATTCCGTGTAGTCTCAAGGGTAACGATGGACGCGTCTTTGCGAAGAAGGTCCCTGAAGACGGAAATTAAGGGCTGACGCGTGGACTTATACTCTTCGATTTTTGAACTCATCGACATGCGCAGCTTTTCGAATCTCTGGTATTGGATCGGGCTTGCGGTGTTGTGGTCATCGGCCAGCCACTGGGCCATGGGCGTGCCGTATGACCTTGTTGTGCGCGCAAGACGGGTAGGTGGGCAATCGGAACAGGATTTGATGGATATCGTCCGCATTAACGGAAACCGATTGCTCTATATATTGGATGTATCCGGCCTCGCGATATTAGCGTTTAGTTGTTTTCTGTTCACGGGCCTCGCCACTTTGGGGTTCTATTACGGTGTCGAATTCGCGCAGGCCGTGTTTTTGTTGCTGTTTCCGATTTGTCTTGTCGTGCTGATCAATGTATCAGCCGCACGGAAACTGCGCCGGGAAACACCCAGTCTGGAGTATATTTCCAAGATTCTTACGCGCTGCCGGATCTATACCCAGATAGTTGGTATGATTTCGATCTTGATCACTTCGCTTTGGGGTATGTACCAGAATTTTTCCATCGGCGTCCCGGGTTGGTAAAATCAGAAAGGCTTGGCGATGACGGGTCCGAACCAAGTAATCGTTGGCGGCGCCCCCGAAGGGTTTGACGCACAGCTTGTCCTGAATGAGCTGGCGCGCTCGGGCGGGCCGGTGTGCCATGTTGCGCGTGATGACAAACGGCTAGAGGCGATGCGCGCGGCGCTTGCCTTTTTTGCGCCTGACATGCCGGTATTTGTGTTCCCAGGTTGGGATTGTCTGCCATATGATCGGGTATCGCCCAATGCGGATATCTCGGCAGCGCGTGTGGCCACCCTTGCCGCACTTGTGCACCAGATGCCGCAGCAATACGTGCTGTTGACAACTCTGAACGCCGCAACCCAACGCGTGCCCGCCCGTGCAGTGCTGCGAGAGGCGGCGTTTACCGCCCGTGTCGATCACCGCATTGATGAAACCGCGTTGCGGAATTTCCTTGTGCGCATGGGCTTCACGCAAAGCCCCACGGTGATGGAGCCCGGCGACTATGCCGTTCGAGGGGGCATCATCGACATTTTCCCGCCCGGCGAATCCGGGCCGGTGCGGCTGGACCTGTTCGGGGATGTTCTGGATGGAGCACGTCGGTTTGATCCGGTGTCGCAACGTACGACCGAAAAGCTGGCTGTTGTGGAGCTGGCGCCAGTGTCCGAGGTCATTCTAGATGACGCCGCCATCACCCGGTTTCGGCAGAATTATCGCATCGAGTTTGGTGCGGCGGGCACCGATGATCCCCTGTACGAGGCCGTCAGCGCAGGCCGCAAGCATCAAGGCATCGAGCATTGGTTGCCGTTCTTTCACGAAAAGCTTGAAACGCTGTTTGATTATCTGCCTGGTGCCACAATCTCGCTGGATGATCAGGTCACGCCTGCCCGTTTGGCACGTTGGGAAACCATTGCCGATCAATACGAAACGCGGCGGCTCGCACTGGAGAACCGGTTGCGCATGGACACGGTGTATAAACCGACACCACCGGGCCTACTGTATCTGGATGACACTGCTTGGGAACAAGCTGTCGGCGATAGGCGCGTTCTGCAATTCAATGCATTGCCTCAGGCCCTTGGGCCCGGGGTGATCGATGCTGGTGGTCGGATCGGGCGCAACTTTGCCCCGGAACGCCAGCAGGAAAGCATCAGCTTGTTCGGAGCACTGGCCAGCCATATCACCGACAAAATGGCCAAGGGGCCGGTTCTGATTGCCTCTTATTCCGAAGGGGCCCGCGAACGTCTGACTGGGCTGATCGAGGATGAAGGCCTTGCCGAGGCGATCCCCGTGCCCGACGGTACGCGCATCGGCAAACGCGGGCTGCATCTGGCCGTCTGGGCGCTGGAGCACGGGTTCGAAACGCCCGACCTGACCGTGATCGCCGAACAGGATGTGCTGGGCGATCGGCTGATCCGGCAACCCAAAAAGCGCCGCAAGGCCGAGAATTTCCTGACCGAAACTCAATCCCTTAGCCCGGGTGATTTGGTGGTCCATGTGGATCATGGCATCGGGCGTTATCTGGGGATGGAAGTCGTGACGGCGGCCGGTGCCGCCCATGAATGTCTGCTGCTGGAATACGCAGAACAATCCAAACTGTACCTGCCAGTCGAAAATATCGAACTGCTGTCGCGATACGGTCATGATGAGGGTCTGCTGGACCGATTGGGTGGCGGCGCGTGGCAGGCCAAGAAGGCCAAGCTGAAAGAGCGCATTCGCGAGATGGCGGATAAGCTGATCCGCATCGCTGCCGAACGGGCCTTGCGCAAGGCCCCGATCATGGACCCGCCTCCGCACGCGTGGGAGGAGTTCAGTGCGCGCTTTCCCTATCAGGAAACTGACGATCAGCTGCGCGCAATCGGTGAGGTCATGGAAGACATGCATTCCGGCGCGCCGATGGATCGTCTGATTTGTGGCGACGTGGGCTTTGGCAAGACCGAGGTCGCAATGCGTGCCGCTTTCGTTGCCGCAATGTCGGGCGTGCAAGTGGCGGTGATCGCACCGACAACGCTGTTGGCGCGTCAGCACGCGGCCAGCTTCAAGGATCGCTTCCGGGGCTTCCCGCTTGAGGTGCGGCAGCTGTCCCGCTTCATCTCGGCCAAAGAGGCGCAACAGACCCGTGACGGGTTGGCGCGCGGCACGGTGGATATTGTGATCGGCACCCATGCCTTGCTTGCAAAAGGGATTCGGTTCAACAATCTGGGTCTGCTGATCATCGACGAGGAACAGCATTTCGGTGTTGGCCACAAGGAGCGTCTGAAACAGCTGCGTAGCGATATCCACGTCCTGACCCTGACCGCGACGCCGATTCCACGAACGCTGCAACTGTCCCTGACCGGCGTGCGTGACCTGTCGATCATCGGCACACCTCCCATCGACCGGCTGGCGATCCGCACCTATGTCAGTGAGTTCGACGCGGTCACGATCCGCGAAGCCCTGCTGCGTGAACATTACCGTGGTGGGCAGAGTTTCTATGTCGTCCCGCGCATCTCGGACCTACCCGAGATAGAGGAATTCCTGAAAGAGCAACTGCCCGAGCTGACTTATATGGTGGCGCATGGGCAGATGGCGGCGGGGGAACTCGACGATCGGATGAATGCGTTCTACGACGGGAAATACGATGTCTTGCTGGCCACCACGATTGTGGAAAGCGGGCTGGATATCCCGACTGCAAATACGATGGTTGTGCACCGGGCGGATATGTTCGGGCTGGCGCAGCTCTATCAGATCCGCGGCAGGGTCGGGCGGTCGAAAACCCGCGCCTATGCCTATCTGACAACAAAACCGCGCGCCCGTCTGACTGCCACGGCCGAAAAACGCCTGCGCGTTCTGGGCTCGCTCGACACGCTGGGGGCGGGGTTCACGTTGGCGTCTCAGGACCTTGATATTCGAGGGGCGGGTAACCTGTTGGGCGAGGAGCAGTCGGGCCAAATGCGCGATGTGGGTTATGAACTCTACCAGTCGATGCTGGAAGAGGCGATTGCCAAGATCAAAGCCGGTGAGATGGAAGGCCTGTCGGATGCAGATGACCAATGGGCGCCGCAGATCAATCTTGGCGTCCCTGTCCTGATCCCAGAGGATTATGTGCCCGATCTGGATGTCCGCCTGGGCCTGTATCGCCGTTTGTCGTCGCTGTCGACCAAGGTGGAATTGGAAGGCTTCGCCGCTGAATTGATCGACCGCTTTGGCACGCTGCCGAAAGAGGTCAACACCCTGATGCTGGTCGTGCGCATCAAGGCGATGTGCAAACGGGCGGGGATTGCAAAGCTAGATGGCGGGCCCAAAGGCGCGACGATCCAGTTTCACAACGACAAATTTGCCTCGCCTCAGGGGCTGGTCGAGTTCATCCAGAACCAGCGCGGGTTGGCCAAGGTCAAGGATAACAAGATCGTCGTGCGCCGCGATTGGAAGAAGGATAGCGACAAGATCAAGGGGGCATTTGCCATCGCCCGCGATCTGGCGGAAAAACTTGTGGCCGAAAAGAAAAAGGCCAAAGCCTAGTCACCGCTGACAAAGGTGCACAACTGCCATTCGCCAGTTTCGGATTTTGCCAATGCTGCCCGGTAACCAGTCATGGGCCACAGGAAATCGCTGTGCATATAGCCCTGACCCCCATCAGTCAGCAGAACCCTCTGGTATTGCGCGATGGGGGAGAAGTCGCGGATGATGACAACCTCATAGCTGATGAGGTCCAGTATCGCCGCACCTCGGTTCGGTGCCCTGCGCAGAGTTACATCCTGAGCGGTCACAAAATAGGCCAACGCCGGATCCAGCGAAGCGGGTAGGGTGAGCTGCCATTGGTGGGGCATCCAGAACTCGCCGTCTTCGTTGAAATAGCCGGGCTGAGACAGGGTGTTTTCCAGATCGGACCAATAGGTTTCAACGTCCTTATCCCTTTCATAATCTTGTTCGGACGTGGCAGGGCCTGGGGTAAGATATTCGCGCAGCTCGTTCGGGCCGCCATCGCCGCCGTGGCTCAGGTAGATGTCCGGGCAGGCAACGGACAGCAGGCCATCGACGTCGTGCGCCGCTACCATGTTCAGCAGCTCGCTGCGGAATTCGGTAAGGGTTGAATCCCGCTCAGCTTCGTCGACCGGCGGAAAGGATTGTCGATCCGCCAGCGCCGGGCTGCAGAGCAAAGCGAATAGCAGGGCGTATCTCATTCGGCGGCCCTCATGGCGGCTTGGGCACAGAAACAGGACGCCCCAACAGCCCGGTCCGCACGGGCCAGAGCCAGATCGAGCCGTTGTTTGATCTGCACGATCTCAACCGTCTCACCGCGCGCCTTCAGGCAGTCATGCAGGCCCTTGAGGCTCCAGACATTGTCAGGATGGACAGAGGCACGGCTGAGCGTACCGCCCAACCCCAAATCCTCGCGGTATATGGCCTCGGCTTCGGCGGTATGCCCTTGTTCGAACAGCAATGCACCCAACGCGTGACGAGTGGGCTGCATCCATCCCCATGGCTCGTCATAGGGCAAGGTGTCGTCCAGTTCGACCGAGCGGCGCAGATGGGCGTAGGCCGCATCGTAGTTTTCCATGCGATACTCGATTTCGCCACGCAGCATTTCGCGGGCAATGTCCAGCAGGTCGATCACGCGGTTATTGTGCAGCAATCGCGATTCTGGCACGCGGGCCTTGGCAGCGAGGAACAACTGCTCTTCGGCTTCGGCTTCGCTGACCTGCCCAGTGGCGGCAAAAGCAATGGCCCGGGCATAAAGCGTGGTTGCCGTGAGAGTGCAGTACAGATCGGGGTCCGAGGGCAGCTCAAGCGCCATTGCCTCTTCCCAACGGCCAAACCGGATGAGGATATGCGGCCCCATTGACATGTAACTTTCGAAGAAATCCGCCATGGGGGGGCTTTCTATGCGCAGCATGTCTTCGGGGGTGGTGTCCCACAATCCCTGATTGGCCCGCAGAGCAGGTTCCATCTGTCCCAGAAATAGGGCGCCATATATGACAAAATGATAATTGTGCTGGCGGTAGCCGGTGTAGATGTTGAACGCGCCTTCGCGTTCGTAATATTTCAGGTCGGCCTCAACGGCTTTTTGGTTCCAGTGGACGACGTTCTGGTAATGGCCGCACAGCACATCGATATGGGTGGGCATATGCACCAAATGGCCCGCATCGGGAACCAGCGTCCGCAGAACATCCCCCGCTTTCAGCGCTTTTTCCGGGGTCGGAGACATCTCCATCAGGTGGACATAAAGATGCAGTAACCCGGGATGAGACATCGCTGCTGGATCATCAGCCATCGCCTCCTCCAGCGCTTTTTGCGCCTCGACCGTGGCGGCCCCTTCGGCGGGCTGGCCGGTCGTCAAATCCCACATTTGCCAGGGAGTGAGGTTCAAAAGCGCTTCGAGATAGATCGTGCGCAGGTCCAGATGAGCGGGCTGCGATGCAAACGCTGCGCGCATGGCATCGGCAAAATCGTGATCCCAGTTGTGCATGTCGTCAATGGCTTCGCGCTGGGGATAGCGGGCGGGAAGCGCGCGGATCAACGCTTGTTCAACCGGCGTACATTCGCCCGCAAGAGACATGGCCAGCTGCGTCGCATCATAGGCCAGCGTCAGCGCCTTTTGCCGGCCCGCGTCATCGTGCAGGTCCCAGGGCATGTTGTAATTCGGCCCCGCCGCATAGGCGACGCCCCAATGGGCCATGGCGCAGTTCGGGTCATGCTCTAGCGCGCGCTGAAAACAGACGACGGCCTCTTCGTGGTTATAGCTATAGGTCCAGACCAGCCCCCGGTCGAACCACAGTTGCGCATCGGGCGAAGAGGTGCTTACCGGACAGGAATGCGTGCCCAGATCGTAGTAATCGCTCATTGAAAATCTCCCCTCGAAACAAGGGGAGGATAACGTGTTTCACGCGCTCTGCACAGATCAGGCGGGCAATCTGTCTTCTATCCGGCCCATATACAGCATCAGGCCGAACCCCATCGTGCACATGGTCAGGACACCTATTGCCAAGGGTAGGATCGATCCGTCAAACAACTGTCCCAAGGGGGCTGCCACTGCAGCGGCCAGAACGGTTGATACCGCGCCTATGACTGACGCTGCCATGCCCGCAATATGGCCCATCGGCTCCATCGCGATGGCATTCAGGTTGCCCATCGTCATACCGGCCATGAAGAACACGGCAGTCTGCCAACTGACGAAAAGCGCAAATGAGGCGCCATCAGAAAGGTCCAGACCATTCATTACCATGACAAAACACGTAAAGACGATCTGTGCGCCCAAAGTCCAGGTTACAATCCGGCGCATCCCCAATCGGATGACCAAAGTCGCGTTCAACAAACTGGCCGAGCCAGCCATCAGAGCAACGAAACCAAACCAGAAGGGGAAACTGTCGGCTCTGTCGTAGATGATGTCATAAACAGGTTGTACCATCGTCAGCATGGTGAACAGCATCCCAAGGCAAAGCGTTTGCACCATGATCGAAACCCGCACAGTCGGGTGTGCAAACATCTGCCGCGCGGCATCAATCATAAGCGGCAGGCGCAGGGGGCGGCGATTCTCGGGTGCCAGAGGTTCGCTCAGACGCAGGCCCATCCACGTGATGGTGATCAAAGAGAACAACATGAACGAAGCGAAGATGCCGCGCCACCCGGCCAGAGCGATCACCCCGGCACCCATCATAGGCGCGATGGCGGGAACCAGCGTAAAGATCATCATGGCAATCGAGACGATGCGGGCCATCTCACGGCCGGAATAGAGGTCACGGATAATGGCCATGGCCACCACGCGTGGGGCCGCGCTGCCAATGCCTTGAAAGATGCGCGCAATCAACAGCATCTCAAGCGAGGAGGTGGCCCAGGCAACTGCGGCAGACAGGATATACAGCGCAGAGCCGACGTAAATTACCGGCTTGCGCCCGAATGCATCCGACAGAGGGCCGGTGAAAAAGGTGCCGATCCCCATGCCCAGCACAAATGAGGTCAGGATCAACTGCGCCTTGTTTGCATCACCTGGGCTGAGTTGCGCGCTGATCTGCGGCAGGGCGGGCAGCATCGAGTCGATAGAAAACGCGATTGTCGCAAACATCATTGCGATCAAAGCGACAAATTCTCCGCGCGGCATTCGATTACTCATGGGGCTCTCCTGACCCGTTCGCGCTATCACAGCGGATTGGGCACGGCCAGTGATCAGAATGCACAGGAGGCTGTGCTATTTTGCAGGAGAAGCCTCGATTTGAGACATGATTTCACCGATCACGCGTTCCCACATTTCCGGTGGTTGCGCGCCGGGGACAGCATGTTGGTTGGCAACGATAAAAGTCGGTACCGACGTCACACCCATCTGCCGGGAATGCGCGTCACGGTTGCCGATGTCGGAGCGGTCGGCATCGGATTTCAGCAGCTTCATGACGACGGCGGCGTCCATCCCCTGACTGTCGGCAATATCCGCCAGAACCTCGTGGTCGCCGATATCGCGACCCTGTACAAAATAGGCCTGAAACAGGGCATCAACTATAGCGTTCTGCTTGTTTTCGATTCCGGCCCAGTGGATCAGCCGATGAGCATCCAGCGTGTTCGGGGTGCGCTTCATCCCCTCAAAGTCGATGCCCAACCCTGCATTTTCGGCATGCTCGACCACCGGGGCATACGCACGGATGGCTCCGTCTTTTCCGCCGAATTTGCGCTCCAAGTATTCGCGCCGATCCATGCCTTCGACCGGCATATCGGGGTTCAGCTGAAAGGGGTGCCATTCAATGATGAATGGATGATCCGGAGTTGCGGCCAACGCCTTGTCCAGATGAGTCTTGCCAATATAGCACCAGGGGCAGATCGGGTCAGACATGATGTCGAGCTTGACGGTCTGGGTCATGTATTGGTCGCCTTGAAATAGGCCGGCAGCGCCCGGCGCAAAAGTTTGCTATTGCCGCCTGTTGGCAGCTGAGGCAGATGGATAAAGGCGCGCGGTTGCTTATAGCGCGCCAGATTTGTCTCGACATAGGCGCGCAGGGCGTCCTCGTCCAGCTTTTCCGGCCCGGTATAGAATGCCACTATGACAAAACTGTCCTGCTTGACCTCAACTGTGGCCGCGCCGACCTGCGTGATGCCGGGATATCGGGACAATGTGGCCTCGACCTCGATCGGTGAGACCCGGTAGCCGCCTGCATTCATCATATCATCGTCTCGGCCAAGATAGGTGATCTGACCATCAACTGCCATTACACCCTGATCGCCGGTCAGAAACCACTCGCCCTGCATCCTGGCCTGCGCTTCGTCCGGCGCGTTGAGATAGGTCAGCATTAGGCCGGGGTCTGATCGGTGGATGGCGATGGTCCCTTCTTTCCCCTGTGGAACCGGCCCGTCTGGACCCAGAATTGCCACACGCCGCCCCGGTTGTGGTTGCCCCAGTGCATCGCCACGTGCCGGATAGGCCGGGCTTGAAGAGATGAAGGTCGAGCATTCGGACATTCCAAAAGCTTCATACAACTCGCGCCCGGTGATCCGTGTCCATTTCTGGTGCAGATGCCGTGAGAGTTTTTCACCAGCGCAAAGGCCGTGCCTCAGATCGGGAAGGTGCAGATCGTTTGCTTCGTTCAAAATTTTCCGAAACACGCCAGGAGCTGCAGCAAAAATCGTGGCACGGTGATTGCGCAGCATATCGGGTAGGGTCGACAGATCGGTGCCGGGCTCCGGTATCAGCGCTGTCGCGCCAATGGTCCAGGGATCCATCAGTCCTGTCCCCAACGTATAGGTCCAGTTGAACGCACCTGCATGGCACAATCGATCCGTTTCCTGCAGGCCGTACCACCCATCCACCATCATCTGCCGCGCCCAAATTGCACGATGGGCATGTGCAACGGCCCGTGGCTTGCCCGAGGTGCCAGACGTATAGACCACATAAGCCATGTCTTCGGGGTCGCCCATCCGAAACTCGGCCAGAGGTAGATCGCGCATCTCGCGCAGTTGGCTCAAAGATATTTGGTTCGGGTGATCCGCGCTGGCGATATCGGGATCGCGCAATATGGCGGCGGGCTTCAGATCTTGGATGATCTTTGCCGTTTCTGGCTGTGTCAGCTGTGACGATGTCGGCACGGGTACAATGCCGACCGCGATTGCACCCAGATAGGTTATTGGGAAATCAACCGTGTTCCCCAAACGCATCAAGACCAGATCGCCCGGTTTCAAACCGGCCCGCAGCAGACCTGTACCGGTTGCAAGGATCGCGCGTTTCAACGCAGCAAAGCTCCAGTTCTGTGCCGATGTTGCGCCAAGTACGGACAAGGCAATCTTGTCGCCATTGCGATCTGCTTGACGCAACACATGCGCGGCCAGATTGAAGGGGGTGGGGCAGGCCTTGGGCGGGCCTTGATCGAACAGGGAAAGCATGGCGTCTGGCTAACGCGGCAACTGCTGCGTTGCAAGCGGGACAGGCTGGCCCTATAGAGTGGCCCATGAGAACCAAAGAGCAGACATCTCTGATCCGAATTGCCCGAAACTCGGGCGAGCATACAGAGGTTGAACCGCTGGACCTTGGCGTCCGTGTGCGTGAATTGCGCAAGGCGCGAAACTGGACTTTGGAACAAGCGGCCAATCAGGCGGGATTGGCGCGTTCAACGCTCAGCAAAATCGAAAACGGGCAGATGTCGCCTACATACGATGCGCTGAAGAAACTGGCGATCGGGCTGGAAATCTCTGTTCCGCAGCTGTTCACGCCGCCACAGCGCGAGCAGGTGATCGGGCGTATGGCCGTGACCCGGATGGGGCAAGGCACCAGCCACGCAACCACAACATACGAGCACGAACTGCTGGCTGAGACGCTTACGAAAAAGCAGATGCTGCCCTATCGCGCCCGTGTACGTGCCCGGTCGATGGATGAGTTTGACGGGTGGGTCCGCCACGATGGCGAAGAATTCCTGTACGTGCTGACGGGTGTCGTTCGCCTGTATACCGAGTTCTACGAACCCGTCGAAATGCGCCGCGGTGACAGCGCCTATTACGACGGCAGCATGGGGCATAATGTCGTTTCGGTCAGTGAAGAAGACGCGATGATCCTGTGGGTGACGTCACTTACCTAGATGTTTGGTGACTTCACGGGTTAGCGCTTCGGTGAACAGGAAATCCTCAAGCTCTTCATGTGCCTCGTTCACCGTCAGATGATGGCGTTCGGCCAGATAAGCCTCGAATTGCGCACGGTCGCGCCCGACCGCATCCATGTCTCGGTCGCGCAAATTGGGAAAACGCCGTTTTGCACGGGCGTACATTTCATTCCAATCTTGCGTCAGATCGTTCCACTTAAACATCAATTGGGCTTTCTGTTTGTCTGGCTACAGATCTGCTCGGCCCTGAATTCAGGGTACGAATGGTGTTTGCAGGTAGGGCTATGGCAAAATGTCGCACCTTGAGCGTGCGAAGTTTAAATCAGTTAGGCCCGCCACAGGAAATCTGAGACGGGCCTACGGACCAAATAGTTTTGAGTGAGTGGAGGCTGGTCCGAAAATACTGTTCCTGACGTTGTAACACAGCTATGTGTCGGTAATGTTTGGCGTAATTCAAATTGGATACATTTGCACTAGTCGCAGGCTATATCTTTCGAACCCGTTACGTAAAGCCCCTTGTTGAAATTTTTCAAATTTGTCTGAAACTAGGGATCGCATCAATTTATAGCGGAATGCCCACAGCCTTTACCTGCATGTCGTGGTACTGCGGGTCTGTGCCAGAATCCGCCGAAGGGTATGAGACCCACACAGCAAACGCCGAACGGGTCTTATTGCATCACATCTGCAGCGGTTGCGATCCTCTGGAACGAGATTGGCACGGACAGTTAGCAATTAGGAAAGGACGGGGCCGCCTCTTTTGAGGCGCTGCTATTCCTCGTACCACCAGACCTGCGGCATGTATTCCGGCCCGTCACCGTATATGGGCAGGGTTTCCGGCTGTTTCAGCTCACGCGCATGTGCAATCCGGCCGACGTCAAAGCTCCAGATCGGGATGACATACCGGCCAGCGGTTAGAACGCGATCCAGCGCGCGGGTCGCAGACACGAAATCTTCGTGGCTTTCAGAGGCCAGCATCGTATCGATCAAACCGTCCACTGCTGGCGACTGAACCCCCATCAGGTTACGTGTTCCTGCCGTGTCAGCATTTTCACTGCCCCAATACAGGCGTTGTTCGTTACCCGGCGACAGGGAAAGAGCCCGGCGAAATGGGGTCATGTCAAAATCATGCGCATCCATCCGAGAGGTGTATTGTGCGTCGTCGATTTTTTCGACTGTAAGCTCGATGCCAAGCCGTTCAAGCGTACGCGCATAGATTTCGGCGATCGTTCCGACATTCTGGACAACGTTGAGGCTGCCCTGGCTGATGACCATGTCAACGATGAACGCTTCGCCATCTGCGTTTCGCAACACGCCATCCTGAACTGTCCAGCCAGCCTCTTGCAGAAGCTTGGTTGCCTTGCGCAGATTGGCCCTGTTGCGTTCCGAACCGTCACCTACCGGCAGCTCGTAACCTTCCAGCGTACCGGGCAACAGTGTATCGGCGTACGGCTGCAGCAGTTCAGCCACCTGACCGGTGGCAGTACCGGGTTGCATCGCCAGATCCGAGCCCGAGAAATACGAGGTTATCCGCGGTTGCGCGCTTCCGGTGACGGTGTCGTTGATGAATTCGAAATTGAAAGCCAGAGTCAGAGCCTCGCGCACGCGCCAATCATCGAAGGGTGGCTTGCGCGTATTCATGACAAATCCGGTCATGCCCGAAGGCTTGCGATGCGGGATTTCGGTTTTCAGCACATCGCCGCGCTGTACCGCGGGGAAGTCATACTGGTTGTTCCACTTATCGGCGTTAAACTCGCGCACGGCTGAGAGCTCGCCTGCTTTGAAGGCCTCGAATGCGACTGTGCCATCCCCGTAGAACTCGATCCGCATCTCATCCAGATTCATGGTGCCGCGCCGAAACGGAATGTCAGCGCCCCAGTAATCCGGATTGCGACGCAGGTTCACATACCGTCCGGCTTCGTACCCGTCGATGACATATGGTCCAGACCCCAAGGGGATGTCTTGCAGCGGCGCGTCGGCAAAGTCTTTACCCTCCCACTGTGCCTTCTGAAGGATCGGGCGCATCCCGGCGATCAACGCAAGCTCGCGGTCGGGGTCGTTAAACGTGATGCGGACGGAACGCGGTCCGGTTTGTTCGATACTGTCGATCTTTCCCCAAAGGCCGCGATATCTCAGATGCCCTTCGGTTCCCAAAGTCTCATATGACCATATGACATCCTCGACAGTGACTGGTGACCCATCCGAGAATCGGGCATTCTCTCGCAGGGTAAATTCGACCCAGGATCGGTCTGGAGCCGTCTCAACTGATTCGGCTAACAACCCGTAAAGAGTGAAAGGTTCGTCCCAGGAACGCCCCATCAGGCTTTCATGGGTCCAAAATCGCAACTGCCAGGGTGACGTGCCTTTTTGCACAAACGGGTTAAGGCTGTTATAGCCGCCGGTATTTCCAAATACGACTTTGCCGCCTTTGGGTGCATCAGCGTTGACATAGGGTAGCGACACAAAATCCGGTGGTAGGGCAGGGTCGCCATACATAGCTATGCCATGGGTCGATTCTGCATGGGCTGCTGCAACGGCAAAAACACTAACGATTCCCGCGATCATAGGGCGAACGGGGCGAAGGAAATCGGGGCTCATTTTGGAAACAATCCTGCTCTGGCCTTATTTTGTTGGGATTCACCGTAGCCATGATTTTTCATATTATCAAACTTTTAGCTTGGACGAAGGCGTAGAATTGCTTATAAAGGGCGTACTGCTCGATAGGTTTCTTGCCTGTATGAAACCTGCCTCAATAACTTAACGCCCGCTTCGTGCGGGCGTTTTTTTGTGCGATTTTCGCTGATACAGCGCCCCCAATCTTTCCCCGTTTTCTTTGCAGGTGCAGCATGGCACTGTGCCGTCAACACGGAATCTGACGGAGAGCACCCATGAGTCTTTCAGGCAAAACAGCAATCATCACAGGATCGAATTCGGGCATCGGGCTGGGCATCGCCCGCGAGCTGGCCAAAGCCGGGGCGGATGTGGTGCTGAATTCGTTTACTGACCGCGACGAAGATCATGCTCTGGCCGCAGAGATCGGGCAGGAAACCGGAACCAACGCGCGCTATTTCAAAGCGGACATGTCCAAGGGTGACGAGTGTCGGGCGCTGATCGAAAAGGCTGGAGCCTGCGATATCCTGGTCAACAATGCCGGCATTCAGCATGTGGCGCCGATTGATCAGTTTCCAACCGACAAATGGGACGCGATCATTGCGATCAACATGAACTCGGCCTTTCACACCACTGCCGCCGCGTTGCCGATGATGCGCAAGGCGGGCTGGGGACGGGTGGTGAATATTGCATCGGCCCATGGGTTGACGGCATCGCCTTTCAAAGCCGCCTATATCGCGGCCAAGCACGGTGTTGTCGGGATGACCAAAACCGTAGCCCTCGAGACCGCACAAGAGCCGATTACCTGTAATGCGATTTGCCCGGGATATGTGCTGACGCCGCTGGTCGAAGAGCAGATACCCAATACGATGAAAGAATACGATATGAGCCGTGAGGATGTCGTGAAGAATGTCCTGCTAAAGCGGCAACCTTCGAAAGAATTCGCTACGGTCGAACAACTGGGCGGTACGACGATCTTTCTGTGCTCGGATGCGGCGGCGCAGATCACCGGCACGACGATTTCAGTTGATGGCGGGTGGACCGCGCTCTGAGCCTTGGGGAGTAGGGCAGTGATACGTATCAATCTGGCTTTGCAGGGCGGCGGCGCGCACGGCGCGTTCACTTGGGGTGTGCTGGATCGTCTGCTGGACGAAGATGATATCGAAGTCGCGGCGATCACCGGAACATCGGCAGGTGCACTGAACGGTGCGGCCTATAAGTCTGGCATGGTACGGGGCGGCCGGGAGGGCGCGCGCGCCAATCTTGATGCGCTCTGGGCTCGTATGGGGGCCGTCGACGATACGAACCTGACCAACTGGATGCGTGCGTTTGAGCCCTCACATATCGCACAGTCCATCGAAAATTCGCTGCCGTTTGCTGTAGGCGACGCCTGGTCGCGATTGGTTTCGCCTTATGCCTATGGGCCGTTCTACCGTAACCCCTTGCAGCCCGTGGTTGAGCGCTTTGATTTCGATGAAATATGCGCTGCCGAAGGTCCGCGTCTGTATGTCTGCGCGACATGCGTGCGCAGCGGAAAGATACGGGTGTTCACAGGGAATGAGCTGTCGACTGAGGCCATCCTTGCTTCTGCCTGTTTGCCAACCCTGTTTCAGGCGGTCGAGATATTCGATCCAAAATCGGGCCGGACCGAGGCTTACTGGGATGGCGGATATACCGGTAATCCAGCTCTGTATCCCTTGTTCAATTCCGATCTGCCCGAGGACGTGGTGATCTTGAACATCAACCCTCTGGAACGGGAAGAGATCCCCAAGACGCCGCAGCAGATCCAGAACCGGATCAATGAGATTGGCTTTAACTCATCGCTGTTTCGGGAACTGAGGGCCATAAGCTTCGTTCAGCGCTTGCTGGAAGATGGCAAGCTGAAAGCGGGCGAAATGAGCCGTGTTCTGGTTCACATGATTGCCGATGACGCGTTGATGAATGACCTCTCGGTCGCGACCAAGACAGTGCCCAACCCTGTGGTCCTGCATAAGCTCAAAGAAGCTGGCCGCAATGCAGCTGATCAGTTTTTGACAGATCACAAGGCCGATCTGGGTGCACGCAGCACGGTCAATCTGCCGGAAATGTTTGGATAGTCACTCTGGTGGCTGGGTCGGGTCTTTGTCGTTCGGGTAAACAAGACCGGCCGAAATCACCAGCTTGGCGGCATCTTCGATCGACATGTCCAAAAGGATGACGTCCTCGATCGGAAAGAACAGCAGGAACCCCGATGTCGGGTTGGGTGTCGTCGGAATGAACACGCTGTACAGATCGCCACCCGCTTCTGCGCGTTCGTTGACTTCTCCCTTGGCGGTGGTCGAGACGAACCCGATGGCCCAGATGCCACGGCGCGGATATTGAACCAGACAGGCTTTTTCAAATGACCGTTCAGTCTGGGCAAAGACGGTCTCGGAAATCTGCTTGATGCCTGAATAGATGGACCGGATGACCGGCATCCTGTTCACCAGGCTTTCGGTGAACGAGATAAAGGACCGGCCCAGGATGCCCTTGGCAACCCAGCCAACCACGACGGTGAACACCAGAAAAAAGATGACACCTACACCGCGCAGGTTGATGCCAACATATTGTTCAGGCTGGAATTGGTGGGGAACCAGCGGCAGGACCGCACTGTCGATCCAGCCGACAACAGACCAGATCAGCCAGATCGTCAACCACACCGGCGCAATAACGACGATGCCCGTCAGAAAGGACGCGCGCAGCCGTGAGAACAGGCCGGGCTGTCGGTTGGGTTCTTCGTCAAAAGGAGTGTTCATTACGGTCCTGAGTGGCTTGCGAATTTAGTTAAGCAGTCCTTGGCCTTGGTACAATAGCTATATGTTAATCCGCCTTGGCGGACAGGGCGCGGGCGATCCCGGCTGCCAGGCGGGCATTGTTGCGGACCAATGCGATATTGGCGGTCAGAGAACGACCTTCGGTCTGCTCATAAATCCGTTGCAACAGGTAGGGTGTGACCCCTTTACCGCTGATCCGATGCACATCTGCATCCGCCTGTGCCGAGGCGATGATCGGGGCCAGTTCCTCGGATGGGATCTGATCGGCCTCCGGGATCGGATTGGCGACAAGTTGGCCGCCGGGCAGGCCAAGCGCGCGTCTGGTCGCATGTGCGTGCGCGATGTCTTCCGCACTGTCCATGCGCAGAGGGGCTGCCAGCGGGGATTTTGCCGACCAGAAGGCCGGAAATTCGTCCTGGCCATAGGCAATGACCGGAACGCCCAGTGTTTCCAGAACCTCAAGCGTCTTGGCCAGATCGAGGATGGCTTTGGCGCCTGCGGCAACAACCGTGACCGGGGTATGGGCCAATTCGTGCAGGTCAGCAGAGATATCGAACGAGGTTTCAGCCCCTTGGTGGACGCCTCCAATACCGCCGGTGGCAAAAACGTCGATCCCGGCGTGATGGGCGGCGATCATGGTTGCGGCGACCGTTGTTGCACCGGTCCCACCGGTTGCCATGCAGGCGGCCATATCGGCACGGGACAGTTTGGCGACCCCATGCGCTTGGCCCAGTGCTTTCAACTCTTCGGTTTCCAGACCGACGTGAAGCGTACCATTGATCACCGCCATGGTGGCTGGCACCGCGCCCGCCTCTCGGATGTCTTGTTCAACCTGTGCCGCGACCTCGATGTTCTGCGGGTAGGGCATACCATGGGTGATAATCGTGCTTTCCAGCGCAACGATGGGTTGGCCTGCGTCTTTGGCGGCGCGGACCTCGGCAGAATATTGAATGTTGATCACAGTGGGGTTTCTCCGGAAACGTAAGTTGCGGCGGCATGCAGGGCACGTGACAGGGCCTCATCGCTTGGGGCACCGGTGGCCTCGGATGCGATATGCGCCGCCATGAATGTATCACCCGCGCCGGTCACACGGGTGACCAGAACGGATGGGGGTTTTTGGGTCAAGATTTCCTCAGCGCTGGCAACGGTTGCCGAACTACCGCCATCAGTCACCAGCACGCGCAGCGCGCCGCGATCCAGCAGCCCCTTGGCGGCGCTTGCCGAATCCGCGAATTCGCGCTGGCACAGGATGCCAGCCTCTTCGAGGTTCACATAAAGCGTCGCGCGGGCATGCTTGAGGAAAGGCAGCAGGCGATCGGCCTTGCCGGGTGAGGCCGGTGCCACGCGCAGGTCGGCCCCGGCGAAGGCTGGGCTTTGCGCGATTTCTTCCAAAAGCGACAGCGTCAGGTTGCCATCCAAAGCGACAGGACCATCAAATGGCATGGTCTCTGTGCCTAATGGGCCTTGCATCAGGGGTTTCAGAATTTTTGCCCCTGCAGCCTCAAGTGAATGGGCGTCCGCAATCGCGGCAATCAACCCATTGGCGCCCTCGACAGCCATATATCGGTCGGTCGGCAGGTCCTGCGAGCGATAGATGTGATCCGTTACCATCCCTAGCCGGGCGCAGGCATTGACCAGCTCATCCCCTTCGGGATCGCGGCCAATGGCGGTCAACAGGGTGGGCGTCATGCCAAACCGCACCAGCGTCATGGCAATGTTCATTGCCACGCCTCCGGGCAGGCGGGTGATCCTGCCGGGAACATCCGACCCCTGCCGCATGGCGCTGGCAGAACGTCCGATCACGTCCCACAGGACAGAACCGATACAAAGAATTTCGCTGTTCTGAGTCATGTCGACGTCATGCCGCAGCCCCGGCGTGGGTGCAAGGGTTAACGCTCACATCCTGCTCAGCCCATGGCAGTGATCAAGTCGTTCAGTCCAGCGGCCGGGTCATCCTGTGACCAGATCTCATCCCCGATGCCAAAGAAATCGGTGAAGGGGCTGAGGTCGCGGATCAATTCGGGGGTCAGGCCGCCTTCTGCCACAACCGGCACTTCGATCATCTCGGACCACCACTGGAACAGATCGTGCTCGGCCACGGTTCCGTCACCCAAGGAGGACGTGCCAACCGGGCCAAAGGCCACATAATCCGTCCCGGCCTCACCAGCCGACATGCCGTCATGGCTGGAGGTGCCGCAGAAGCAGCCGACAATGGCATCGGCACCCAATTCCTTACGCACATACCGGACCGAGCGCGCGCCATCATCCAGATGCACCCCATCCAGACCCAGACGCTGCGCCAGCAGGACGTGGTTGGATATCACCAGCGCCACGTCCCGTGTATGTGCCACCTCGCGGCAGGCATCAGCGGCACGGGCAATCGTATCCTCGTCATTTCCCGCAAGGGCCAATCGGATACAGGCGATTTCGGTGCTGTCCAGAACGCGGGCCAGTTGGTCGGGGAAAGTGCTCAACGTGATGGTCGGCGGGGTGATCAGGTAAATCTGCGGCTGCTCGGGGGTGTCCATCGGCGCGTCCTTAGCTTTAAGTCTTTTGCGCGGTTTAGCGGATTGCGGGCCGGAAGCAAACTTTTATGCCTGTTTCAGGCAGAATTGGCGCCGCCAATGGCTTGCCCTGCGTTGGCGCGGCGATTACAGCAGGCGCAGTTTTCGGAGACAACCATGCCCAGCGACAAATCCCAGCCCTCATTTGTGCTCGTGCGCCCGCAGATGGGTGAAAACATCGGTGCCGCCGCGCGGGCGATGTGGAATTTCGGGCTGGACCGGATGCGGATCGTGGCCCCACGTGATGGCTGGCCAAACCCCAAGGCGGTGGCCATGTCCAGTGGGGCGGGCCGTCTGCTGGATGAGGCGCAGCTGTTTGACGATCTGGCTGGCGCGCTGTCTGACAGTACCTATGTCTTTGCTACTACGGCCCGCCAGCGCGGGTTGACCAAGCCGGTCTACAGCCCTGAACGCGCCATGCAGGTAGCGGCTGAAAAGGTCGCTGCGGGTGAAAATGTCGCCGTGCTGTTCGGCCCGGAACGGGCAGGGCTTGAGAATGAGGATATCGCCAAGGCCAATGCCATCATCTCGGTCCCGGTGAACCCCGAATATGCCTCGCTGAACCTTGGGCAATGCGTGTTGCTGACCGCCTATGAGTGGATGCGCCAGACCGGCGATGTCGTGCATGAGGCAACCGATTTGGGCAAAGGCGACTGGGCCACGGGGATCGAGGTTGAAAAGCTGGTCGAACATTACGAGGACCGGTTGGAAGAGGCGGGGTTCTTTTACCCCCCCGAAAAAGCCGAAAGCATGAAGACCAATCTGCGCAATCTGTGGTCGCGGATGCGGATGACGCGGGCGGATGTGCAGATGTTGCACGGGGTCATGCGTCAGATGGTCCGTTGGAAAGACAAAGGGTAAGGCTGGACCTACCCTTAAGGGGGCCCTAGCTTGCAACGAAATTCAAGACACATGAGGAACGCATGAGCGGCAAGCGCAGCATCTTCGAAGAGGTCTCAGACTCTGAAAAACAACAAGCGGTTCAGCCTGGTATGATTGACCGGGGCCGTGGCGGCGCGCGCAAGGCCATCCGGGCCTGGCTGATGATCCTGTTTGCACTTGTGGTTGTGATGATCGCTGTGGGCGGGCTGACCCGCCTGACCGATAGCGGGCTGTCGATCACCGAATGGCGACCGCTTACCGGGGCTGTCCCGCCGATGACCGAGGTCGACTGGCAGGCCGAGTTCGACAAGTACAAGCAAATCGACCAGTGGCGCATTCAGAACCAGTGGATGGAGCTGGCGGATTTCAAATCCATCTATTGGTGGGAATGGGGCCACCGGCAACTGGGCCGCGTGATCGGGCTGGTCTGGGCTCTTGGGTTCTTCGGGTTCCTTATTGCCCGCAAGATACCAACAGGCTGGACCGGCAAGCTGATGATCCCAGGTGCTTTGGGTGGGATTCAGGGAGCGGTTGGCTGGTGGATGGTTGCGTCCGGCGTAACACAGGGCGAGGGGATGATCGCCGTTGCCAGCTATCGCCTGGCAATCCATCTGGGTCTGGCCTTTGTGATCTTGGGTTTCCTCGCCTGGTATATGTTCGAACTTGGCCGGGAAGAGCGTGACCTGATGCAGGCCCGCCGCGCGAAAGAGGCCAAACTGTTTTCCCTGTCTACCGGCCTGATGCATTTCGCATTCCTGCAGATCCTCATCGGTGCACTTGTCGCAGGTATCGACGCTGGGCGGTCTTATACCGACTGGCCATTGATCGGCGGGCAGATTTTCCCGCCGGACGCGGCGATACTGGAACCGATGTGGCGGAACTTTTTCGAAAGCCCCGGGCTTGTGCAGTTCATCCATCGTTGCGCGGGTTATCTGCTGTTGATCTTTGCCATCGTTGTCTGGCGGCGTGGCAATTCCAGTGCGCATCCGCAAACGCGCTTTGCCTTCAACATGATGTTCGCTGCCTTGTCGTTGCAGGTGGTTGTCGGGATCATGACCGTGATCTACGCGGCCCCCTGGCAGATCGCCATTTTCCATCAGTTCATGGCCGTGATCGTGTGGACTCTGATCCTACGTGCGCGATTCCTGACAGCCTATCCCATCGCAACTTCGATCCGCGGAGCCTGACCCAGATGACTGCCTATGATGAACTGATGGCCTTCCAACGTGAAACCTCGGCACTTGGTCAGATTGCCGGGCGTCTGGGATGGGATCAGGAAACAGTGATGCCGCGCGGCGCAGCGCCGCAGCGCGCAGAAGAAATGGCCGCGATCGAATCTGTTTTGCATGCCCGACGGTCTGATCCGCGTGTGGCAGAGTGGCTGGAGCAGGCCGACCCGCAGGACGATGTCGCCCGCGCGCAACTGCGCGAGATACGCCGGTCCTATGAGCGGACCGTGAAAGTGCCCGCCGATTTGGCCAAGACCATCGCACGCGTTACCTCAGCCGCGCAGGGCACATGGGCACAGGCGCGCGCCGATGAGGATGTGGCGGCCTTTTTGCCCGTGTTGGAAGAGGTTGTGGCGCTCAAACGTCAGGAAGGTCAGGCCCTGGCACAGGGCGGTGATGTCTATGACGCCATGGTCGAAGATTACGAGCCCTATACGACCGGCACTCAGATCGCTGCGATCTTTGACCAGATGCGTCCGCGTCTGGTGGCATTGCGAGCAGCCGTACTGGATCAGCCCGGACCGGCCGCCCTGACTGGGACGTTTGACTCAGCGACCCAGATGCGCCTGTCACAGAAGCTGGCCACCGGATTCGGTTACGACCTGAACACTGGCCGGGTCGACAAGGCCGTTCACCCGTTCAGCTCGGGCAGCGGATTGGACGTGCGGATCACCACGCGCACCAGCGAGACCGATCCGTTCAACTGTTTCTATTCAACCATTCACGAGGTCGGCCACGCCGCCTATGAACAGGGCATCGACCCAGCCTACCTTTTGACCCCGCTGGGGCAGGGCGTGTCGATGGGCGTGCATGAAAGCCAGAGCCGGATGTACGAAAACCAACTGGGTCGATCACGCGCCTATACTGGCTGGCTGTTTGGCCAGATGGTCGAGGCTTTTGGCAATTTCGGCGTCGCCGATGCCGATGCGTTCTATGCCACGGTCAACCGGGTCCATAACGGCTATATCCGCACCGAGGCGGATGAGGTGCAGTATAACCTGCACATCATGCTGCGCTTTGATCTTGAGCGTGCGTTGATGAGCGGTGATCTGCAGGTCAGAGACCTTGAGGGTGCATGGAACGACCGGTTCAAGGCGGATTTCGGCTATGCGGTCGATAGGCCGTCGAACGGATGCTTGCAGGATGTCCATTGGTCCGTCGGTCTGTTCGGGTATTTCCCGACCTACTCGCTGGGCAATGTCTATGCCGGATGCCTGAACCAGGCTCTGCGATCCGCGCTGCCCGATCTGGATACTCAACTGGCCAAGGGTGACACGTCGGGCGCCACCGGTTGGCTGCGCGAAAACCTCCAACGCCACGGCGGCCTTTTCGCCCCACGCGAGATCATCCAACGCGCCAGTGGCATGGAACCGGGTCCAGAACCACTGTTGGAGTATCTGGAGCAAAAGTTTGGATCGTTGTACGGGTTGTGATAGTGGGCCTAACTGGGCCTGACCAGACAACGCACTCAATCGTACACCCAATTCGTGATAGGAGACGAAAGCTTGCTCTGAGCCCAAACCTGCCGAGAAAGCGCCAACCTGCTTATAAGTTGACACTTGTCAAGGATCGAGACTTTTAGTTCACCTACTCTGACAATGGATTGTCCACTACTTAGGCGCTTCCGACATGAACGGATTTATCCAAATTGGTATAGCAATCAGTATTATAGTTTGGGCAGTTCCCTCAACTGCCCAGAGGGCGAATCCCCATTTGATCTACGAAGAGAATTGCGCGTCTTGTCACCTGCCGCATGCAGGAGATTTTGTCTCCGAAAAATTGATTGTGTCAGAAAGCGGCATTGTCGGAAAAGCTTCTGGTCGTCCCGTCATTGATTATCTGAAGGCAGGACACGGCGAGTTGTCAGACGAAGAAATCAATGTGCTGATAGAACAGTTTGAGTTCATCCAAGAATCTGGCCGTCTATTCCAAGAAAAATGCATTATTTGCCACGACAACGCCGCCGAATTTGCGCGCCAAAAGTTGATCTTGCGCGATGACATAGTTACGGGCCGGTACACAGACAGAGATGTCGCAGAGTTTTTGTTGCAGCACGGACGGCTTGATGCTTCTGAGGCACAAAAGATGGTTGAGGTCCTTATGCGCCAACTTCAGGTAAAATAAAGAGCATCAAAATACCACGCGATGCAGGTCGGTTCTTAGCCTTAATTCGGGCATTAGGTCTATGCATTGATAGGCAGTTTTGTCCGCACACCAGACACCCAGAAACATCGCCGAGGCCAGAGAGCCTCGGCTTTCATTGCTTACTCTTCCGTCTCGTCCTCATCACCCTGATCTGCGATCCAGGCAACGGATACGACCTCTTCGCCTTTGCCGGTGTTGAACACCTTCACGCCACCTGCTGACCGCGAGCGGAATGAGATGCCTTCGATCGGGACCCGGATCGACTGACCTTTGGACGTGGCCAGCATGATCTGATCTTCGATATCGACGGGGAACGAGGCCACAAGTGCCCCGCCGCGCATCGCCTTATCCATCGCCGCAACACCCATGCCACCGCGCCCGCGGACCGGGTAGTCGTGGCTGGAGCTCAGCTTGCCTGCACCGCCCGTGGTGATCGTCAGGATCATGTTTTCGGCAGCGGACATTTCGGCATAGCGTTCCTGCGTGATGGTGCCGGGGGTTGCTTCATCCTCATCCGTCTCACCGTCATCGGCGATGCCTGCCACTGCGCGGCGCATCTTGAGATAGGCGGCGCGTTCATCCGGATCAGCTTCGAAGTGGCGGATCACCGACATCGAGACGACACGGTCGCCACCGCTCAGCCTTATACCCCGAACACCGGTAGATTCGCGTGAGTTGAACACGCGCACATCAGTGGTGCGGAACCGGATTGCGCGGCCCGAATTGGTGACCAGCATCACATCTTCGTCTTCAGAGCAGATGCGTGCATTCACCAGTTCGATGCCTTCGGGCAATTTCATCGCAATCTTGCCGTTGCGGCGGACATTGGTGAAATCCGACAGTCGGTTCCGGCGCACATCGCCTGCGCTGGTGGCAAAGATGATCTGTAGGTTTTCCCATTCTTCGTCCGGCACATCCACGGGCATGATCGCCGCGATGGAAACCCCGGTCGGAATCGGCAGGATGTTGACAATGGCCTTGCCCTTGCCAGTGCGCCCGGATTGCGGCAGACGCCAGGTTTTGAGCTTGTAGACCATCCCGTCAGTGGTGAAGAACAACAACTGTGTATGCGTGTTCGCCACGAAGAGGTTGGTAACGACGTCCTCTTCCTTGGTCTGCATTCCCGACAGGCCCTTGCCGCCCCGCTTTTGCGCGCGGAAATCGGCCAGCGGAGTACGTTTGATGTAGCCGCCCGACGTGACGGTCACGACCATATCCTCACGCTCGATCAGGTCCTCGTCTTCCATGTCGCCGGACCAATCGACGATCTCGGTGCGACGGGGCACGGCAAACTGTTCACGCACGCTGCGCAGCTCATCCCCGATGATCGACATGATACGCTCTCGCGAGGACAGAATATCCAGGTATTCCTGGATCTTACCCGCCAGTTCTTCCAGTTCGTCCGTAACCTCTTTGACACCGATCTGGGTCAATCGCTGCAGGCGCAGGTCGAGGATCGCGCGGGCCTGAACTTCGGTCAGGTTATAGGTGCCGTCGTCGTTCATCATCGACAGAGGGTCGTCGATCAGGCGCAGATAGCTTTCGATTTCAGCCGCGGGCCAGCGGCGGGTCATCAGCTTTTCACGCGCTTGCGCGGCGTCAGCGGATGACCGGATGGTTGCAACCACCTCATCCACATTCGAAACTGCCACGGCCAAACCGCACAGGATGTGACTGCGTTCGCGGGCCTTGCGCAGGTCGTAAGCCGTACGGCGCGCAACAACGTCTTCGCGGAAATCGATAAAGCTGGTCAGGAAGCGGCGCAGAGTCAGTTGCTCGGGTCGCCCACCATTCAGAGCCAGCATATTGCAGCCAAACGAGGTTTGCATCGGCGAAAACCGGAACAGTTGGTTCAGAACCACTTCGGGCGTGGCATCACGTTTCAGTTCGACCACAACGCGTACGCCGTTACGGTCGGATTCGTCCTGAACGTGGCTGACGCCTTCAATCCTCTTCTCACGCACGGCCTCGGCGATCTTTTCGATCATCGAAGCCTTGTTCACCTGATATGGAATCTCATCAACCACGATGGCATAGCGGTCTTTGCGAATTTCCTCGACGCGGGTCTTGGAGCGGATTATGACGCTGCCGCGCCCTTCCAAATAGGCTTTGAGCGCGCCGGACCGGCCCAGCATTACGCCGCCGGTCGGGAAGTCGGGGCCTGGAACATACTCGATCAGCTGCTCGGAAGTCAGATCGGGATCGTCGATCAGGGCGAGGGTGGCATCGACCACCTCACCAAGATTATGCGGCGGGATATTGGTCGCCATGCCCACGGCAATGCCGCCAGCGCCGTTGACCAGCATGTTCGGGAACCGTGCGGGCAAGACTGTCGGCTCTCTGTCTTTGCCGTCATAGTTGTCCTGAAAATCGACGGTGTCTTTCTCGATATCCGCCAGCAGAGAGGCGGCGGGCTTGTCCATCCGCACTTCGGTATAGCGCATGGCCGCCGGGTTATCGCCGTCCATCGAGCCAAAGTTGCCCTGACCATCCAGCAGCGGCAGCGACATCGAGAAATCCTGAGCCATCCGCACCAACGCGTCATAGATCGCGCTGTCGCCGTGTGGGTGGTATTTACCCATTACGTCGCCGACCGGACGGGCCGATTTGCGATAGGATTTGTCATGGGTGTTTCCGGTCTCGTGCATCGCGTAAAGGATGCGCCGATGTACCGGTTTCAACCCATCGCGCAGATCAGGAATCGCACGGCTAACAATGACCGACATCGCATAGTCCAGATAGGACGTGCGCATTTCGGATTCGATGGAGACCGTCGGGCCACCGTAAACGGGGCGTTCTGGCGGGTTTTCATCCATATTTTCAGGAACTTCTGGCGTATCGCTCACGTAAACTGCCCGTTCTGTATGCAGACTCTATATCTTGTGGATACACCTTATCAGACCCGGCACATAAGGTGCAAGCAAGCAACCATTTTGCAAGTGAGAAACTCCGGTAACATCACGGTAACATATTGTTAACTAAGGATTAGGGTGTTTTCGTGATACAATAGGGGGACCTTGCAATTAATATTGAGGTCGAAATGGAGCGCAGCGAAACGGAATTGATGCTTAAAGGATATGGGCTGACAACGGCGGAATTATTCTACCACATGCCCGACTATATCCATGTTCTGAACACCTTCATCTGGCAGGAATACGATCTGGCGCCGGATCATCCGAAACTGTTCGAGTTCATTGATTTCTGGCAGCGAGAGATCGAAGGCCCCTTACATTCTGTAAAATTCACGCACCGTAAGATGATCGCGCCCGGAGAGTGGCGCAACCAAGTTGGCGAGTTTCGGGTGAATTAGCCACCCTGGCAGATTATTGGCTGTGTAACGAAAGGGCGTGTTCCATTTGATTTTCTTAGGCTAGGGTCGTGTCCAAACCATTGATCAGCTAAGGAAATGCCGCATGCCCAGAATGTTGCTGTTTGTCGCCGCCGTTTTGCTTGGTGGGCCAGTCGCCGCTGAGGGAGTTTTGGACAAGATCAAAAAAGGCGCGGCAAACGCGGCTGACGTTGTCGGGCAAGGGGCCGAAACCGTTGGCGAGACAATCGATAAAGGCGCGAAAGCTGTTGAGGGTACGGTCGACTCGACCACCGAATTGCTAAGCAATGAGGCCACTCCGGAAGAGACGCGCGCCAAGCTGGACACATTGGCCACGCAGATTCTGGATCAGTTGCTGGCCGAAAATCCCGAAGCGCATGCGCTGTACGAGGTCTGTGCCGGCTATGCCGTGTTCGACTCGCGCAAGGTTACGGTGTTTCCAGTCTCGGCTGGGTATGGGCGGGGTGTGGCGGTGTCAAAGGACACCGGCCAGCACACATATATGAACATGGGAACAGGCGGCGTGGGTGGCGCGATCGGCATCGGCGGCTTTGAATCCAAGTTTGTGATCATGTTCGAAACCCCTGCTGATCTGGATAAGTTCATCACCCAGGGCTATGACGCGACGGCCGAAACCCGCGCCATGTACGGCGATGAAAACACGACGGAAACCGTGCGCTTCACCGATGGCCGGTCTTTTTTTGAACTGTCCAAGAAAGGGTGGCGCGTGGCAGCGGGCGCGTCGGGCTCAAAGTTCTGGAAATCGCCGGAACTGAACTGATCACCCCGAACAGCTGGCCCCGCCCAGGACGCAGAATTTGGCGCAATGCGGATGGTTCAGATGCACGTCCGCTTCCGCCTCGGCCAGCGTATGGCCCATCTCGAATTCCGGCTCATAAGGCAGCAGCGTGCAGGCCAGAACAGCCGGTTTTTCAGCGCGTTTGCGTTTGACCACCATCCGGGCGCTGGCACACATCACGGATGCAGGAGATTTGTTCAGGATACCCCAGCAGGCGGTGGTGATTTCCGGCACTTCCACGGTCTCGTCCATTTCCGGGAAAAGGACCGTTCGCGCAGGGTCATGCGCGTCGATGCCAAACCCGTGGTGGTTGAATAACGTAGCATATCCCTGACGGCTTTTTTCATCGTCCTCGCCCCATACGGTTCTGCCGGCAACAGCCATCCGGAATCCGCCATCGCGTAGCCACTTCATACCTTCCACGGTTTTGTCAAAACTGCCTTTGCCACGTTCCTTATCGTGCAGGTCGGCACGATAATGGTCGAGCGATACCCGCAGCGTCAGTTTCCCAGAGTAGTCGCGCTGAAGTTCAGTCAATCCCTCGCGCATCTTCTGGCGCATCATTGGCCGCATGGCGTTGGTCAGGATCAACACCTCATAGCCGCGTTCCAGCGCAGCGCGCGCCATCTCGATCATGTCGGGGTTCATGAACGGCTCACCACCGGTAAAGCCAATCTCACGCACGGGCCAGTTTCTGTCTTCGATCTGGTCCAGATAGTCTCGCACTTCATCCGCCGAGATATAGACCAACGCATCATTGGTCGGGCTGCTTTCGATATAGCAGTTCACACATTCGATGTTGCACAAAGTCCCGGTATTGAACCAGAGCGTCTCGGGGTTGGTCAACGCCACCGAGGCACGAGTCTGGCCATCCGCTGTCACCAATTTGTTTTGAAACTTGCCGATATTGACGATCTGAGGGGCGTTGTCTTTCATTCCGGTTTCCGGTTCTTTTCTGTTGTCACCTTGAATTAGAGGTTTCAGACCGTTTCGCAAAGTGAGACATGGGTGAACTGACAGAGAATTGATGTCGCGGAAATCCGCAAAAATGGTTGCGCTAACATTGGACATTGAGCATAGGGCAAGGTAAGGAAAACACATGGTTTCTCGCGTCATACCTGTAGACCCCTTTGATCTGGTCATTTTTGGCGGAACCGGCGATCTGGCGCAGGGTAAAATCCTGCCCGCTCTGTTTCGCCGGTTTTGTGCTGGCCAGTGGGCTGAAGGCGCGCAAGTAATCGGGGCGGCCAGAACGGATTACGACCGTGACAAGTTCCGCAATTTGGTCCGCAACTCGCTTGAGGCACATGCCGGACGACACAGTCTGGACACTGCTGCGTTGAACGCGTTTTTGCAGCGGGTTGATTATGTGACATTGGATGCTGTTGCGGATCATGGCTGGGCCGAGCTTGCGCGGAAACTTCAGCCGAATCGGGTTCGGGCGTTCTATTTTTCGGTGGGGCCGCGGTTGTTTGGCCCTCTGGCGGAACGGATCGAGGCGTATGATCTGACAACGCCGCAGACGAGGATCGTGGTTGAGAAACCCTTTGGCCATGATCTGGAAAGTGCGCGGGCTTTGAATGCCACGCTGGCCGCGCATTTCAGGGAAAGTCAAATCTATCGAATCGACCACTATCTGGGCAAGGAAACCGTCCAAAACCTGATGGCTGTTCGGTTCGGCAACATGTTGTTCGAACCTCTTTGGAACAGCCAGTATGTCGACCATATCCAGATCACCGTAGCCGAATCCGTCGGAATTAACGGCCGTGAAGAGTATTACGAGCGCGCAGGCGCGATGCGCGACATGATGCAGAACCACCTGATGCAGCTTTTGTGCCTGATCGCCATGGAGCCTCCGGCCAAGTTCGACCCGGATGCGGTGCGTGATGAAAAGCTCAAGGTTATTCGCGCTCTGGACCCGGTAAAGCCGCATCATATCGTGCGGGGGCAGTTTGAGGGCGAAAGTTCAAGTTACCGCAAAGCGGTTGGAAATCCGCGCTCGACCACGGAAAGCTATGTGGCGCTGCGGGCGCATATCAGCAACTGGCGATGGGCGGGAACACCGTTCTACTTGCGCACAGGCAAGCGCCTTGTGGCCCGGTCTTCGGTGATCAACGTGATGTTCAAAGACGCTCCGCACTCGATCTTTGGAGCGGATGCCGGGCGTCATGCGAATGCGCTGTCGATCCGCCTGCAGCCAAATGAGGGTATCACGCTGAAAGTGACGATCAAAGAGCCCGGGCAAGGAGGTATGCGTTTGGTCGACGTGCCCCTGGATATGAGCTTTGCCGAGGCATTGGGCGCCGAGAACCAGGACCCGCCAGACGCCTATGAACGTCTGGTGATGGATGTGATCCGAGGCAATCAGACGCTGTTCATGCGCGGTGATGAGGTCGAGGCCGCCTGGGCCTGGACAGACCCGATCATCGCAGGATGGCAGGCGCGTGGCGACGTGCCGAAACCTTATGAGAGCGGCAGCACTGGGCCGGGCGACGCCGAGCTGCTGATGAAACGGGACGGTCGCCGTTGGCAAGGGATAAACCCATGAAAATTCAGGAATACGCCGACCGGGATATGCTAGCCATCGACGTGGCCAATGCTATCGCCGGAGATCTTGAGGCGGCGCTGCTGCATCACGATCTGGTCTCTTTTGCTGTGCCGGGCGGTACCACACCCGGGCCGGTCTTTGACGGATTGTGCGCCGCTGATTTGGATTGGGATCGGGTCCGAATTCTACCAACGGATGAACGGTGCGTGCCCAGCGACAGCGATCGCGCAAATGCGCGGCTGATCCAAGAGCGTTTGCTGACCAATCGCGCCTCAGTCGCGCAATATGTGCCTCTGTATCTGGATGGCAAAGATCCGGAATCGGTGCTGCCCGAAATTGAGAGCTTGATTGCGCCCGTGCTGCCTCTTTCGGTTCTCATGCTGGGTATGGGCGAAGATATGCACACCGCCTCGCTGTTTCCGGGGATGGACGGGTTGGCCGCCGCATTGGACGGGCATGCGCCACCTTTGGCCGTGGCCCGACCCGAAGTTCAGCCCGAGGCGCGGATTACATTAACGGCTCCGGTCTTGGACGGCGCATTGTCTAAGCATCTGGTGATTTTTGGGGAAACCAAACGCAAGGCGCTGGACCGGGCCATGTCCCTGCATCCCAAAGAGGCGCCGATTGCTGCTGTGTTGGGCGGCATGACGGTCCATTGGGCGGAGTAGAGTTATGAACCTGGATACTCTCAAGGCATTTGCGTCAGATGGCGGTCGTTCCATTTTGGACTTGTTCGAACAAGACGTGGATCGGGCACAGGTTTTCTCGACCTCGACGGGCGATATGCTGTTTGATTATTCAAAGACGCAGATTGACGCAGATATTCGCGCAGCCCTGATCCGCCTATGCGACGAGGCGGGGCTTGCCGACAGGCGCGACGCGATGTTTGCGGGTGCCAAGATCAATGAAACCGAAGAACGCTCGGTTCTGCATTCGGCATTGCGGAATCTGGATGGCGGTCCGGTCGACGTGGATGGTCTGGATGTCATGCCTGGCGTTCTGGAAACGCTGCAAAGGATGCGTGTCTTTGCCGAAGAGGTGCGCGGTGGCGCCGTGGCCGGGGCAGGGGGCAGCTTTACCGATGTGGTGAATATCGGAATTGGTGGGTCTGATCTGGGACCGGTTATGGCCACGCATGCGCTGGCTCCGTATCACGATGGGCCGCGGCTGCACTATGTCTCGAATGTAGACGGGGCACATATTGCCGATGTTCTACGGCAGCTGGATCCGACGCGGACACTTGTGATTGTCGCGTCCAAGACGTTCACGACCATTGAAACCATGACCAATGCCCGCACCGCGCGCGCCTGGATGGTCGATGGCGGCGGGGAGCCGGCCCGACAGTTTGCAGCGGTTTCCAGTGCTTTGGACAAGACTCAGGCCTTTGGCATTCCCGAACAGCGCGTGTTTGGTTTCGCCGATTGGGTCGGCGGGCGTTATTCGGTTTGGGGGCCTGTGGGCCTGCCGGTGATGATTGCCGTAGGCTCGACGGCCTTTGATGCGTTTTTGCGCGGTGGACAGGCAATGGACGTACATTTTTGCGCCGCCGATTGGTCCGAGAATATGCCTGTGATGTTGGCTTTGACCGGTATCTGGCATCGGCAGGTTCTGGGATATGCCAGCCGGGCCGTGCTGCCATACGATCAGCGTCTCCTTCGCTTGCCCGCATATTTTCAGCAGCTCGAGATGGAGTCGAATGGCAAATCCGTTGCCATGGATGGCAGCGCGCTGACCATTCCTTCGGGTCCGGTGGTCTGGGGTGAGCCTGGTACCAATGGTCAGCATGCGTTTTATCAGCTGATCCATCAGGGCACAGACGTTATCCCTTGCGAATTCATGGTCGCTGCCGAGGGACATGAACCCGAGCTGACCCACCATCACCGGCTGCTGCTGGCCAACTGTCTGGCCCAGTCCGAGGCGCTGATGCGCGGCCGATCGCTGGACGAGGCGCGGCAGCGCATGGCCGACAAAGGGTTGACGGGTGAAGAATGCGAACGTCAGGCGCGACATCGGGTGTTTGCTGGCAATCGTCCCTCGACCACGCTGATGTACCCCAAGCTAACGCCTTTTGTTCTGGGTCAGATCATTGCCCTGTATGAGCATCGCGTATTCGTCGAAGGGGTCCTGTTGGGGATCAACTCTTTTGACCAGTGGGGCGTTGAACTGGGCAAGGAACTGGCGACTTCACTGGGGCCAATCGTGGACGGTGCAGAAGGTACCGAGACCAAAGACGGGTCAACCGCCGCCCTTGTTGCCTATGCCATGTTGCACCGGGAAACCGAATAAAAGCCAGCTCTGCCGCCCTGGCATGACGCATTCTTCTATTGTCAGACAATTAAATGCTTGGCAGGATTTCTTTTGACCGCGCCGATTGCAGAAGATGCGTGGCAAACAAGAAGGTGCTGCAAAAAGCGGCCCCGACACAGGGAGAATGTCCATGCTGGGACAAATGATGACGCAACCGTTGCTGATCT
Source organism: Ruegeria sp. CDSC025 (assembly GCF_059610805.1). Taxonomy (NCBI): domain Bacteria; kingdom Pseudomonadati; phylum Pseudomonadota; class Alphaproteobacteria; order Rhodobacterales; family Roseobacteraceae; genus Ruegeria; species Ruegeria sp. CDSC025. The sequence continues at coordinate 3,724 of NZ_JBXWOJ010000002.1, read as the reverse complement.
CGTCACTGATCGAGCATGCCGATCGCTATCATGGCCAAACCGAGATTTATTCTGTCGAAACTGACGGCAGTTTGACTGAAACAAACTGGTCGCAAGTCGCCGAGAACGCGCGAAAATTGGGTTCTGCACTGTTAGGTCTTGGGCTGGAACCGCACGCTCGGATAGCGACATTGGCATGGAACAACCGCCGCCATCTGGAAATCTACTATGGCACTTCGGGTGCTGGATTCGTTTGCCACACTGTAAACCCCAGGCTGTTTCCAGAGCAGCTGACTTATATCATCAATCATGCGCAGGACCGGGTTCTGTTTTTCGACGCCACATTCATCCCGCTTGTCGCCGCTTTGAAGGACCAACTGACAGAGGTGCAGCATTTCGTGTTAATGGGTCCGCGGAATGATGACGCAATCGCGCAGCTTCCAGGGGTGCAGTTCTATGATGAGCTGATCGAAACCGGTGATTCCGGCTTTCAATGGCCCAGACTGGACGAAAACACAGCCTCAAGCCTTTGTTACACCTCGGGCACAACCGGAAACCCCAAGGGGGTGCTCTATTCCCATCGCTCGACAGTTTTGCACAGTTTTGGATCCAACACGCGTGACGTGATCGGGTTTTCGGCGATGGATGTGGTACTCCCAGTTGTGCCGATGTTCCATGTGAACGCTTGGGGATCGCCGTACGCTTGCGCGATGTCGGGGTCTCGGATGGTATTACCGGGACCGGATTTGCATGGCGAGGCATTGGTCAATTTGATTGACAGCTATGGGGTGACACTGGCCATGGGCGTGCCGACGATCTGGCAGGGTCTGCTGGCCTCTGCCAAGAAGTCGGGCAGTCAACTGTCCAGCCTTGAGCGCACGGTTATTGGTGGGGCCGCATGTCCGCCGTCGATGATCGAGACGTTCCGCGAAACCTATGGTGTCGATACAGTCCACGCCTGGGGGATGAGCGAGATGAGCCCGCTGGGAACCGCGAACCAGCCCTTGGCGAAACATGGAAAACTGCCCAAAGAAGAGCAGTATGGGCTTCGGGAAAGTCAGGGCCGTCCTTGTTATGGGGTCGAATTGAAAATCGTTGATGATCTGGGCAATGAGCTTCCGCGCGACGGTGAAACACAGGGAGACCTGATGGTGCGCGGATACTGGGTATTGGACAGCTATTTCATGATGCAGGATCAGGGTCTGCTGCAAGACGGTTGGTTTGCCACTGGCGACGTGGCGACACTGGACCCGGACGGGTATATGACGATCCGAGATCGCTCAAAGGACATCATCAAATCCGGCGGTGAATGGATCAGTTCGGTCGAGCTCGAAAATATCGCGGTGGCACATCCAAAGCTGGCAGGCGCAGCCGTTGTGGGTGTGCCGCATCCGAAATGGGACGAACGGCCCGTTCTTGTGGCGGTGAAAGCCGAGGGGGCAAACCCAAGCGAAGAAGAATTGCTGGCGTTTTTTGGTGGTAAGATCGCCAAGTGGCAGATCCCGGACAGGGTAGTCTTTGTGGACGCGCTGCCACTGAACGCGACTGGCAAGATCCTGAAACGCAACCTGCGGGAAGACTTCAAAGATGTGCTGAGTACCTAGCGCAAGATCACTGGCCTGGCAGACACAAGCGAGATGGTTTGCCGGGTTTTCTGACTTCGCGGCGAACGTAGATCTATAGCCCCTCAGCCTTCTGAAGTTCCACGCCTGAAATCTGCCAGTTTGGGCTTCCTCGTGCGCCTGAAATACTCGAATGAACTGCCGGGCCAGTTGGTGGTTATCCGCTCGCCATCTTTGTAATAGCTGCGCTCGATCCGCGCCCACTGACTTTTGGCAAGACGCTGTTGCATCTCGTCATCGAAACGCAATGCCGCCTCAGGTTTTACTTCGATCGTGCCGTGATCGGCCGCCTTGATAAGTTGGATGACAAAACCGATTTGCGCTTCGATCATGGCCAGTACCGTCGTGTGGCCAAGGTTTGTGTTTGGTCCGTAAATAATGTGCAGATTAGGGAATTTGGGAACCGAGATGCCAAGATAGGCCCGCGCACCACCTTCATCCCAAACATCGCGCAACAAGATACCATCACGTCCCTTGATATCAATAGCTTGCAGGAAGGGGTTGGATTGGAACCCAGTGCCAAGAATGACCACATCATGGTTGCGTTCGGTACCGTCTGTGGTCTTGATCCCGTCTTTGGTGAAACAGTCGATTCCGTCCGTCACTAACTCAACCTTGTCCTGGTTTAAAGTCTGATAGTAGCTGTCCGAGACCAAAAGGCGACGCGCGCCGGGCGGGTATTTTGGTCGAAGCTCCTCGCGGAGTTTTGGGTCCGATATCGTCTTTTCCAGATGCCGGTTCAGTATGTTCTGCATCAGCATCTCGTGCAGTTTCGATCCTTTCATGACTGGAAAGATCTTGAACTCATTCTCGGCCCAAAGGCGGAAGCGATAAAGTTTTTGAAGGAAAGGCATCGAACGCATCAGCGACTTGAAGCTCTCGCCATAGGTCTTGTTGCCTTTGGGCATGACCCAATTTGCCGTGCGTTGATAAACTGTCAAACTGCGTGCCTGTTTGGCGATCTCTGGGATGAACTGCAGCGCGCTGGCTGCATTTCCAATCACGGCAACTGATTTGTCCTTCAGGTCGATATCATGGCGCCATTCGGCAGAATGGAATATGGTTCCCCCGAAGAGTTTCATCCCCGGTATCCCAATACGGTTGGGAAAGTGCAACTGACCAACCGAGCAAACCACGTGGCGGCAGAGATAGGTTTCATCTCCATTGCCCTTGGTCGTTACAGTCCACATTTCACTTGTCGGATCGAAGCTTGCTGAAGTGACGGCGCAGCCAAGGCGTAAATGCGCGATCACTCCGAATGTTTCCGCACAATCCCGGATGTAATCCAGAATCTCTTTCTGTCCCGACCATTTTCGGCTCCAGTCCGGCGTTTTGCTGAAAGAGTAAGAATACAAATGCGAGGGCACATCGCATTCCGCACCGGGATAGGTGTTATGCTGCCAAGTGCCCCCAAATTCAGTGGCTTTGTCGAGTATTGCGAAGCTGTCGATTCCCGCTTGTCTGAGCTGGTAGCCCATACCAATGCCGCCAAAGCCAGCACCTATGATCAAACAGTTCACCTGCTTCATGATACTTCCTTATGCTCGTATGTCCGTTTCGCGACTTACCAGTGGCGTTTCTGATCTGCCTGGTTTGGCTTTGGGACAAGCGTGACCGGCATAAAATCTTCTTTCAATCTATCTCAAGTTCACCTGAGCCTGCTAATAACTTGGGCCCAGACTAAGTCCTTCAATGCAAATGTAATTGGGAACTTATCCCTCAACTTTGAGTTGAATGGAATGAAAAAATTAGAGGATGAACCTTTGAAACCGTTTATCATCTGCCCTGAGTTATGGCGCACGGCCTGAGGCAGGGTGTTTCTATAGTCGTGAAAATTTTGGAAGATTGGCTCCGGCGGTAGGGATCGAACCTACGACCAATTGATTAACAGTCAACTGCTCTACCGCTGAGCTACGCCGGAACGGTTCGCGCCGTATAGCAACCCGACTCTTCGGCGTCCAGAGGGGGGCGTGAGTTTTTTCGTCGAAAAAACATGCGCACAGCGAAGGCGGGCATCCATGATAATTTGCGGTGTGTTTTGGGGAAATTGGCTCCGGCGGTAGGGATCGAACCTACGACCAATTGATTAACAGTCAACTGCTCTACCGCTGAGCTACGCCGGA